>JBLYYN010000284.1:0-15547 GCA_048550535.1 Gammaproteobacteria bacterium
ATCAGGGATGCGATTGAGCCAGAAGTTGGCATCGGGCTCGTGACGTCTGGCTTTCTTCAGTCCAATAGTTTCATAGCTCTTGTAGAGATCCTCTTCTGTGAAGCTAAAGCGCTGGGCCAGTTTCATCCACAGAGCAATAGCCTGGTCGGTATCTTCTCGGCTCATGCGCTTAATAGCATGTAAACGAATAGTACTAGTCAGAGGGTGGTTTTGCCTTAATAAGCTCGCCTCAAGGCTGTACTCTGGGTTGTTGTGTACCTGAAGCCACAACTCGAACCACTTCTGCTCATTTTCGTCCAGTTGTTTGGCCAGATGACGAGACAGACGGATATGGTTTTTAGCCATGGCCAGTTGTATGCGCTGCCAGGTTAGAGACTGGGTCTGTAGACCCGCTTCGCGCCAGATTTTAAAAGCCTTGTCACAACTACGGTGCAGTGAACTGCCCGTTAACCAGAGTTTTTCGATGGATGAGTAAGCATGTTGATGGCCCCCGGTTTTAAGCAGGGCATAAATGTACTGGCATTGCAGGTTGATGCTGTCCTGGGGCAGGTATATTCCGATCAGTGATTGCCATTGCTTATTACGCGCGTAATAACGAATCAGATCGCGGCGAAACTGGTTGGCGATGATGCTGTTGGCATAATCGGACAGAAAAAGCTCTATCTGATGCTGATCTAGCTTTCCGATATTACGACGCATGTCCTTGTACAGCAGGTAGGGATACAGGGGATAATCGGTCAGTAGGGGTAGCAAACGTTTAAATTCAGTTCTCCTACCTAGTTCAAAAGCATGGTCTGCTTTCTGGAACAATTCGCGTAGTTCAATATTAGCCTTATCGATGGAATGAATTTCAGTTACATCAGTTGGGGGCAGAGCTGTATCACTGTGTTGCATACTAACTGGCAACGGCTGCGAGCTGTTAAAACTGTTAGCCGTAATCAGCCATAAGCCCAGTCCCAGTCCCAGGCTGATGCTGGATGGGCGATGAGTCCAGGATTGTGTGAGGCTGATTTTAAACATCCGTTTGTATCCATGTCGTAAGGGCGGCTGTAAAAGCATTAATGATTAACAGTCTAGACCAGTTAGCAAAGAAAAACGTGAACCAGACAGCAGGAAAAAAGCGGATTTTGTCCCCAGTTTATTTGGCTTTGTATTTTTTGATATATTCATACCCCATCAGTGCAGCCTGTTTTTTTTCTTCAGGTAAAAGAGTGTTATAGATTGCAATTTTGTTTTTCTGGGCATTTTTTATGCCCTGACCGGCCGCTACATAAAACCATGCATAAGCCTGTAGCAGGTTTTTTTCGGTACCTTTGCCAGTGTAACAGGCAATGCCAAAATCCAGTTGTGCCTGGCCATGGCCCTGGTGTGCGGCTTGCCGAAACAGACTAACACCTTTTATGTAGTCGCGCTTAACACCATAGCCGTTGACATACATCTTGCCTAAGGCGTACTGGGCGTTGATATGTTCCTGGTCAGCCGCTTTTCGATACCAGTGGATGGCCTGTTTATGATCTTTTTTTATACCCTTGCCCTGATAATAGAGTTCGGCAAGCTGAAATTGTGCTTCTGAGTAGTCGGCTTGGGCCGCTTTTTTATACAGCTCCATGGCTTTAACTGGATTAATATCGACTTCTGTGCCTTGTCTATGCATATCAGCCAGGGCCAGTATGGCTTGCATATTGTCATTGTTGGCGGATTGCTTAAGTAGCTTGAGAGCCTGTTTGGTATCTTTCTTAATGCCATCACCCTTGAGGAACATCAGCCCCAGATTTGTCTGGGCCAGGGTATGGTTATTTTCAGCAGCCCTGGAATACCAGTAAGCGGCTTTGGGAGGTCTGGGGTTTACGCCCTCACCCAGTTGGTACATTTCGCCGACCAGATACATGGCATCATGGTTTCCTGCACGGGCGGCTTTTAACAGCCAGTGCAGGGCCTGGCGATTATTTTTATCTATGTCTGCGCCCTGGCGGTACATTTTTCCAAGCTGCAACTGTGATGCGACGTGATCATTTTGGGCAGCCTGTAGAAACCAGTGAGTAGCTTTTTCCGGGTTGTTGCGATCACCTTTTTGTTTTAGATACATGTTACCGAGCATGAACTGGGCTTCAATGTTGCCGTTGCTGGCCAGCGGGAACCACAACATGAGAGCAGTGGCATAGTCCTGCTTCTGATATGCCGTCATGGCCTTATCAAACTCAGATGGCGCAGGTCGAGTATCGGTTTGAGCCGTAACAGTTTTAAGGACTAGCAGCAATAAAACGAGACTGAATGATTTAACAATGATTGTCATGGACCGGTTAATGTTTTTTACTTCACTGAAGTATAGAAAAAATTCGACAAAGGTAAATGTTCAGTATTATTTTTGGCGTTTAGCTAGATGGATAAGCAGCCGTTCGATTAAATATCGGTATGTTCATAGATGAAGTTTCGTATGAACTGCAGTGGTTTGGCGCCACTGAAGCGACCGACCTCATTACCATTCTGAAATAGAAGCAGGGTAGGGAATCCGCGTACCTTGTAATGGCCTGCCAGTTTCATATTATCCCCATCATCCACTTCCACTTTGGCAATGCCAATCTGGTTTTCAAGTTCATGCGCCAGCTTTTCAAGAATGGGTGCGATCACAAGGCAGGGTGAACACCAGTCCGCCCAGAGGTCGACCAGTATAGGTTTTTCATGGGAGGCATTGATGACCTTGTCATCAAATTCATGTAAATCAACTACGAATATGGATTCAGTCATGGTGTAAAAATAACTGCAGTCTATTAGTTTTAAATATACTCAGGGCGAGATCAAAATATCGGCTGTAGCCATCGAAGGGTACAGCCTGCTCATTTTTATTCTGCCGGTGTGAGTTCTATAGGCCAGTCAGGATCCGTGATGTCCAGCTTAGATTTGCAGTCATACAGCGCTGCCTGCAGAGCTTCTTCGATAACCGGGTGGTAAAATGGCATTTTTAGCATATCCTGGATACTGAGCCCCATTTCGATAGACCAGCATAACAGGTGGCCCAGGTTTTCGCCTTTAACTGATATCATGCAGGCACCCAGTAGTTTGCCTGAGGCTTTATCGGCATAGACCCGGATTATACCTTTGTTGTTGCCCATGATCAGGGCGCGACCCACGGGTGCCAGTCTCATTTCCCCGATAGCTGTAGTGTTCGGGTCCAGTTCTGACAGACTGGCGCCGACGCTGACGATATTGGGGTCGCAGAAGGTGATGGCCAGTGGGGTTTTATGCTTGAAAGCTATGGCTTGATCAAGCATGGCATTGTAACCGGCCACTCTGCCTTCGTAGCCTGCCTCATGTAAAATAGCTTTTTCGGCGGTGACATCACCGGCAATATAAATCGGCAGATCACCCAGTTGCATGGTATGAGGGTTAAATAAGGGTACATCCTGACGACCCAGCTCAATGCCCAGGACTTCAAGCCTGAGCTTGTCGGTGTTAGGACGACGGCCCATACTGGCCAGGATATTATCTACTACTACTTCTTTGTCACCGGCCGTGACCTTGAGTTTGCTATCGCCGGTCACAGAAATTTCGGCGCCGTGACCCAGCCAAAGGGACATTTCCTTACCCAGGGTATCAATAGCGACGGCGTTGACATCATCATCATCGATTCCACCGATACGGGTCTGCTGATCAATGCCGGTAACCTGTATGCCCATGCGGTGCAAAGCCTGTCCAATTTCCAGACCAATCACACCCAGACCGATGACGGCAATGGACTCTGGCAGTTGCTGCATGTCGAAGATTTCATCAGTGGTGATTATTTTATCGGCGAATACAGACCAGGCTTCGGGAATGATAGGTCGTGAACCGGTGGCGATGATTATTTTTTTTGCCTTGATGGTTTGGCCGTCATCGGTTTGCAGGGTGTTGCTGTCGACAAAATGGGCATAGGATCGTATCAGCTGTTTGTCATCCAGATTATCGGTTGAGTTACCCAGGGTACGATCGACGAAGTTGTCACGCAGGTCTTCCACATGTTCCATGGCCTCGGTGATATTCAGGCTCAGCTGGTCGCCACCTTCGATGCCTTCCCGGTCGAAGATGTATCGGCGATGAAAGTCTTCAGCAACCTGAATCATCACCTTGGAAGGCATGCAGCCAACTCGAGCACAGGTGGTACCCAGTTCGCCACCGTCAATCAGAACAAAATTGCTGGTTTTTCGTCGGACCTGCCCCATAGCATAGAGGCCGGCACTGCCTGCGCCAATAATTGCGACATCAACTTCGCGAACCATGATGTTTACCCTTGAATGAATTATTTCATTAATGATATTACTGATGGCTTATTAAGTCACCCGCTTATGTGAGGGATTTTCTCAGTTTGGTTTCTACCAGTATACGATTGAGCCAGGCACTGCGGGTGATAGTTGGGTACAGTTTATAGCGGCGACTGACATCCAGGGCGCGGTTAACTGCTGCATCCTCCAGTCTCTGGCGAGTGGCCAGGGATATGTGGCTGAGGGTGAGCAGGCTGGGTGAGAGCCAGTGATGATAATCTTCCGCCAGCATTCGTGAAAATGGCTCCTGCCAGTTTTCCTTGATCAGGAGTTCTGGAAATTGCTGCCTGATCAAACGCCGATGCACTAGCGCAGAATCCAGGTTTTGCCCCTGAAGACCCAGGCCCGAACCATCGTTTTCCCTGAGAAACCATTGCGCCCTGGGCGGACAGCAAGTGTCGTCATTGATCAGGCTCTGTAATTTGAGCACAGGATCCGTGTTACATGCAGCCTGTTGCGGATTAAAATTATGACCGGCCTGATCGCTGGCACGCCATCGATGGATATCAATCTGATCCAGCTGATGTGGGTCAGTGGCGCTTCGAAGCAGGGCTATGGGTAAGTTGTGACAGTTGTCCAATAGCCACAGTTCATAATGATCGGCAGCAGTGAAGGGTAATTCCGGCAATGCTAGTTGTATGGCCCCTACCAGTAATTCCTCAACATAGGATTCATCGGGCACATCCAGGCTTGGGTCGAGTGGAATACGGGATATACCGCCGCTTTCTGTCCAGAATCCATAAAAAATATATCGACGCTGGATACCGGGATCATTATTGATGTTCCACTGTTGCTGGTGAACTTCACAGCTGACCTGGATTTGCCAGTTGATGCCATCATTGGTCAATGCCCGTGCATAGGGCAGGCTGACGATATGGATGCTGCCTTTAAATGGGGATAACTGACGGATGCTGTAATGCTGACTGGACTCTGTATTCACTTTAGTAAAGACTGACCCGGAGTGTTTGGTCGGAGTTGCGGACGATTTCACCATTATGCACTTTAAACTTGCCGCTACATCGGTCGGCAAAATATAGTTTCAGTGTTTCCGTCATTACAGGAAAAGCCAGTTTGTCCCAGGGAATGCTGGATTCATCGAGCAGGGCCGTTTCCAGGCTTTCGCTGCCCGGATGGGCTTTGCCGTCAATCAGCTGACCACGATAAATCATATAAACCTGGGAAATATGGGGGATGCTGAACATGCAGAACAGTGATAAATCGCTGAGCTGTGCATTGGCTTCTTCCAGTGTTTCGCGGGCTGCGCCTTCGACGCAGGTTTCACCATTTTCCATGAAACCAGCCGGCAGGGTCCAGAGGCCATAACGAGGCTCTATGGCACGTTTGCATAGCAGTATGCGATCCTTCCACTCGGCGATGCATCCAGCAATAATACGCGGGTTCTGATAGTGGATGGCCTGGCATTGATCACACACATATCTTGCTAAAGTATCCCCTTCGGGAATTTTATGGCTCACCGTTGAGCCGCATTGGCTGCAGAATTTCATCACTCGTAATTATCAGAATATTGTCTTAAGGTCAGACGGTCACCACGCTGGGTGAACTCAAGATGTTTCAAAAAACTCATACCCAGCAATATATCGTTATCTGTGACATTTGGGTTAATGGTGGCGCGTATATTATTAAGCTTTATTCCACCCAGTGCGACCTCGTCAATCTTTGTCGCATAGACCCTGGCGTGGCCATTGGCCGTTTGATATATCAGTTCTCGACCTTGCTGAAGTCCGATTTTACGGGCAATAACCGCAGGGATAGACACATCCGTGGCACCTGTATCCAGCATAAAGGTCACTGGATGGCTATTGATCTGGCCAGGGCTAACATAGTGGCCATAGCGGTTACGTTTAAGTGTAATTTCAGTGACACCGGTGGTTGGGTTCAGGGTCTGCAGCTTCTGGTTGGGGTTATGCTGTTGGTGCAGAATATAGTTAAACATATAGCCCAGTAACAGCATGAGCAGTATCCACATTGCCATAATCATGCTGCTGCCTATTTTTTGCTGCTGTTTTTCAGGGTCTTCTGACTGCATTGGTATCCACCGGTTATATCTTTTCAGCTTAACATATAAGGGTAAATTTCCTGTAATAGGGATTATGTGAGTGTTCATGGTCTATGCTAAAACCAGGAATCACTATATCTAGAAAGTTTAGTCTATGGGAAAGTTCAATGAGCGGCGTGATAGTCCACGTTTAATGCGGGATGATCGATTGTTTATCCAGATTTTGGCGGCTTCTGAGAAACCAGAACTGGTGGGCATGATTTTATCATGTTCTACGGTGGATATTTCCAGGCAGGGTATACGGCTGGGTGTTGATCAGGAAGCGCCAGTAAATAGCGAAATTGAGTTGTGGATCGACGTTAAAGGTAGGGCGGGTAAGTATTTCCTCAATGGTTTCATTAAATGGTGCTATGAACTTGATTCCGATAGCAGGCCTTATGAGTTGGGTATAGAGCTGAATGATAAAGTATTGACCGATTATGAGGTTTGGCAGAGTATGGTAGATGAAATGGAGGAATTGGATACCCGGTGAAACTGTTTTGCGATGAAATGCTGATCAAGCTAGGGCGGTGGCTCAGGGTGGCCGGCTACGATACTCTTATAGCACGACACGGGATGAGTGATCGTCAGATCATTGAACAGGCGAGGGATGAAAACAGACACCTGATTACCCGTGACAGGAAATTGATGGAATTTCGGAATGCTGCCGCAACGGTAGTCTTGCTGGAATGTAACTTGATGGATCATTGCCTTGAAGAAGTCACCCGAAAACTCAACATTAATTGGTTAAATAGACCATTCAGTCGCTGTCTGAATTGCAATACACTATTGGTCGCAGCCAGTGATGTGCAGTGCCAGCAACTAGCGGGCTTTCTGAAAAAGACGGGTTCAGACATAAATTATTGTCCAGTTTGCAATCAGTTGTTCTGGGAAGGCTGTCACGTGCGACGAATGCGAAATAAATTAGAATACTTCAGTGCTTTATTTGGGGAAAACACAGTTGATTATTGAAACTCATAACGATGCAGAAACCGAACTGGAAGAACTGGTTCTTAGGGAGAGCATCGTCAGTGCGACAGGCCTGAATCAGAGCAGTCTGCATATCGGAATTAAGGGTGACCCTTCGTTAAGGGAAACCACATTACAGCGCAAACGATACGAAAGTCCAGTTGACAAGTTTATGCAGCCCCTGTTTAAAAATATCGAGGACCTGATGCTTAATCGTGGTATTTATCGAATATTTATCGGTTTCAATAGTGGTGAAATACGTACCAATTCCATTTTTGATCCCCTGCGACAGGAAATACATGCCGCTGAAAAGCTGGCGGACCCTGCTTATCTTGATCGTCAGTTTCCAAAAATCTCTTATGAAGACAAAATACAGGCGATGCGAGAATTATATGAAAGTATTGAAAGCAGCAGTCTGTTTAACAAAATTCCCGGTTACTGGAAGAATATTTTTATCAAACGCCATGCTTCGTGGGATCCAATGACACTTGAGGAAATCAGGACCATTATGGCTTCTTTAAAAACTATGCGCGAACTCCCAGATTTTTACCTGCGTAATATTACTATCTGCATAGTGCAGGACCTGATTCGAATGCAGTTTAACTGTGATGGTACGCAGATTATCAGTGCAGAAAACTATAAAAAATTTCTTGAAGAGAATATTCCTGGTTGATATCAGGTTCGGCGTACGTCTCTCACTCATTCATCAAATAATTCAGATTCATTGAATTCAGGTTCATCTTGCGGAGGTTTACCATCGTAAACCAGGTGTTTACGACGCTGCAAATAGGCCTCACGCAGGAATACATAGCGGTCTAATGCAGCTTCATCCAATACTTTTTCGCTTTTAAGCAAATTGGCTCTTATATCAATGGCTTTAATCGCAGTCATAGTCCAGACAGCAGATTCATTGTGGCGCGAGGATACCGGATAGCCATTTTCTACTTCTTTATATATAGGATCAAAATAGGATTCATCCACAGCAAAACCCGTGGCATCACGGATGGTGCTAGGGCCGATTAAGGGCAGGATGAAATAGGGTCCGCTTGGTACCCCCCAATAACCAAGAGTCTGACCAAAATCCTCATTGTGTTTTTCCAGGCCCATGTCTGAGGCCCAGTCAATTAAACCAAACAGTCCTAATGTGCTGTTTATTAGAAAACGCCCTGTATCCGATGCAGCCTGTGTTAATTTTAGCTGAAACAGGTCGTTTACAATAACCAGTACATCATCAAGATTGCTGAAAAAGTTACTGATTCCTTTCTGTATCGGAGCCGGAGTGATGGTGTCGTACCCCTGCGACACTGGTTTTAGTAGATAAGTGTCAAATGTGTCATTGAATTTGTAAATGGCCCGATTGTAGCTCTCGAGAGGGTCATTGGGGTCCGCTGGGCCGTCCAGTGTCGTACATCCAGAGCTTGTGAGTAAGCATACTATTGAGCAAATGTTTAAAAAAAAAGCTTTCATATGACCTTGGTCCATTGATTTTCTTGGGCTAGATTACATGAGATTGATTGAAATGTTGAGAAATTAATAACATAAGAATAAACACATTGTCAGCCTGGTAGCAGTGAAGCTAAAAGTGATAGCCTATACTCTGTAGAATGAGTGATTTTGGGGGTGCCAGTGTTTTATTTTGCTTTTCGTATTATAAAGATGAGCGCATTGTGGCTGGATTTTATGTTGCTGACAGTGCTTTTGTATCTAGCGGCATGGCTGCCTTCCATGTTTCATGGAAAATTTTATTTTCATATGTTCCAGCGATGGAGCAGGGCATTTGTTAGAGCGCTGGATGTAAAGTTAAAGATTCATCAGAAAAACTTAGTCCAGATTCCGCAGCAATATATATTAATAGCTAATCATCCATCTGCATTCGAGGATATTGGCATACCGGCACTTTTTGAAGTGCATTCACTGGCCAAGATTGAAGTAAAGAAATGGTGGGTGGTTGGAAAGATTTCAGAGGCGGCAGGAACTGTATATGTTAAGCGAGATTCGAAGTCTTCCCGAAATGAAGCACTAGAAACAATGATTGAAGAATTAGCAAAAGGAAATAATATTGCGCTCTATCCTGAAGGCGGCTGTAAGGGTAGGCGCATTTTTGAAAGCTTTAGATACGGGGCTTTTGATATGTCAATGAAAACAGGTATACCAATTTTGCCAGTGTTTCTACATTATGAATCGCAGGATGATTTTGAATGGCGTGATCCTCAGACATTAATTGATAAACTATATCATTTTATGCGGTCTGAAAATCGTACGGCTAATTATTATGTTTATGATGCGATTGACCCATCGAAGTTTAATAACACAGAAGAATTTACAGAATACACATGGCATTTATATAAGAAATGGCAGGAAAAATATCTCGAGTAAAAATCAATGTAGATATCATGTGCTAAATGCTGGAAATGACTGGTTTTTGTCTTATGGTTTGTTGCTTGCTGTTGGCTGGAGAAGTTTCAGGTCATGACGGCGCAAATAGTTCTATGAGTAAGCGGGTATAGATGTATGTGGCCATGGTGTTTGAGGCTGGTTTTGAATAGCAGTCAAGGGCTGATAATAAAGCATATACATCCGGTTAATAATATATAGATTTATATTTTTTGGCTGTGGGTTTTATTAATCATTTTAGAAATATGGAATAAATTTTAATACAGGCTGATGCAGAATTCAAAAACAATATCGGATAACAATGCATTGCTGCTCTACAGGGTGGGCCCTGTTTTGTGCTGCTCATCAACACACAGTGTTGAGTCAGTAGTGGTGCCGCCTGCAATGAAAAAGCCCCCCGGTGTTGATGAACTAAGGCCGGGAGTATTCAGGCATGTAAGTGGCATAGTTAATACTATGGATCTTCGTGTTGCTTTTGGTGTTGATAAAAAACAGAGAAATAGTAACGGCCGAGTTATTATCGTCAATCTTGAAACAGTAAGGTCGGGTTTCTGGGTGGACGAAATTATCGATGTCATTGAGTTTCCGGATAAGGGCTGGGGGCAGTTGCCTGCTCTGATTCCCAGGGATGTTTTCGATAGAGTGTTATTATTAAATGATAAAATTCAACTCTATTGTGATTTCGCTAAACTCAATGTCTGTAAAAATAGCGGCTATTTACGTGATTATATTGAAAGGATGGATGATGGACTAAGAAAAAATGATGACGTCATAAGTAAGAAAAAAAGCCCGGATATTAAAGGTCGCCAGGTATTTAGTTCAGAATTGTCGTCAAAGGTAGACAGTCATAACGATAAGCCAGAGGCTGAACCTGAAACAGAAACAGAAACAGAAGAGTCAGAGCAAGCACGGGTAGCAGCAAAAGCTGATGATGGGCCTGCTATCATATCTGTAGCTAGCCCCGATCTGTCATTTGAAAATAAGCCACTAGTGGAGATGCGCCAGCCACAAACCAGAAAAGAAGCCGCGGGTATTATTGATACCGCGGTAAAGGGAGGTATAGAAAAGTCATTTTCAAGCGAAGATTTTGATGTGTCCGTTTCTGGTCATAAGCAAGTAGATGAGTTAGGCCACAGTCCATCGAGTTATAACAATGATGTGAGCAGGAGTTTAGTGACAAGCAAGGAGGAGTTCAGTGATCAGGGGATTGCACAGTATGGATCAAAGTCGATGGATTACGCTGATGATAATGATGATGCCTTAAAGTTTTCAGCTATATTTATAGTTGTGGCATTTTTGTTAGTTGTGGCAGTGTATTATTTGCTGGATAGTGACTTACCCGAAAATGAGTATTCAGTAGATTCAAGATTGCGTGCTGTTGACGTGTCATCTCTGGTTGAGATAGAAGAGCAAGTGACGACAGAAATTGAAACAACTGTAGCTGATGAACCTGTGGTGAAGGTGGTTGATGTGCCAGACAATGAAATAATTGTAGATCCTGGCGCCTTGGGCTCTGAGTTAGACCTGGCTAAAAATGAGAGCCGGTCCACTGAATCAGAGAACATCATGAATAAAGGTGTTATCAGCATAGAAAAAGACGATCAGGGTTATGTAATAGTTGTCGATAATACAGATAATAATTCTACATCAGTACAGCTGGGCAATAGGGTGAATAAAGAAGAGCTTGTCGCTGAGGCAGAGCAGGAAATATTATCTGCGTCTGATAATGTTGGTGTGTCTTCATCCGATAAGTCTGAGGATGATGATTTAGCTGGTATGTCAGCTGCGATGATAACTAAGGGAGGAACTGTGCAAGTGCCTGCGGTGGACAATGATTTAGAAATGGTGTTGATTTCTAATGATATAGGTCGATCCGAGAAGAGTGATAAATCAATTTCAGAAAATAAAGCAAATGCTAAAAATGTAAATCGATACCAGGTTATCCATATTGTGGTTAAAGGGGATACGCTGTGGCATATAGCCAGTCGTTATATTAACAATCCCTATCGCTATCCAGAGCTGGCCCGTCTGAGTAAAATCAGTAATCCAGATTTAATTTATCCTGGGGACCGTGTGAAAATTATTATTATTGATAGACAGTAAGCAGGTGTTTTCGGCCTGGCGCTGAGTTTTTCGCTAGTTATTGTAAATTTCCTTTCTATGTAATCTACTGGTTTTTTAATGTTCCATTAATATTAAGATGCCTCGATTAATCATATAGTTTTGTGACAGGCCATGCATGCCTGTAAGGGGTGCTTGTTCAGCAGTGAGTATTGTCCAGGCATAGCTCCCGGTTTTCATTCCTGACTAGATGCAAGCAATTGCATCCATGGAACGGTGCCCACTTTAGCCATATTCTCGTACTATCTTTCTTGTCTGCATAACTCATTTCTTCTGGGTCATTTAGATAATGCAGGGATGGTTTTATCTGCCCATACAGGCAAGGCGATACCGTGATAGCCAATAAATAATTAAGTCCGAAATGGCATTAAATTTGTCAGGAACTTTAATGATTGAGTCGCTATTAGAAATAGTTTGTATATAGTTTTGATTGACATATTTTTGTAAGAAAAGGTATTTATGATAACTGCTGGTATCACTTCTGTGGCTGAGTGCGCAGGCGTAAGTAGAATATCACTATTTTTTCTACTTCATTTTTGATTGTGTGACAAGGGTTTAACAGCCCTGCTCTGACAGTCATCGTATTATGTAAGTAGATGTGGGGTCAAAGTATGTCTTTCAATAATGTAACGCCATTTCAAATACCCGTACCGGCATCATTACGCTGGATGGCATCTGCAGGGGAGCGATTGCTGGGGTTGAATACCCTGGATGATTATTATCATCGTCGCCAACCAGGAATGTCGAGCAAAGCATTCCTGTCGTTTATACTTGAGAGTCTGGATATTTCATATCATGTGACCACGGGGAATCTATCATCCATGCCCGAGCATGGCCCGGTAGTTGTGGTGGCAAATCATCCTTTTGGTGCAATTGAAGGTGTTGTTATAGCTCAGTTATTGCTCAATATCAGGTCGGATGTAAAAATACTGGCGAATCAGTATTTGCACCGAATACAGGAGCTATCAGATCTGTTCATTGGTGTCGATGTGTTTGATAATGAGTATGCAAATAAGAGTAATTTTTCGGGTGTCAGAAAGTCTATAGGTCATCTCAAGCAAGGCGGTGTGCTGCTAGTATTTCCAGCAGGAGAAGTATCAAGTTTACGATTAGGACAGAAAGGAATTACAGACCGGGAATGGAACCGAATTATTGGTATGATGATTCGAAAAACACAGGCTAAAACCCTGCCCGTATACATAGACGGGAGCAATAGTAAAATTTTTCATATGGCAGGTATGATTCATCCCCGATTTAGAACGATGCTATTGGCACGTGAGGTACTGAATAAACGTAATAAGAAGTTGTCTTTGCATGTGGGGGAGATTATTAACAGTTCTGAGCTTAAAAAGCTGGGTTCAGATGAAGCTATCACACAGTATATGCGCTTGAATACGTATTTATTGGCTAGTCGTGCCTGTAATAATAATGTAGTAAATAAGTTTCGTGGCAAATATACCAGGCCGATTATACCTGATATCGACAAGGAGTTACTTCAGAAAAATATTAATGAGTTGTCAGCAGATCGCCTTATGGTGGTAAATGATGACTATGAAGTTTACTGTGCACCGGCAAATGAGCTTGAATATGTTTTGCCAGAGATTGGTCGTCTGAGGGAAATTACCTTCAGGCAAGTGGGCGAAGGCACTGGCCTTGATTGTGATCTGGACAATTATGATGAAAACTACCTGCATCTGTTTATGTGGCATAAGGAAAATCAGCAGTTGATTGGTGCCTATCGGCTTGGTCTGGTTGATAAATTGCTGGCAAAAGGTGGGATTAAAGGCTTATATAGTCGTAGCCTGTTTAACTACAATCAAGATTTTATAAACAGCCTCGGTCAATCTATCGAAATGGGTCGATCATTCGTTCGTCAGGAGTATCAGCGCAGCATCAGTGCACTGCTATTGATGTGGAAAGGGATTGCTACTTATGTAGCGAGACAACCGCAGTACACGACCTTGTTTGGCCCGGTGAGTATCAGCAGCGATTATTCAGAACTATCGCGTAGTTTGATTACCAGTTTTCTGCAGGCCCATCACTATGATGACTGGCGTGCGCGCAAGCTTAAGCCAACTAATCCACAAAAGAAAAACCCTAAGCAGTTCTGGACCCGGAAAATGTTGGCAGAACTGGGTGACAATAAGCTGATATCAAAGTTGATTTATCGCATGGAAGGGGACAAAGGCTTGCCTGTTTTGATACGCCAGTATCTCAGTTTGAAAGGCAGCCTGGTTAGTTTCAATGTAGACAGAGATTTCAACGATGCTCTCGATGGCATGATCATTATCAATTTGATGGATGTACCAGAAAAAGTACTGTCGAAATATATGGGTAAAGAGGAAGCACACAGGTTTCTGAATCGTTAACCGTTAATAGTTCATGGCTTATGAGCGATCAATTGAACTACTGCTCCCATCCCATTATGAAGCTGGCCTTCGTGAATTTCTCGCTCAATTTCGTTGAGTTCGATAAATTCAAGGCCTTCAAGTTCAGATTTCAGGCTGGCTGAGTCCATGGTTATTTCAGCCACAGGCGGTCCGCCAGTTTTGTATTCAAGTTGCTTTGGGGTATAGGCTTCCAGCAATACAAAGGCGCCAGATCTGAGGCTGGATACTACCTTGCTATGGACAGTCCGCCTCAGTGGCGCTGGCAGGTGACAGAAAATTGAAACTATACCGCTCCATCGATCAAGGCCGAAATCGAAATCTTCCAGATCGGCGTGATGAGTTTCAATCTTGACGCCACGCTCATCAGCCAGCTTTTGGGCTTTTTTGAGCCCAACAAGGGATGAGTCGACGGCAGTCACCTGGTAACCCTGCCCTGCTAGATACACGGCATTACGCCCCTCGCCTTCCGCAAGACAGAGGACTCGCCCAGACGGAATAATACCTGCATGTTTACGCAGGAAATCATTGGGTTCTTTTCCGTATGCGTATTCATCAGTGCTATATCGCTCATCCCACATTGATGACTCCAGTTTGACTTTTGTTGATTAAGGGCAAGGCTTTTATGGCACTTACTTTAAGATAAAATATTAATCTTCCAGGTCATTTCGGTATGCTTTTGGACTGGAATTCAGTGAGCTCAGACGTTAGATTCTCTCTAACAGCATGCAGGAATGACAGGTTTATGACTATCAACCTTTAGCTTAGTGCCATTAACGGTCAGAGTTTCTTTTGCCAGAATAAAGCATTGCCATATTTCGGGTCCAGCTGGTAGCCATCAAAACCAAATTTATGGTATGCCGCTTTGGCAATAGTGTGGTTTTCAAGTACTTCCAGGGTCAGCTTGCAACAGCCGCGTTGCTGGGCTATTTGCTCAACCTTATGTAACATTTTTTGGGATATACCCTGGCCCCGGTATTTGGGAGCAACTATGACATCATGAATATTGAGAATCGGTTTGCATGAAAAGGTTGAAAACCCCTCAAAGCAGTTGACCAGACCGGCAGGCATCGAGTCTACGAAGGCTAAAACCACAATTGCGTCATGACGTTGTTTCATGTTTGACACCAGGTTTTGTCGCACAAAGCCTGTAAGGGGCTGACCGCCACCCATTGGGTCCATGGCATAAATATCAAGCAGCTGTATAAATGCCTGAGCGTGTTCTGTGGAGGATAAATCTGTTTCGTATATCTGTATCATGGTTTGGTACTGGTATATGTAGTAACAGAGTATGTATTTAAATGCGGTTTATGTCTCCAGGCAAG
>JBLYYN010000285.1:0-17854 GCA_048550535.1 Gammaproteobacteria bacterium
AAAGCCCCATCCTTCAAAGGGGGTGTTAAGGCCCCGGCTCAGCATGTTGTTAGTATCCAGTTGCCATTCCTGTTCAGGATCGATAATGCAAATATCTGCGATTTTACCTATACCTAATGTGCCTGCGTCAATGCCGAGTATGGCTGCGGGTTCTGAGGTCAGGCTGGCAATAGCACGATCCATTGTTATGACTCCCATGTCCACCAGTTTCAGGGTGAGCGGTAACAGGGTTTCCAGGCCAGAAATTCCGGGTTCTGTGGCGGGGAAAGGCGCCTGCTTGGCGTCGCTTTCGTGGGGCTGGTGATCTGAGCAAATGGCATTAATGGTGCCGGATAGCACACCCAGGCGCAGGGCATCGCGGTCGCGTTCGCTACGTAACGGTGGAATGACGTGGCAATGGCTGTTGAAGCTGCTGATATCCATTTCCGTTAAATGCAACTGATGGGCGGCGACGTCGGTGCTGACCTTGAGGCCACGGGTCTTGGCCTGGTGAATCATTTCTACACTGCGCGCGCAAGACAGGCGACAGAAATGAGCGGAAACTCCGGATTCTTCGATGAGTTCCAGTTGCTGAGCAATGGCCGTGGTTTCTGCCGACACCGGGATTGCAGGCAAGCCCAGTCGGGTGGCTATGGGGCCTTCATGGGCGCAGCCTTGATTGGCCAGACTGAGGTCATTGGCTTCGATGAATATGGTGAGGTCATGGGTGGCGGCATATTCAAATGCGCGACGCAGGATTAAAGAGCTCTGGACTGGCTTTTTCGCATTACTCAGGCCAACGCAGCCTGCAAGCTTTAGTGAAGCCATTTCGCTTAAGAACTCTCCCCTGAGACCGGCGGTAAGCGCGCCCAGGGTGAGCACATTGGCATGACTGGCATTGTCCGCCTGGCGATGGATCAGTTCGACTACGGCCGGTTCATCGATGACCGGGTCGGTATCGGGCGGTACGCACAAAGTGGTAATGCCAGATGCCGCTGCGGCAATGCTCTCAGAGGTGATATCGGCCTTGAATTCCAGTCCCGGTTCACGCAGGCGGGCACTTAAGTCAACAATGCCCGGTATTACCCAGTGGTTAGCGGCATCTATGGTTTGCTGTGGCTCGAAGCCGGAAGGTGCTTCGCCTATGGCCAGGATGTGGCCGTCCACGATGTACAGGTCGCCAAGCTGATCTAGCTGATTGGCAGGGTCAATGATGCGGCCATTTTTGATCAACAGAGAATGCTTCATGGCTGCTTCTCCCGGCTGTCATTCTGGCTACGCCCATGGCTGCCCAGGGTCATTGACATCACCGCCATACGAACGGCAATGCCGTAGGTGACCTGGTTCAGAATTACCGATCTGGGCCCATCGGCCACGGCTGAGTCTATTTCAACACCACGGTTGATGGGGCCTGGGTGCATGACAATGACATCGTCTTTGGCAGCCTGGAGTTTTTCTTCGGTCAGTCCATAGAGCTGGAAATATTCCTGTTCACTGGGTAGCAAGGCGCCGGTCATACGTTCTTTTTGCAGGCGTAACATGATCACTACGTCGGCATCCTGAATACCCTGTTCCAGGTCCTGATAGACACTGACCCCCATCTGTTCAATGTTTTTGGGGATCAGAGTTTGTGGTGCGACAATGCGCACGTCACCGGTATTCAGGGTGTTCAGGGCATGGATCTGGGAGCGTGCTACCCGGGAATGCAGGATGTCACCGACGATGGCGACCCGTAAGCGCCCGAAATCAGTGCCTTTGTTACGGCGAATGGTGAACATATCCAGCATAGCCTGGGTGGGATGGGCGTGTTGGCCATCACCGGCATTCAATACACTGATGTGGGGTGCCACGTGGTTGGCAATAAAGTGAGCGGTGCCAGAGTCGGCATGGCGCACGATGAACATATCGCACTGCATGGCTTCCAGGTTGCGCAGGGTGTCCAGCAGTGACTCACCTTTGCTGGTGGCCGAAGTGCTGATATTGATATTGAGTACATCGGCAGATAAACGCTTGGCCGCCAGTTCGAAGGTGGTGCGGGTGCGGGTGCTGGCCTCGAAGAACAGGTTGACGATGGTTTTGCCCCGCAGTAGAGGCACTTTTTTCACCGATTCATTGACTCCGGCAAAGCTTTCGGCAGTATCCAGAATCTGGTTGAGGATATTGGAGCCCAGACCTTCCGTGGTCAGAAAATGTTTCAGTTCGCCATTACGGTCAAGCTGGATGTTCCATTGATCCTGGCCTAACAGCTCGTGGGTGGGGCGTGAAGGTTTGTTAACCATGTCAATCTGCTTTCTTACTGTCTATGCGTTTAATCTCCCAGGCCAATGGCTCAGGCCCGGTGAGTTTAATGTGTTCATTACTCGCCAGCTCCAGGGTCTGGCCGACGGCATCGGCCTGGATAGGTAGCTCACGACCGGTGCGTTCAACCAGGCAGGCCAGGGTAATGGATGCCGGACGACCATAATCGAATAACTCATTCATGGCGGCGCGGATGGTGCGTCCTGACTGCAAAACATCATCCACCAGTATGATATGGCAGTCTTCAACCTGGGGCGGTAATTTGGAGGTTTTAACCTGGGGATTCATGCCGATACGTGAAAAATCGTCACGATAAAAACTGATATCGAGACAGGCCAGGGGCTGCTGGATATTCAGCTTCTGATGCAGTCGCTCAGCCAGCCAGGCACCACCGGTGTGTATGCCCACCATTAATGGATCAGTAATCTGTCGATGTTCCAGCAAGTTTTCCAGATCAGTGGCCAGTTTCTCCAGTAACTGATCGGGGTTTGCAGCATGGGTCATAAATTTTGCTCCAGCCAGCTTTGGACAATGATGGCCGCGGCCATTTTATCAATCTCTTGTTTATTATGCTGGCCTATTTTTTTATGTTGCTGTAGTGCCTGTTCCGCTTCAAAAGAACTGAGGCTTTCGTTAACGGTATGAACCGGCAGATTATAACGGCCCTGCAGCTGGCGGGAAAATTTAAGTGCTTTTTCTGTCATTTCACTGGGGCTGCCATCGAGATAAGTGGGCAGGCCAACAATGAGGGCATCGGGCTTCCATTGCTCGATTAACTGGCCGATGGCTGCCCAGTCGGGTTTCTGGTTAATACTGCTGATTGTGGTCAGTGGCGTGGCGCTGGCGGTAATGGTCTGGCCAGTGGCGACACCTATGCGACGAGTTCCGTAATCAAAGCCTAATACGGTTTGTAGCGTCATGCGTGACCTGAGTCACTACTCAGGAGTTGCAAATCGATACCCAGTAGACTGGCAGCGGCATTCCAGCGTTTTTCAACCGGTGTATTGAATATAATGTCTTTACTGGCTGGGCAGCTGAGCCAGGCATTTTCCGATAATTCATATTCCAGTTGACCCGGTCCCCAGCCGGCATAGCCCAGGGTAATGATCACATTGTCCGGACCGTCACCCTGAGCAATGGCTTCCAGGATGTCCCGTGACGTGGTGATGGCGATATCATCATTAACCTGCAAACTGGAATCCCAGTGACCAATGGGCATATGTAATAAAAAGCCGCGTTCCGGTAGCACTGGGCCACCCAGGTATATCATCTGATCGGCAACGGTTTCATTGACGGGATGTATGTCCATCTGATGCAGTACTTCGCCAAGCACAATGTTGGAGGGCTTATTGATAGTGATGCCCAGTGATCCATTGTCATCGTGTTCGCAAATATAGGTGACCGAGTGAAAAAAGTTGTCATCCACGAGGTTGGGCATGGCAATCAGAAAATGATCAGTCAGGTTACTTGGCGTTTCCATCAATAACTTATAAGTTCATTACTGGTTAAAAATTCCCAGCTCCGGGTTATGTGTAATAGATCGGTCTGCTGCTGTAATGGTTCCGGAAACGGGTTGTAGGGTGAAGCCATTTTTACAATACGACGAGCGGCATCATCCAGGATCTGATGGCCCGATGATTGACGTAATTCAACCTTGTGCAGGCTGCCATCGGCATTGATCACGACATCCAGTATCAGGGTGCCGCTGAGTTTGTTGCGAATAGCTTCATCAGGATAGTCGGCATTGCCCAGGCGCTCAACTCGATCCACCCAATGGCGCATATAGCCAGCCGCTATATATTCTTTGGTGCGAGAAGTAATAAATTTTTCACGCGGCTTGTGTGCATATTCTTCATAACTAAGGCTGAGCTCTTCAACCAGTCGCGCGGTCAGTTCATTCTGTGGTCTGGTTTCTGCCCTGTTATGTTGCTGATCGTCAGCCTGTGATTTTTCCTGAGTGCTGATGCTATGTGTCGATGTTTTCTGGGTCAGCATGGCCTTTTGCTTATTTTGTATTTTACGAGGCTGACTGGTCACCGATTGCTGCATGGCAATGCCGGGCTGTTGTGACAGAGTAGGTGCTGAAAATAAATCTTTCGGACGAACTTTTTTTTCACTGTTGCCGCCACCGTCCTGTGAAATCTGGGCCAGGTAATCGGCCTTGTCAGGTTCACTGGGGTTGGAGGTGTTCACCAGTATAACATCCAGCGAAGGTGGGATTTTCTGTTTCGCTGAAGGGGATGAAATAAAGGTAATGCCAAGAATCAGGATGCCATGAAAGAACAGCGCAAAGAACAGTGTCATCCCGAGTCGGTCGTTGGCGGTTACTGGTGGTGGTTGGTAAGTATCTGGCATGGTTCGATTATAAGGCTGGACTCAATATTATTGTAGCCTGATCTGTCTGTTTGAGCAGGATTCTACGTTTCATTTCAGGACTGATATGTATATCGCCATTATCGGCAATGAGCATAACCTGCTTCAGTTCCAGGTTTTTAGCTATTTGCCACCAGTGATCGGGCCCGGCAACAAACAGTGCAGTGGCCGCCGCATCGGCCAGCGCAGAATCATGATGTATGACCGTGACCGATTGCGTGCCAGTGGCCGGGTAGCCGGTCCTGGGATCCAGGATATGATGGTAGCGCTGCTTATTGTGGATATAAAAACGTTCATAGTCACCGGAAGTGAAAATACTTTCCTCGCCCCGGGTTTCGATGCTGGCGATGATGCCGCTGTTGCGAGGGTGGCGAATACCAATGCGCCAGGGGCGATCGCCATGACTGCCGATGGATTTCAGGTCGCCACCGGTATTGATGATGGCGTGTTTGATACCCAGAGTTTTCAGGTAATCGATGCTTTGATCAATGGCGTAACCCTTGGCGAATGCACCGAAATTAAGCTGTACCGCTGGATTGCTACTACTGAGTTTTATACCGTCCAGTTTGAGGTCTGACATTTTCGGGTTCTGCCGCACCAGCTGTTGGATGCGGGCATCATCAGGGGGCTGTATATCAGGCTCATCATGCCTGTGGAATTGCCAGAGATTAATCAGATGACCGATGGCCGGGTTAAACAGGTGCTCGGTTTTTTCTGCCAGTTTACGGGATTGCTCTATCAGGGGGATCACTGAAGGGCCGGCACTGAAGCTTGCACCCGAGGGCAGTAACAGGTTGATGCGGCTCAGTGAGCTGGCCGCCCAGGGCGTCCAGGCGTTGTGATAGAGCTCGAAGTCCCTGTCCAGCTGTTCGAAAGCCTGTTCTGCCAGCTCGGGCTCGACATCGTACAGGGTGATGTCGATGAGGGTGCCAAACTGCAGGCTGCTGTGATGATATTCCTGGGCGCTTCGATCACAGGCGTTTAACAGCAGGACGGAGAAAAGTAGTAGCAGGCGTAAATGCAGGCTCATGGCTTGAGTGTATCCAGGCAATCCATCAGTTGCATGCCGATATCGATTCCAAACTGGGTGTCCAGTTCGCGGATGCAGGTGGGGCTGGTGACATTAATTTCAGTCAGGTAATCACCAATCACGTCTATACCCACAAAAATCAGGCCCATCTGCTTTAATGTGGGGCCTACCTGTTGGCAGATCCATTGCTCCCGTTCGGTTAGTGGCATGCCCACACCCTGGCCGCCGGCGGCAAGATTGCCACGAGTCTCACCCTGGGCCGGGATACGCGCCAGAGCATAGGGTACGGCTTCGCCATTGATCAACAGAATGCGTTTGTCTCCCTGGCTGATTTCAGGGATAAACTTCTGGGCCATAATGGTTTTATTGCCATGCTGGGTAATGGTCTCGATAATAACCGAAAGATTGGGATCCCTGGGAGTAACCCTGAATATGGATTCGCCGCCCATGCCGTCCAGTGGTTTTAAAATAACATCCTGATGCTGACTAA
Organism: Gammaproteobacteria bacterium; assembly: GCA_048550535.1. Classification (GTDB taxonomy): domain Bacteria; phylum Pseudomonadota; class Gammaproteobacteria; order SZUA-229; family SZUA-229; genus CBDULX01. The sequence goes on from JBLYYN010000285.1 coordinate 6,171, forward strand.
TAAACTCACGTATTTGTTGCGCATCGCGACACACCAGGGTATCGGTGCAGCACTGTGGGAACTGGGTGGCAAACAGTTTTTCATTGGCATCGCGTAAACTGGACGGTCGGTTTACCACCAGGGTGCCGGTTTGGGACACTCGATCGAGCAGGTAAGTGGTATAGATATACTCCATATCGAAGGGAGGATCTTTGCGCATCAGGATAAAATCAAGCTCTGACAGCTGAATAAGCTCCTGTTTACCTTTATCAAACCAGTGATTGGGGTCGTCAATTAGTCTTAGTTGTTGTGTTTTGGCAAAAATTTTATCATCATGTAAAAACAGACCGTTCTGTTGCATATAATAAATCGGCCAGCCTTTTTGCTGTGTGGCCAGTATCATTGCAAAGCTACTGTCCTTTTTTACCTTTATGGACTCAATTGGGTCCATAATAATGCCGAGTTTGCGTGTCATAGTGGTTTACCGGGTTTATCGCTGAAGCCTTGACTTTAATACTGCTGCATTTTAAATGAAAAAACAATAAAATACATTAAAAATCAGTACCTTAGTTTTAATTCCTTAAGACTATACTTAATGTTATAAGTGTAACTGGCTTATTTTAGTGCGTCTTTTGTTTGCGAAATACGGGTACATGAGCTACATTTCTTGATAATTGTTTGTTAAGTAGAGACCTGATTGGGGATTAACGGAACAGCTATGGCAGAAGAATCCGCAGGTATTGATGGCCTGAAGGTGATGGTGATTGATGATAGTAAAACTATCCGCCGTACCGCAGAAAATTTATTAAAAAAAGAAGGCTGTGATGTTGTTACCGCTGTAGACGGTTTTGAAGCACTGTCCAAAATAGCAGAACATAAACCTGATATTATTTTTGTCGACATCATGATGCCTCGACTCGATGGTTATCAGACCTGTGCCTTGATTAAGAATAATCGCAGCTTTAAGTCCACGCCGGTAATCATGTTATCCAGTAAAGACAGCATTTTTGATCGTGCCAGAGGGCGAATTGTAGGATCAGAACAATATTTGACCAAACCGTTTACCAAAGATGATTTAATTAGCGCAATCAAGGCCTATGCAACTTAATATGAACAGAATAAATGAAACTTTTTTTCGAGATCGGGTATTAATGCTAGTTGGAGTACACTGAATGGCTAATATTCTCATTATTGATGACTCACCTACAGAGGTGCATGTATTTAAAACCATGCTGGAAAAGCATGGCCATACGGTTCATATTGCTGGATCGGGTGAAGAAGGTGTAGAACGGGCAAAGGAGATTTTGCCGGATCTGGTTTTAATGGATGTTGTAATGCCTGGCATGAATGGTTTTCAGGCGACTCGCCAATTGACCACCTTTGAAGAAACCAAATCGATTCCTGTGATTATTGTGACTACCAAGGACCAGGAAACAGACAAGGTTTGGGGTATTCGACAGGGTGCCAAGGACTATATCGTGAAACCTGTAAAAGAAGAGGACCTGGTCAGTCGTGTTAATTCAGCTCTGTCAGGTGGTTAAACGCTGGTTGTTAAACCCATGAGTGAACCGTTTCAGTTATTAAAAGAGATTGAACAGAGATGTCGGGCGAATGCATCATCTTTGCCTGCCGCTGACAGCAGTAAGGATGAATGGATAGGCATTGGTTTCAGGATTGGTGATGTTGAACTGATGTCCCGTATGGGTGAGGTTTCAGAAATACTGGAACCGCCTGAGTTTACTCGGGTACCAGGTGTAAAACCCTGGGTAATCGGTATTGCGAATGTGCGTGGCAGTTTGTTGCCTATTATGGATCTGAAGGGTTTTGTGTTGGGTGAAGGTTTGAAGAACAGGATGGAAGGTCGTGTTCTTGTGGTGAAACATAATGGTGTGAATACAGGCCTGATCGTAGATGAGGTTTTGGGTATGAGGCATTTTTTTCTGAATGAGCAGACCTTGAATGTGCCTGATGTTGCACAAGGTTTCAGGCCATTTATTAAACATGCCTTTCAGAGGGATGATGAATGCTGGCCTGTATTCAGTTTCCATTCATTGGTAGAAAGTGAACGGTTCCTACAAGCATCATTGTAGGGATTATTGATGGGATAAAAAATCCGGTAGTCTGGAGTAGAAAAAAAGATGAGTGTTGTAAAACGTAATCCATTTTCCATGGGTTCGATTAGTAAGTCGATTCTGATTCTCGGTTTTCTCCTGTTCTTATCAATTGCAGCGATGCTTGGTAGTTTGTTCTACGCGGCTGTTCAGCAGGGTTACCAACAGCGTTATCTGGAGCTGGTTTCCGAGCAGAAGCTATTGTCACAGCGAATCGCGACCTTCGCCCTGGAATCTGCCGCAGGTAAGGAGCGTGCATTCAGCCAGCTGGAAAAATATCGTGGGCGGTTTGACACGACGCTTGATTATTTCACTAAGGGTGACCCTACTACTAACGTACCCGCTCTGCCGGCAAATCTGTCTGGTTACCTGGACAAGGTAAAAGAAGGCTGGTTGGGTAGCCAGGATGAAAGCATTTTGGAAGATGACGGCTTTAGACAGAACGTTGATCGTATTCTGGATGGTAAAGCGGCAATTTCCGAGGTGGGTGAATTCGTACTGGTTATTCAGGAATTTATTCCACAGTTGCTGGCTTTTTCAGAAGAGGTGGTCGACCTGCTGGTCGAACGCAATGCCTCACCCCACGAAATTTTCATAGCCGGCCGTCAGTTGATGTTAACTCAGCGTATTGAAAATAATATGAACCGGGTCCTGGTGGGGGGCGAAGGTGCGGCAGCGGCGGCAGACCGTTTCGGTCGAGACGCGGCTCGCTTTGGTAGTGTGCTGGAAGGTATGTTGAAAGGTTCCAGAGCACTGAGAGTAGAACAAATCAATGATGAAGTGGTAAAAGTTAAACTGCGTGAAGTGGCCATGTTATTCAGTTCTGTCAGCGACCACGTAGAAGCCATCCTGGAATTATCCCCTGACCTGTTTGATGTAAAAGCGGCGGCTGACAAAATTGAAAACCTCAGTGCAGGGCTATTGTGGGCCACTGAAAGCCTTGAGAAACAGATAACACAGCACGGTGAATTGCTGAATATGGTTCGTTGGGTAGGCATAGGTACCGGTGGTACGGCCGTACTATTCATCGTTCTGATGGGTTTCCTGATGGTACGTGACTCCGGTGAGCGTGAAGATGCGGCACTCGAACAGAACCGACGAAACCAACGTGCGATCCTGAGATTACTGGATGAAATGGCCAACCTGGCGGAAGGTGACCTGACCGTGCATGCCACGGTAACCGAGGAAATTACCGGTGCCATTGCCGACTCGGTGAACTACGCCATCGACGCCCTGCGAAGTCTGGTAGCCACCATCAACACGACGGCGATGGAGATAACCTCGGCGGCTGAGAAAACCCAGGCCACGGCGTCACGTCTGGCCGATGCGAGTTCGCATCAGGCCCGTGAGATTGTTTCTGCCAGTGCCGCGATTACCGATATGGCCGATTCCATGTCGGCGGTATCGAAGGATGCAGAAGGCTCGGTGGAGGTAGCGCATAAATCTCTGGAGATCGCCCAGAAAGGTGCGGGCATTGTACGTCGAAGTATCCAGGGCATGGATACCATCCGTGAACAGATCCAGGAAACCTCTAAACGTATTAAACGACTGGGTGAATCATCCCAGGAGATCGGTGATATCGTGGGGCTGATTACTGAAATCGCGGATCAAACTAATATTCTGGCACTGAATGCGGCGATTCAGGCATCGACCGCCGGTGAAGCCGGTCGTGGTTTCGCGGTGGTGGCGGACGAAGTACAGCGACTGGCGGAACGTGCCGGTAATGCGACCAAACAGATTGAAGCACTGGTTAAAACCATCCAGTCCGACACTAATGAGGCGGTAAGCTCCATGGAAGCCAGTACTACCAACGTGGTGTCTGGTGCCAAGATGGCCGAGGATGCCGGTGGTGCATTGGTGGAAATCGAGAATGTATCAGATGAACTGGCGGGCCTGATTCAGGGTATTTCGTCATCAGCAAGTAAACAGGCGTCGGTGGCGATGGATGTATCCAATACCATGAATGTTATCCAGGAAATTACTCTGCAGACGTCTGAAGGCACTGAAGAAACATCGGCTTCTATCGGTAACCTGAGTGAGCTGGCAAATGAGTTACGTAAATCGGTAGCCGGCTTTAAGCTGCCTGACAGCGATGGTCAGGTTGAAACCGTTATTTTAAATGGTTAATGAAGAAGTACGTTTGGCGGGAGCATGACAGAGGATACTGTTGAATATAACTCACTAAAGTGGGTGAAAAAAGAGCTGGATCTGATCCTCACTGAGGCCCAGACTTCTTTGTCCGCTTATATTGAGGACCCGGAAGGCGAATCAGCGCGGCTCAATGAATGCATTGAACATTTGCATATGGTACAGGGTACCCTGCAAATGGTGGAACTGTTCGGTGCCGCTCAACTGTCCGAGGAGATGGAGCATCTCGCCCAGGCTTTGGTGGCTGGTGAAATTGATCAAAAGGATGATGCTTATGATGTTCTGATGAGCGCCATGCTGCAGTTGCCGGATTATCTGGAAAGTTTACTGGCGGGCAGCAAAGATGTGCCCATGGTGTTACTGCCCTTACTGAATGACTTGCGTGCTGCGCGCAATGCCAGCCTGTTGTCTGAAAACGTTCTGTTTTTCCCTAATATTGACTTAACCGATGATTCCGAAATAGCGGGTGATGTGGCTAAAGGGCAGTTGCTGTCGGTGGCCAAAAAATTACGTCCCCATTATCAGGTTGGCTTACTGGGCTGGTTTAAAGGCCAGAAAGTCAGAGCCAGTCTGAAGCGTATCCTGGCCGTTCTGACCGAACTGGAAAAAAACTCATCCAGTGCTTCTGTTCGTCGCCTGTGGTCAATCAGTGCGGCGACTATTGAGGGGCTGGCCAATGAGGGTCTGAACTCCAGCCTCAGTATCAAGATGCTGATAGGCCAGGTGGATCGCAGTATCAAGCAATTGATTGATGTGGGTGAAGAAGCGTTTGCAAAAACCGTATCCAGCGATTTATTAAAAAATCTGTTGTATTACGTGGCTCGGGTTAATAAAGACAGCGAACGCGTTAAAACCATTAAGGACACTTATCGCCTTAATGAGCTGTTGCCTGGTGATAAGGAACTGGAGGAAGCTCGTTCAGGTCTGGGTGGGCTGAATACCGAATTACTGCAGACTGTATCCCAGGGTATTCGAGAAGATCTTATTGAGGTCAAAGATATTCTTGAAATATACGCACATAGTGACGTCAGGGATATGGAGCGTTTAAAAGTATTGCCTGAATTACTGAGTAAGATTGCAGATACGCTGGCGATGCTTGGTCTGGGCGAGCCCAGAGAAAATGTGCTGAGCCAGAAAGAGAAGATCAAAGAAATTGTTCAGGGTGCCTTTGAGCCTTCCGAAGACAGTATCATGGATATTGCCAGTGTGTTACTCACGGTTGAAGCCCAGTTAAACAGTTTCATTGCTAATCGTTCCGCCAGTCTCAACAAGGATTCTAAACCGGATGCAGATAGTGGCATGCCGGAAGGTGAATATCGAGAAGTTTTAACTGCAGTGGTGCGCGAAGCGCTGCAGGATTTCAGTGATGCCCGTCAGGCCATACTAAGTTATCTTGAAGACCACAGTAACAAACAGTTGCTGAAAGTGGTGTTAACTCGTCTGGATCAGGTGAATGGCGCCATGTTTATGCTGCCGTTCAAGCATCTTGATAAGCAGATCGATGCCTTGCGCAGCTATATCATCAAGGTTCTGTTAAATGCCGGTGAAACACCGGATGCCCAGACCCAGGATTATATTGCCGATGTGGTGACCGGTATTGAGTATTATCTGGAATCAGTGATCGAAGGGGAGCCCAAATCACTGTCCAGCAGTGAAAACGCAGCTGATAAATTACTGGAAATATCTTCGGCTTACGAAGATGTTACAGAGATGGAAATAGATGCTATCCCGGATGAGTCAGAGTCAGTAGAAGCTAAGTCGACTGGCAGTGGAATTAGCGCAGTAGCCTCTCCGGTTCCCGTGAGTGATCAGGAATTTAGAATTCTGGGTGATGATGCGGATCCGGAAATTCTGGAAATCTTTATTGAAGAAGCCCTTGAAGAGCTGGCCTCAATTAACGAACAGTTACCACGTTGGCGAGACAATCATGAAGATGAAGAAGCGTTAACCACTATTCGTCGTTCATTCCATACATTAAAGGGCAGTGGACGCCTGATTAGTGCAGATTTAATTGGTGAATTTTCCTGGGCATTTGAGAACATGCTTAACCGGGTTATCGATAAATCACGGCCTCCAGATAAGGATGTGTTCGATGCGCTGAATGAAGCCCTGGGAATATTACCCCAGTTAATAGAGCAACTGACGGGTAATCGAGAACCCGTCGATGACGTATATGAGCTTATGGCTCGGGCGGATGCTCTGGGAAAGTGGGATAAAACGGATAAAGCCAAATCATCCGTTAAAACCAAGCCAGCCCAAGCCAAACAAGCTAGCGATGTTGTGCCATCAGAAACCGAAGCGAGTCTTCCGTTAGAGCCCGAACTCGATGTTGACTTCCAGTCCGCAGATGAAGCGCTTTTAGCAGGGGCTTCTGCTGATCTTGACGACCTTGATCCGGCTATTTTTGATGCAGCAGTGGAACAGTTATCAGCTGATTTGCAAGCAACTGATGAAGGGCCAATCGAGACTGAACTGAGTGATGATTTTGACATAGATCTGACCACGGATTTTGAATCATTACAAATGGCTGCTGGTGATACTGATGAGGATGTAAACGATTTAGGTGTCGAGCTTGATGTGACTGAAATCAATGAATCCGATTCAGGACTCAGTTTTGAAGTGTCTGGGCAAGCTGAGACGGATTTAACTAGAGAAATGGAGGCAACTGATCTATCGTTTGCAGAAGATGGTCCTGCCATTCATGTCGATCCGGTGTTATTTGAAATTTATAAAGGCGAGTCTGAGGCTCATCTGGAAAAGATGCGGGAATTGCTGGATCAACATTTTACAGGTGAACAGCATTTGCTTGCAGGTCAGGAATTAATCAGGGCTTTACATACTCTGTATGGGAGTGCGCGTACCGCTGAAGTGGACGCGATAGCTGAAATTAGTGGGGCCACGGAAAAATTTGTACGATTACATTCTGATCTGGGTATAGAGCGTATTACCGATGAGGGCATTGAATTAATCGTTGACGTACATCGTGTCGTTACCTCCATGCTAGAGTCCATGTCTGATCCTGAGATACGTTTACGTCCCGATAAGGAGCTGTTATCGCGTATCCAGGCAGCAAATAGTAATTTATCAGCACAGATGCCTGCACAGCAACAGGATACTTCTTTAGATTTTGCGGATAGTTTTGAAGCAGAATCCATCAGCGATGTAGAGCAGCCAGCAATGATTGAACCAGTATCAGCAGTAGTCCCTTCTGCGACACCTGCGGATGGAGAAACACTGGTAGCTTATGGTGATGTCGATGATGAGCTAGTTGATATTTTCCTGGAAGAAGCTGAAGAGCTGATTGATGGCTGTGAGAACAGTTTGCAGAAATGGAGTAGCAATAATGCCGATATTGACAGTGTTCGTGAACTACAACGGCAGTTACATACCCTGAAAGGCGGGGCCAGGATGGCTGATCTTTCCACTATTGGCGATCTGACCCATGCTCTGGAATCCCTGATTATTGCCGTTAATGACAAGCGAGTCAGTTTCAAAAAAGATATGGGTTATGTGCTACATGAGTCAATGGATAAGCTATCCGATATGCTGGCCAAGGTTAAAACTCGTGAACCTTTATACACAGCAGACCGTTTGATTAATTTGCTGGATGCATTACGCCGTGGAGAAGCGGTAGATATAAAAAAAAGTGAAGAAGAGTTGATAGCGGCTCAGGCTGATGAAACAGATCTTGCTTCATCTAATGAAATGGAAGAAGAAATTTCACTTCTGGATTTTTCTGAGGAACTCTACCCTGATGGTGATGATGACAGCAATCTAGTCGAAGAGGAATTGGGTGAAATAGATATCCTGGATCTTGATAGCTTCGCCGAGGCTGCTATCAGTGAGTCGGGACTGGAAATCGATGCTGAGGCTCATCAAATTGTAGTTGATGAGCCAGTTGCAAAACCGCCTGTAGAACATATGGATGTAGTTTCAGCAGCCGAACCACTGCAAGCAGCAATTGCAGAGGAGCAGCCAGTAAAAAGCAATATTGCTCAGGAGCAGGTGCGTGTCCGTTCCGATCTGTTGAATGAGCTGGTTAATCATGCCGGTGAGGTAAGTGTTTATCATGCGCGTATGAATCAGCAGATAACCAACTTTTCATTCAACCTTTCAGAAATGGATCAAACGGTTACTCGTCTTCGTGAGCAGCTTAGAAAGCTCAGCATCGAAACTGAAGCACAAATACTCTCTCGTTACGAGAAAGAGTCGGACCAGTATGGCGAAGACTTCGATCCACTGGAAATGGACCGTTTCTCTACCATGCAGCAAATATCACGAAGTCTACAGGAAACTGTCAGCGATATGGAGAGTATCCGGGACATTCTTAATGAACAAGTCCGTGATTCTGAAACCTTGTTGCTGCAGGAATCGCGGGTCAGCACTGATTTACAGGAAGGCCTGATGCGGACTCGCATGGTTCACTTTGGTGGACTGGCGTCCCGTCTCCGTCGAATTGTTCGTCAGACGGCGCGTGAACTGGATAAAGAAGTAGAGCTGGAAATTAGCGGCGAATCCAGTGAAGTGGATCGTACCGTGCTGGATAAAATAATAGCACCTATGGAACATATGTTACGTAATGCAGTTTCACATGGTGTAGAAACCCCTGATCTCAGGGTCAGGGCGGGTAAGCCTGAACAGGGTATTATAAAAATCAGCGTCGACCGTGAAGGTGGGGATGTTGTTATTAAAGTCGAGGATGACGGTCGAGGGATTGATGTAAATGCTGTTCGAAAGAAGGCAGTTGCACAGGGTTTGGTAGATAGAGGCAGTGCACTAGGTGATCATGAAGTGTTGCAGTTTATTATGAAAGCCGGATTCAGTACCGCAGAGACAGTGACTCAGATTTCAGGTCGCGGCGTTGGCATGGACGTAGTCGATAGCGAGATAAAACAACTGGGTGGTGTGCTGGAAATTGCCACCGTGGAAGGCCGTGGTACAACATTCACCATACGACTGCCACTTACACTGGCCATTAACCATGCGCTGATGGTGAGTGCCGGTGAAGAAATGTATGCTATTCCTTTGAACGCGATTGAAGGTGTGGTGCGTCTGTCCGGCCCAGAACTGCAGATGTTTTATAATAGCGAAAGCAGTAAATATGAATTTGCTGGTGTACAGTATGAGTTGAGACATCTGGGTAGGCTGTTGACCGGCTATCAACCGGACTATTCCGGGATGGGGCAGTTATACCCCGTTTTGCTGGCCCATGTGGGTGATCAGTTTGTGGCCCTGCATGTGGATGATTTATTGGGCCGTCGTGAAATTGTTGTGAAGCCGGTGGGGCCTCAGATTGGACATGTCAGGGCCATTTCTGGTGCCACCATTCTTGGTGACGGTCGTGTCGTTCTCATCCTTGAAATGAACTCTCTGATTCTCGGTGATGCATTTATTCAGGTGGGTGCCGAAGAAGTGGTTCCTGCAGAGCAGGTGGTGCCAGAAATTGTTACAAAACATGAGCCCATCGTCATGGTAGTGGATGACTCGATTACTATTAGAAAAGTTACCGAGCGCATGTTGGGGCGTCATAATATGAAGGTTGTGACGGCTAAAGATGGTGTCGATGCGGTATCACAACTACAGGACTTCAAGCCTGATGTCATGTTGCTTGATATTGAAATGCCACGTATGGATGGCTATGAGGTAGCCACCCACGTGAGGAATGATGAACGATTAAAAGACCTGCCGATAATAATGATTACATCACGTAGTGGTGCAAAACATAAAGACAAAGCAATGGAAATCGGTGTTAACAAATATCTGGGTAAGCCATATCAGGAAGATGAATTGATGGCTAATATTCATGAATTAATTGGTTAATGTAGATGGCTGCAGATTCTCTGGAACAAATGAAATGTGTGTTGTTGAACACCAATGTCGATAAAATTGTGTTGCCGAATGCGGCGATTGCAGAAATTGTACCGGTACGTAATCTGATTAACGTGGCAAACAAACCTGGATGGTTGCTGGGCTATCTCGACTGGCGTGGTCAGTCTATACCCCTGGTGTCATTTGAATTGATTGGCGGTATACGTATGCCCAGCCTGGCCAGTCAGGATGTAAAAGCTGCAGTAGTGTATACCATCAGTGATGACAGGCAGTTCAATTTCATGGCGTTTCTGGTGCAGGGATCGCCACAGGCGGTCAATGTTGTACCCACTGATGTTATAACGGATAGTTTATCTTCTGAACATCCGGCAGTAGCACAGCGTGTCCTGGTTAAAGGTAAGCAAGCGAGTATCATCAATATGCAAAAACTGGAAACCATTATTAAGGACGTGGTCTGACATTGATTTTGTATTTTATTGCTCAGGCATGTATGGGTATTCTGTAATAGATTTAAGGAGCCTCTGATTAATTCGGATATTGTCATCCCGAACGGAGAGAGGGATCTGAAATGTTAAATATGTATTAACTTTTAGCATTGGTTTCGCCTTTCTGGGCGAGTCACTTTTTCTCTTCAGCAAGAAAAAGTAACTAAAAAGTGCCGCCCCAAGACAGTTTACCCTTCGGGTGCCTGGGCATTGCTAACATCCCGCCTAGATACAATGTCTTGTACTGATTAGTTTACTATTCTCTGCCGGGTCGTTTTGATTATGAATAACATTCCTGTAATTCACCCTTCGGGCCATGCAAAGCCTGTTTAAATTCGTTCCATACGAATTTATTGCTTCCCTGGCGGATTTACCCTACAGCTCAACAATGCCCAGTAGACTGCAAAGGGGATGTTCAAAGCATGGGTTTTAACTTTAATTTTTGAATTCCATTTATAAGGTTATTTAAAGTAACTAGCTCATTATTCGGATCAAAAAACATTGATTAACTGGTTAGAAAATAATCTCTCTTGCCCCATTTTGTGCACTTGAATGAGCAGATACTCTAACGAAGCATGCAATTGTCTCTACACGCAGATTCTAGGAAAGGTGATTTTTTCATGATAATCTCCATGTCAATTGTTAATAGCTCCATCTAATACAGATATATTGCAATAAGTGACTGATATTACAGCCAATTTAAGTCAATGGACTAGAATTAGGTGGAATATTTCCATTTTTAGTAATGAATTTTTCCACATACTTGTAGTTAACAATATTTGGACACAAAAAATGATGGACAGCTCTAAAGCACAAAACTACGATTCAACAAACAAAGTTAGTATCATTGGCTTTTTTAAAGGAACTCAAAGCTTAACCAATGCATTTTGGTTTATCGGTGTGATGCCAGCCGTAATACTATATATTATTGGAATGGCGCTCGTCGGATCCTCCAATTTTGTTGAAAAGAGCACTATTGTAATAAGTGTTGCTGCAATTTTTAGGTTTGTCGCTTGGTTTTGCATCTTCAGGTGTCTAAAAAATACAGAATCCGAAGCCTTTAAAATAATAGTCTCAATAGTTGTTATCATTGATATTATTCATAAATTAATTTATTGGCCTATCTTTTATT
>JBLYYN010000286.1:0-4747 GCA_048550535.1 Gammaproteobacteria bacterium
CTCTGTGGCTCTGTGGCAAAAAAGATTATTAAAATGGCAGACAAAAAAACAATTGTATTAGCGATCACTGGTGCTTCCGGTGTGCAGTATGCGGTGCGCTTGCTGGAAGTCCTGTTGCAGGATGGACATAGAGTGTATCTGCTGGTGAGCCAGGCAGCGCAGGTAGTGATTGCTATGGAAACCGAGCTCAAGTGGCCCACAGCAAATCAGGCACTAGAGGAGTATTTGTGCCAGAAATATGGCGTGAGTGATCAGCAATTGAGAGTGTATGGTAATAAACAATGGGCCTCACCTGTGGCCAGTGGCTCATCGTCTATCGATGCCATGGTGGTTTGTCCCTGTTCCATGGCGACTTTATCAGCCATTGCGGTAGGGGCCAGTGCGAATTTGATGGAACGCGGTGCGGATGTGATATTAAAGGAGCGGAAAAAGCTGGTGCTGGTGCCGAGAGAAACTCCTTTTTCAGATATTCACCTGGAAAATATGTTGAAATTATCGCGTATGGGTACGGTGATCATGCCTGCGAACCCTGGTTTTTATAACAAACCGGAATCCCTGGATGACCTGGTCGATTTTATGGTCGCAAGAATACTCGACCATTTAGATATTAAACAAAATCTGCAACCTAAATGGGGGAGTGGTTTTGCAGCTGACCTGAGCTAAAAAATTTAGCAATCAGTCAGTAAAATAGTTTATAGAGGGGACAAAAAAGGCCAACTCATTGAGCCGGCCCTTAAATGCCTAGGAATCCATAGCTACGCTAACATCTTCAGCTTGCAAACCCTTCTGGCCTTCAATCAAGTTGAACTCAACTTTCTGACCATCCTTCAAGGTTTTAAAACCATCGCCTCGTATAGCCCTGAAATGTACAAATACATCTTCTCCGGAATCTCGTTCAATGAATCCGTAGCCTTTCGAGTTGTTAAACCACTTTACTGTTCCACTTACACGATCAGACATTTAAATCTACCTTTAATTATCATTTCAGGTATGGCCTCCGTGTTCATACCAGATCTTTTTAATTAAGAGGCTATGGCGACATCCTCTGCCTGCAGCCCCTTTTCTCCTTCGGTAACGTTAAATTCGACGCGTTGGCCCTCAATTAATGTACGATGACCCTGACCTCGAATAGAACGAAAATGGACAAAGACATCATCACCGGTGTCGCGGGTAATAAAGCCGAAGCCCTTATTAGTATTAAACCACTTAACGATTCCGGTTTCACGTGAATTGTAGGCAATAATAGGGGTAGGTTGGTTAATTTGTGAACTTCTCCCATACGCAGTATTAGCGAAAACTAATACTGAGACCAGTGAAGCGACCGTTAACAGGATAAAAAGGCTTGTCATGCCTGAGTTTGTTGTCATATCAACAGTTTTCAAAATTTGTGCTGCAATCAGGGTGGTTATTAAGGAAATAATTATTGATGTAATCAGGCCACGGATAATAACGGCTTTTGTCATGGTGTCATTTACTCACTAATTTCTGGTTAAACGGAAAAAAATATAAAAAAATAAACCCCGTAAATAAAGAGGTTTTAGTTTTGGGTTTATTGTTTGTCTGTACAATAAACCTAAAAGATAAAAATAATTGTATAACATTTGTTACATTGGCAACCAGTATTAAAGCCGCCCATTTTTTGTTTTAATCAGTCTCCTTTTGCGAGGATGTTGCAATGCGTTGCATTAATTCTTCCACTGATGTTTCACTAGGTAATTGCAAATGAAAGCCTCTGACTTTCAGATTGTCGATGACCTGTTCAGGCTTTTCTCTGGCCAGTTTGCGGTTTTTATCTATGTCCAGTTCCATGGAAAAACTTAGTTGTCCCAGTGATTTTTTTAATTCATCCGGGATGCAATCGAAGTTGTTTTTTTCGGCCAGGTAGATATACATATCATGTTTGGCGGAGCAACGATAAATATAACTGGTGATACTGCTCATTTAAGCTTACCCATTACCTTGGCTGCAGCATCTATGCTTGCCTGGATATCGTCATCACTGTGCATACTGCTGACAAAGCCAGCTTCAAAAGCGGATGGCGCCATGTACACACCTTCATCCAGCATGCCGTGAAAGAAGGTTTTAAAACCTTCGATATCACACTGAGTGACTTGTTCAAAGTTGCTGACCTTTTCGAAGTCGCTAAGGAACAGGCCGAACATGCCACCCACGGTATTACTGGTCATAGCGACACCGGCGATTTTTGCCTGTTGCACAATTCCATCCACCAGTTTATTGACCTTGCTGGCCAGTGCTTCATAAAAACCGGGTGCCGATACCAGTTCCAGGGTTTTTAAGCCGGCAGCCATCGCTATTGGGTTGCCGGAAAGGGTGCCGGCCTGATATACCGGCCCCAGCGGTGCGATGTGTTGCATAATATCGCGGCGGCCACCAAAGGCGCCCACCGGCATGCCGCCACCCACCACTTTACCCAGGGTGGTGAGATCGGGTTTGATGTTGTACACGGCCTGTGCACCGCCCAGGGCCACACGAAAGCCGGTCATCACTTCATCAAAAATCAGTACACTGCCGTATTCATCACAGACTTCTCGCAGTCCTTGCAGGAATCCGGGTACTGGGGGAATACAGTTCATATTGCCGGCTACCGGTTCTACGATGATGCAGGCAATCTTCTCGCCCTGTTGTTTGAAGGCCTCACGAACCTGTTCGATGTCGTTGAAGGCCAGGGTCAGGGTATGCTGCGCCAGGCAGGCCGGTACCCCGGGAGAGCTGGGTACGCCCAGGGTGAGGGCGCCAGAACCGGCTTTTACCAGCAATGAGTCGGAATGGCCATGGTAGCAGCCCTCGAATTTGACAATCGTATCGCGACCGGTGAAACCGCGGGCCAGACGTATGGCACTCATGGTGGCTTCGGTGCCGGAGCTGACCATGCGTACCATATCCATCGAAGGCATGAGGCTGCAAATCTTATCCGCCATCTGGGTTTCGATTACCGTGGGTGCACCAAAACTCAGGCCTTTCTCAGCAGCCTGTTTAACGGTTTCAATCACTTCGGGATGGGCATGGCCAAGGACCATCGGGCCCCAGGAGCCTACATAGTCAATGTATTTCTTACCATCTGTGTCCCAGAAATACGCGCCGGAAGCATGGTCGATAAATACCGGATCACCCCCCACGCCCTTGAATGCACGTACGGGCGAATTCACCCCACCTGGGATATGTTGCTGGGCTTGCTTGAACTGTTCCGCCTGACTCATAGAAGGGGTCCTGAGCTTGTAATTGACATGGGGCAGGGATTTTACATTAAAATCGGCCTGGTTTCAGGTTGAATGACTGCTGGTGGCAGTGTGCTAAGCTCTGACTCAGGTGCGGGTAGATGATAACAATAAAAAAAAGGACCATGAAATGGGTGATAAACCACGTTGTGAGTGGTGCAGCCAGGATCCGTTATATATTCAGTATCATGATCAGGAATGGGGTGTGCCCAGTTTCGATGACCGACATTTATTTGAAATGCTGATACTCGAAGGCGCCCAGGCAGGACTAAGCTGGTTGACGGTGCTGAAAAAACGGGATAATTATCGTAAGGCCTTCGATGGTTTCGAGGCACAAAAAATGGCCCGTTACAGTCAGTCTCGGGTGGAAAAGTTATTGCAAAATCCGGGAATTATTCGAAATCGTCTTAAGCTGAATGCGGCAGTGATCAATGCCCAGGTTTATCTTAAGGTACTGGATGAATATCCCAGTTTTGCAGAATTTATCTGGCAGTTTGTTGATGGTGAACCCATTATTAATCACTGGTCATCACTTAAGCAGATACCCGTAACCACTGCTCAGTCTGATGCTATGAGTAAACAGCTGAAAAATCGGGGTTTCAAGTTTATTGGTCCAACCATTTGTTATGCTTACATGCAGGCCGTGGGTATGGTGAATGACCATACTCGGCAATGTTTCAAATACCCGGCTAAATAAAAAAAGGATCGTATTTATGCCCGTCTTGTTTGGCCTTATTGGTTTTGTGCTGGGGATGTTGATCGATGGTATTGAAGCCGGACTGATATTCGGTTTTGTTGCAGTGGTATCTGCAGCACTGTTGACCTTACAGCGACAAGTGGGGATGCTGGACCGGGAGTTAAAACGCCTGCGTGATGCACTGTCCAGAGACTGGGATGAGCGTCATGGGAAATCAGAATCCACAGAGACGGTTGTTCAGAAAGCGGTAGCAGAAAACACTATCGATGAAATCCAGGAGCCAGTCGCCCGCGATGCCAATGAGGCCCGTCTCGAAACCACTGCCTGGGCCAGCGCACAAAGCAATGAGCAGAAAACCTCTGAACCATCCTATCTGCAAACCCATTTAATCTGGCCCGCCCTACAGCTAGTAAAAAATTATTTCAGTCAAGGCAATCTGTTTGTACGTGTGGGTATGCTGGTGCTGTTTTTCGGTGTTGCCTTCCTGCTGAAATATGCGGCCGAACACAGCGTGTTTCCCATTGAATTACGCATCAGTGCGGTTGCCATGGCAGCTATGGCTGTGCTGTTTGTGGGCTGGCGCCTGCGAGCTAAAAATACGACGTACGGATTGATCCTGCAGGGTGGCAGTATCGGTGTGTTGTTCATGACGATTTATGCTGCTTATCAGATGTACCCGCTGATCCCATCCATAATGGCCTTTGCTTTGATGCTGTTACTGGCTATTTGCTCGGCATTACTGGCGGTGTACCAGAATGCCCGAGTGCTGGCCGTGCTAGCTACCGTGGGTGGCTTTTTGGCGCCGGTGCTGGCA
>JBLYYN010000287.1:0-13252 GCA_048550535.1 Gammaproteobacteria bacterium
CGGGTCGACTTTAATCGCATCTTTAATCGAGATAATCGCATCCGCGGGGCAGGCATCAAGGCAACGTCGACATGCCTGTAAACCACTGTTGCCATGGGCGCAAATACTTGGGTTATAGTCAAAATAGCGGGGTTTTTCGAACTCCCCTATCATATCCGGGAGACCCTGTATGACTTGTTCCAGATCGGCGTCATTGCGCGGGGAGTAATAACCAAAAGGCAGCAGGCTGCTGTTTAACAGGGGCTGGTCAGAAACATCAACCACCATATCAAAATATTCTGTCTGTGGCAGATACAGCTGGGCCAGATTAACCACTTTATCTTTAACCACCAGTTCGGCCAGGAACTTCCCCAGGTGGCCAGATAACTGGCTTAGCTGGCCATAACCCGCAGAGACATTGCTGGGAAACACCTTGATATCAAAGCTATCGTCAGCAGCACTGATTAACACCGACACCGTGAGTCCTTCAGGCAAACGACTCACCACATCCTGGACTCTGCCGCCATTGCCGATGACTAATAGATGATTTTTACTCAGGTAGGAAACCAGGGAGGTGGATTCTATGCTTATTGCTCTGGCGGCCGTTAGCGCCGCATTCACAGCTGGCGCGTTATCCGAATACAGTTGATGGCTTACCGGGCTTTCAGTCGTGTTGTTCATTTTTCACCTTGTGCTTAGTCTGTGCAAGCTCAGCATCAGGAATCATCTCAAGCTGCTCAGGCTCATCACTGACCTGCTGATTCTGATCAACAGGCGCTAGCTGCTCATCTACTGGGGGGGGCTCGACAACATCGTCATCAGTTGCCTGTGCCAATTGTTCTGCTTCAGCAAGTTGTTTTGCTTTTTCTCTTTCCAGCATGCGTTTCATTTCATGGGGAACAATATCGCCCAGGGGGGCGAAGTTAGTGTAATCCTCTGCATAATCATCAAGCCCATCAACCACATTCATCACTGGCATATGAAACAGTTTACGTAACGCCAGTTTGCGTAAGGCGTCGCTTACGCCGGAACAGAGGAAGTCACTATAATCGGAGTCTTCTGTTAGCTGCTCAAGCGGCAACATATCGGCATCGGTTTTATTTGCCTGATGTTGTGCAGTCATCGGCTGAACTAATGCGAGATCCGCCGCCACATCGACAGCTTCAGCGGACTGAGTCATTATTTTTCGCCGCGACCAACGTTGCAGTAAATCCTCACCTGGAACTTGTTTTTCATGTTTATCCGACATTTAAGAGCGAGCCTGCTGCTTATCGATTGCCCAGTTTTCCAGTTTTCGTTTTTGTTTTTTTACTGGAACATAGTTGTTAATCACGAAGGCTTCGACCCAGCGATATATTTCCGGCGGCATGGGCACCTGAAACACCTGATCATCCATTTCCATATGGGATCCTGCTTCATCATAATTGACACTGACACTGACAGGTAGCAGTTGACCATCGTTATGTTCATCGCGACAAAACACAAAAACATAAGGTGTGTCTGCAATGATATTAAAATAATAGCTCTCTGCCTGGTCCTTAAATAAACTGATCTGGTAATTACTCCAGATGTATTTTTCGGAATCAGAATCGATTCGAGAGATTCTTCGCTCAGGTGCAAGGTCCAGGCATTCGCCACCGGCGACGACGGCTTCCACTTCCCATTTCTCTGATAGCCATATATTGTTTTCGATGTGACTATGTTGCATCACAATCGATACCGGAAAGTGGTTGATTAACGGAATATTTTCAGTGTGCTTGGTCATTATTGATCCCAGTTAGATGGTGCCTGTTTGTCTGATACGCCTATAATTCGCTAACAACACCGCAATTTACATACCAACATCCATACTGCTGCTGCATCAGGTTTTTAATTCAAAGGGAATCGTGCAGCTTGATATTTCTGGTACAAAACAACGCATCATGAGTCATTTTGTCCCAGTTTTTTCCCGTTATTTTGTCTTCATTTCGTGCTATGTCTTGCTGCAAGCATCGTTTCACCCGGTTTTCAATTAAAGGTACGACTCTTGCTAAATTATTGTAATGCTCAATGCTTAATACATTTATTAACAGATTGCCTGAATAGGATAGTCTTTTTTCAAGACCGTCAGCCGCAGGGATGCGGATGTCGAGCCTACAGGGATGTATTTACGGCATGTCTTGAAAAAAGACTATCCTATTCATACGACTTAGTAATAAATAACAATAATCGGGACAAATATGGAACCATCAACCAGCGCAGATACTGACAAACTCATCGATCGTTTTGGCAGGCACATTAACTACATCAGACTGTCGGTGACGGATAGATGCGACTTTCGCTGTCAATACTGCATGGTCGAAAAAATGCAGTTTCTTCCCAGACAAAAAATATTAACCCTTGAGGAACTGGCGCTACTGGGTAAAACGTTTTCCCAACTGGGTGTCAACAAGATCAGGATTACCGGTGGCGAGCCTCTGGTCAGAAAAAATGTGATCTGGCTATTTCAGCAGTTAGGGAAACTGCAAACTGTGAATGACCTGACTTTAACAACCAATGGCTCTCAGCTATCCCGATATGTATATGACCTGAAAGCCGCCGGTGTTACCCGGATCAATATAAGCCTGGACAGCCTGAAGCAAGATCGCTTCCACGAGATTACTCGAAATGGAAATTTGGCCCAGGTATTAAAGGGAATTGATTCGGCAGTAAACGCCGGCTTTAAGCAGATCAAGATTAATTCAGTGATCATGAAAGACCATAACCATGATGAAATCCTGGACCTGGTTAATTTTGCCATCGAGCGCAATATTGATATCAGTTTTATCGAGGAAATGCCGCTGGGAATAATTAACTCACATGGTAGAGACGACACCTATTACTCCAGTGATGATGTGAAACGTGACATTCAGTCTCGCTATGAGTTATTTGCCTCTACCAGGAAAACTCCTGGTCCTTCTCGATATTATGAAATCAGCGGCACCCAGTCCTCGGTGGGGTTTATTTCACCGCACAGTCATAACTTTTGTGAAAGCTGTAATCGCGTGCGGGTTACTGCCGAGGGTCGTTTATTATTGTGCCTGGGACAGGAACATTCCGCTGACTTGCGCAATGTCATGCGTCGCTATCCAGGTGATACAGATAGACTGCGCAGGGCACTGATTGATTCCATGTTGATTAAACCAAAGGGGCACGATTTCAATCTGAATGCAGAACCTGTGATACTACGTCATATGAATATGACCGGAGGATAATATGTCAGTTAATCCCATAGAGATGACGACTCGATCAGATGCTATTCCTGACCTGTCCAACGCTGGTCTTAGCCCGACCCATCCCGTTGTCGCGACGAATGAATATGGTGAACAGCAAAACAAATATATTGCCGGAGAAAAACCATTAACCATTTATGTGAATAAAAAGGAAATTGTGACGCTCATGACCCTGGGTACACAACCGGAGGCCCTGGTACTGGGCTACCTGAAAAACCAGGGATTTTTTGAAAACATCTCTGATATAAAATCGGTTCAGGTAGACTGGGAAACCGAATCCGCCGCCATAGTTTCTCGGCATGTGCTCGACTGGGAAGAGAAACTCAGTAAACGCACGGTCACGTCTGGCTGTGGGCAGGGCACGGTGTTCGGTGACATGATGGAACAGCTGGAAAATATTCACTTCGATAACAGCGAATTTAAACAGTCTACGATATACGCACTGCTGGACAATATCAGCAAGGAAAATGAAGTCTATAAACGTGCCGGCGCTGTACATGGCTGTGCTTTATGTCAGCATGACAGGCAACTAATCTTTGTCGAAGACGTAGGCCGTCACAATGCGGTGGATACCATTTGCGGATTAATGTGGCTGAATGAAATAAATGGCATGGACAAAACCTTCTACACCACTGGCCGACTCACTTCTGAAATGGTGATCAAGGTTGCACAGATGGGAGTGCCCGCGCTTTTATCCAGATCAGGTATCACCCATATGGGACTTTCCCTTGCACAACAACTCGGCATCACACTGATTGCCAGAGCGAAAGGCCAACACTTTCTTATTTACAATGGTGCTGAAAACATTGTCTTTGACAAAAAGCCTGCCCCCCGCCTGCGAGAAAATAATATATCACAAGCGATGACACCATGAATAAGCTAAAGCAACTGGAAACTCAGCTGGCCGACAACACCAGTGAAGTTCGTTTTATGAGTGTCAGGCAAGTTGCTGATTACCTGCAACTGAATGAAAAAAAAATTTACGCATTAGTCAGCGAAGGGAAAATACCCGGCACTAAAATCACCGGAAAATGGATGTTCCCACGGGCACTCATCGATAAGTGGCTGATTGAATCAAGCCACGGTGGTTTATTGACCGACCGACTGATTGTGGCTGGCAGTGACGATCCCTTATTGCAACGCGTTATTATGCATATTGCGAGCAATATTCAGGCAAAAGCCCTGGTCAGTTACACACCAACGGGTACCAGACTGGGATTATCACTGTTGGCCCAGCACCGGGCCGATGCCTGCACCATGCATTGGGGCCCATATGAAGAAAGCCATTTACGACACTCAGCATTATTGAACCCATATCCGCAACGACACAACTGGGTATTGGTCAGGTTGTTTAAAAGGGAACAGGGACTACTGATCAATAAAGAGCTGATTGCCGATAAAAGCATGGATGATATAAAGGCCATTCTGGCGACCAACCTCAGGTGGTGTACGCGCCAGAATGGTGCCGGTTCTCAACGCTTCCTGCTGGAAACATTGCAACAGTTAAATATCAACCAGGACTCACTCAATATAAGTTGCTGTGCATTATCCGAGAGTGATTCAGCTTCACGCATAGCGATGCATCAAGCCGATGTAGCACCGGGAACCCGAAGTGTTGCCAGTGAGTACGCCATTGGCTTTATACCTATGGGCTGGGAGGCATTCGATGTTGTGCTCTACCGTGGAGTCTATTTCCGTACCCTGTTCCAGACCATGATGGAAGAAATTAAATCAGACAACAGTCAGCAGCTCGCTGAACAATTAGGCGGCTATGACTTCACTGAAACCGGGAGACTGGTATGGTCAGAAGAACAATGACGGTTTTATCAGGACAAGGTCTTTGTCTGCACAATGTTCTTAGCTGCTGCAATTACCAGCTCAGATTCACGCAATAGCCAGACGCTGAAGCATGCTCCACCCGTCGCCAGGTTTTCTGCTTTTATGGTTCCTCCATAACATTGCACTATACCAAAACTTACAGACAGTCCCAGTCCCGTGCCACTCTTCCTGGTAGTATAGAAAGGATCGAATATCCGATCTATTTTATCTTCGGGGATACCCGGACCATTATCCCTGATTCTAATCACCATCCCCCTGTCATCCCAGTTTTCCGTTGCAATAGTTAATTGGCCAGCTTGCGGACCCAATGACTGCACGGCGTTAACGATCAGGTTAATTAGTACCTGCTGAAGTTCCTGTCTGCGAATACCTATTGCTATATCTGCCTTCAACTCAAGATCAATAGCTACATGGTGAATTTCGACTTCATGCCTTACTAGTGGCAGGGTATGCTCAATAAGCTCATTAATATTAATCGGTGCAATATATTCTGATGTTTCACCAGTGCGCGAATACTGCAACAAACTATCTATAATGGTACGAATTCGATATACCTGTTCAATGATTAATTTTGCTTCAAACTTAACAGGATCCATTTTAGACCCCATCTCAGCCAGCATTAATTCCATATTACCCAGGATAACCGCCGTTGGGTTATTAATTTCATGAGCTATACCCGCAGTAAGCTCGCCTAATGAAGCCAGCTTCTCCGCCAATACCAGCTGCTTACGAGTTTCATTCAATAAATTAATATTATTTTTTAGATCTATATTTTTATTTTTTAACGCAAGGGTACGTTCTTCAACTTTTTGCTCCAGTATTTCAGCAGCATGGATGATCTGATAATTACGCTCCTGCAACTGGTCAAGCATTGAATCGAACTGCCTGGCCAGTTCACCAATTTCGTCATGGCTATCCACATTGCCAATACGCAGTTGTTTTCCTGCATAGGTTGCCCTGACCACTGCTGTCATCTGCTCTATTGGCCTGAATATTGATTTAGCACCTCTAATGGCAAACCAGCTGGATAACAACATCACCACAACAAATAATGCGAATAAAACCAACAGCGCATTGCGATGTTTCTGGCTAAACGGCGATTCCAGAAAACCTGCATACAAAATGCCTATTCGCTCACCGCCCACATCATAAATGGGCTCATATGCAGAGATATACCAGTCATTCACCACGAATGCCCGGTCAATCCAGTTTTCTCCCTGCTCAAGGACCTGGGTGCGCACTTCATCAGACACTCGTGTTCCCAATGCACGTTCACCAGAAGTCACCGGTACATTGGTAGTAATTCGAACATCGTCAAGAAAAACGGTAACAGTACCGTAACTCCCTTCAATCAAACTTCCCACACCGTATACCAGATCCCGTAGTCGATCTACAAACTCAAAATTACCATTCAGTAGCACGCCCCCATCCAGTAAGGCAACCACCTGATTTGATGCATCACGTACTGGATACACCATACGCAGCATCATGCCACGATCTTCTACCCGGCGTTGTACAGGCCTGGCACGCGGTGTGTCAATCAACGACAATCTTAATAGATTTCTATCTATGGTTTTTTCGCGTATCAGGTCATCCTGGAAAAATATCTCTACACCACTAACCGCTTTCCCTGACCTGGCATCAGACAATAAAATTGAATGTTTACTACGGGTATAACCCAGATAAGCAGGCTCATACAACCAGTCTCCCCGTAAATCCAGAAGATGAAGAAAATCAAAATGCCCAGCATCCAGCAGACCTTGCAGCTCCAGTTTCAATGCCGCATAGTCTTTTACATACAGACTGGTGCGAAACGTATATGACTCTCCTACCCGTTCCAGCTTAGCCAGGTAATTTTTCTGCTGTTGATAAAAAGCTTCTCGCGTTACCGATAAATCTGTACTGACTTTCATAAACAGCTGTTCATAGCTGAAGCTTTGGCTCCAGTAGGCAGCCATACCAAGAATAATTGGCATAACAATAAAAACTGGCATTAAAACCAGCAGCAACAGTTTATACCGAAGATTACTATTAATTTTGCTTATGTATTTTTTGAACAACATGCTTGTGCGACATTAAAACAGCACTTGAGGTGCAAGACAGGTATGGTGATGTCGTGCAGAGAATGATTATTTCCATGACTGAAACTTGCGCTCCAGTGTCTTTCTAGAGACATTCAACCGTCGCGCAGCCTCGGATTTATTACCATCCACTGATTTTAATACCCGCTGCATATGGTGTTTTTCGACATCCTGCATAGACCAGTTGTCGGGATATTTGATATCAATGTTCTCTGATCTACTGTCGCTAGCCGCAGATTCTTTTTGCAGGCAGTCCAGAGGCGTTTTTCCTAACAATAGCGATCGTTCAATAATATTTTTTAACTCGCGGATATTTCCAGGCCAGCTATACGACTGTAATGCGACCAGGTCCTGATGATTGAAGGGGATCGCCTGTAATCCCAGATGAGCGGACAATGTTTCAGAAAAGTATTGTGCTAATAGCGGTATATCTTCCTTGCGCTCCGATAAAGACGGCATACGGATCAAAACTACGTTGAGGCGATAAAAAAGATCTTCACGGAAACGACCCTGCTTTACTTCCTCATCCAGATTCTTATTAGTGGCAGCGACAATACGTACGTCAATTGCTATTTCACTCTCAGATCCTACCGGACGAATAACCCGCTCCTCCAGCACACGTAATAATTTTGCCTGCATTGGCAAGGGCATTTCGCCTATTTCATCAAGAAATAATGTTCCGCCATTGGCATAATTGAACAGTCCCTGCCTGCTTTGATGCGCTCCGGTAAATGCACCCTTAACATGACCAAATAGCTCACTCTCCAGCAATTCGGGCGATATAGAACCACAGTTAATAGGAACGAATGCGCCTTTTCGGCCGCTGAATTCATGTATCGCATGGGCTGCGAGTTCTTTGCCCGTTCCAGACTGACCTTCAATTAATAATGTTGATGGTGTTGGAGCGATCCTCTTAATAATGCCACACACCTCTTTAATAGCATCACTGTTACCTACCATACCATCCATTTCATAAAACTGATCAATCTGTCTTTGCAGTACAAAGTTATCACGCATCAAACGCTGCTTTTCCAGGCAGTTTCGAACTGCAGATAACATATGCTCAACACAGAATGGTTTTAGAATAAAATCAGCAGCACCGGCACGCAAAGCCTGTATAACAGTATCCAGATCAGCGAATGCGGTCATGTAAATCACATCGGTTTGAATACCATACTCGCGCAGGCTTTCAATCCATTCAACACCACAACGGCCAGGCAAGCGTATATCCATAATTATCAAATCAAAATGACAACGTCGCCTTAATTCCTCTGCCGACTCGACACTGTCAGTAACCTCAATAAGCCCACATACTCGCTTCAGGCTTTTATGCAGAAAATTGCGCATACCGGGTTCATCATCCACTATCAAAATAGATGAACCCGAGTAATAAGACGACACGGGCAAATCGCTAAATTCTTCCACTACATTTTCGTTTGAGGCCATACTAGACATTCATTTAACCCACCAATGTATGTTGTTTAAATCTTCGATAGCTGTGTTACAAAAAAGTTTATCTGGAAAATAGTCGTAAGCCGAGAATAACAACATATCATCCTTTACAGAAAAATAGAACCAATATTCATCTACAGGACTATTCGACTGTATCAATTTGTCCCATACAGCTTCACACTGCGTCATATTGTCTATCAGAATTAACTTATATTTTGCTTAAACATGAATAAATACGCATGTCAGCGCAGCAAGTCAGTAAACCTTATCTATGGCATAGGATTTGCAAATTTATTTTAAAAAATAATGCGATCTATAAAATAACCATGAAAAACGTGAACATATTATCCTCTTATATTTGCTCAATTATTCTACTGCTTACCAGTAATTTAGTGCATGCTGATATTGTAAAGTTGGCGACCACAACCAGCACCGATAACTCTGGCTTATTAAAGGCATTGTTACCCGATTATGAAAAAGCCAGTGGACAAACAGTTAATGTAATTGCTGTCGGTACCGGTAAGGCATTGCGCATGGGCGAAGCCGGAGATGCAGACGTAGTCCTGGTTCATTCGCGCAAGGCTGAAGATAAATTTGTCACCGAAGGTCATGGCGTTAATCATCGGGATGTCATGTACAACGATTTTGTCATCGTTGGGCCTCAACAGGACCCGGCGGGTATACGGGGTGAAGTCGATAGTGCAAATGCGTTAAAACGTATCGCCGAGTCTAACAGTCTGTTTATCTCCAGAGGTGATACCTCTGGCACACATAAAAAAGAATTATCAATATGGAAAAGCGCCGCTATACAACCTTCAGGTAAGTGGTATCGGGAAGCTGGGCAGGGAATGGGTAAAGTGTTACAGATAAGCAGTGAATTATCCGCATATACACTGACGGACAGGGGTACATGGCTATCTTTTAAACACAAGACCTCTTTAAAAATACTTGTCGAAGGTGATAAACGTCTGTTCAACCCTTATGGAGTTATCGCGGTCAATCCCAATAAATACCACGATATAAACTATGTGGGTGCGATGTCTTTTATTGCCTGGCTTACCTCACCTGAGGCACAGCAGAAAATAGCTGATTATCGTATAAATAATGAACTACTATTCACTCCCATGGCTGTACTGAGCAAACAATAATGGAAAGTTTAAGTGCCGCGGCACTTCATGCTATTTATCTTTTACTCACCGGAGATCCGGAGCTGTGGACAATTATTGGCATTTCATTTAGTGTTTCTCTGAGAGCCATTTTATTTGCTGCCCCTGTGGCTATCCTGCTAGCATTTGTTTTTGCTTATCATCGTTTTCCTGGCCGTCGCATACTTATTTATATTTTTAATACATTGCTTTCCGTGCCTGCCGTGGTTATTGGTCTGACACTTTATATCCTGTTTTCCCGTAGTGGTCCCCTTGGCGATTTAAAATTACTGTTTACAAAAGATGCTATGATCATTGGCCAAATGATACTGTGTATGCCGCTTATACTGATTATGAGCCATGCAACATTTCAATCATCCGACCGACGCATCTGGGAAACCGCGCGTACATTGGGCGCAAGTCGTACCCAGGCCATGCTAACAATCATGCATGAAATTCGCTTTGGATTACTCGCCGCCCTGATTGCGGGATTTGGTCGGGTCATCGCCGAAGTTGGCTGCTCGATGATGATTGGAGGCAACATTCTACATCATACGCGTAACATCCCTACGGCCATAGCACTGGAAACCAGCAAAGGCACTTTTGCACAGGGCATAGCCCTGGGGTTTGTTCTACTGTTAATGGCGATGATCCTCAACCTGTCGCTCAGCCTGTTACAGGGTAGAGGAGAAATGATTTGAATCCATACTCAATAACTTTCTACAATCTGCATAAATGTTTCGGTCATCGTGTTTTATTTGATATTGAAGAACTCACCATCAAATCAGGACAATGTACTTTACTTAGCGGCATCAATGGCAGCGGAAAATCTACTTTATTAAAAACCATCGCAGGACTGGAACAGCCGGACCAGGTAAATATTCTACATAATGAAAAACAGCTTGACTGGAAATCCGCCTATAAAAACATCCATAAAGAAATTATTTATCTCCATCAAAGTCCCTTGATGTTTGATGCCAGCGTCGCAGATAACATCAGCTATGGCATGCGTAAACAGGGCTTTTCGACTACCCGTATCAGGCGCAGGCTAGCCACGGCACTACACTGGGCCGACCTGGAACATCTTAGGGATAATAATGCACGTATATTATCCGGCGGAGAAAAGCAGCGTGTCGCTATTGCTCGTGCCTATGTTCTGTCCCCAAAAGTATTACTCCTCGACGAGGCTTTCTCCAACATGGATAGCGATGGTCGACAACGCACTTTTGAACAAATACGCAAACTCAAGAATGAAGGCATTGGAATCATTCTTACCAGTCATGAATTTACTCAGATCATATCCTTAACTGATCATCATTTAAAACTACAAGATGGTAATCTTGTAACCATTAATCACAAAGACAGCAGTCGGCCATCCCCGTATAGCCATGACGCCCTGACTTTAATAACGGTAAATGCATAAGGTCGTAACCATGACTGACAATAAAAAACATGATTTCAAGGACATAACAGGCATCATCCTTGCCGGCGGCCGCGCTCAACGCATGAGTGGACAGGACAAAGGTCTGCTACCTGTATTCGGCCAGACAATGATCAAACTGGTCATTGTTCAGTTAGAACCACAAGTTAAGACTATCATCATTAACGCGAATCGTAACATTGAGAAATATCAGCAATACAACTATCCGGTGATCAGCGACCATGACTCAAAAAACTTTCATGGGCCTCTGGCAGGCATGCTAAGTACCATGTTGAGTAGCAATACAAAATATATTCTAACTGCACCCTGTGACAGCCCTTTTATACCCACTGACTATTCGAGTCGGATGCTGTCAGCTCTGCTGGAGCATCAGGCAGATATTTGTGTGGTACATGACGGTCATCGCATGCAGCCGGTTTTCGCACTAATTAAAACCCGTCTTGCTGATAGTCTTCAGCATTTTCTCGATAAGGGTGACAGAAAAATTGATCTCTGGTACAGCCAGCACAAGACTCAACTTGTCGATTTCTCCGATTGCGATAATCTATCCATCAACATCAACACCCCCGATGAGTTAGCTAAACTTGAACAGTTATTCAGTGAGCGTAAACAGGCATGTTAGGGATTCAGAAAATTCTCCTGAGATTTTTATTTTAATATTAACCAGAAAAGACTTATTAATCATGAACAGTCCCCAGGCTATCAGTTTCCTTAAGCAATCCATGCTGACAGTGGAACAGGCACGCACATTTATTTTTGCGCATATCACCCCCCCTAACTGTATTGAAAAACTCGCCATACGTTCGACACTGGAACGATTCATCGCTGAAGATATTAAATCCACCATCAATGTACCCTCACACACCAATTCAGCCATGGATGGATATGCTATTAATGGCCAGGATATTCCACTGAAGGGTGAGGCCAGACTTACGGTCACAGGCAGCGTATTTGCTGGCCAGCCTTTGCAGCAAACTATTCAAGCAGGCCAATGCGCACGCATTATGACAGGTGGCATGATGCCCGCCGGTACTGATACCGTGATTATGCAGGAAGATGTGCAGCGAAATTCTGATACCATTAACATTCAGGCTCAGCATAAGGCAGGACAGAATGTCCGTCAGGCAGGTGAAGATCTGGCTATAGGGCAAGTGGCTTTACACCAGGGACAGAAAATAATGCCTGCCGAACTTGGTATTCTTGCCTCACTGGGAATTGCAGAAATCCGCGTCTGGCGCCGACTACGCGTAGCCTTCTTCTCAACCGGAAACGAATTGCGCTCTATCGGTGATGTTCTGGCCGATGGTGAGGTTTATGACAGTAATCGATATAGCCTGTATGGCATGCTGTCTCGGCTGGGTATTGAAATCATCGACATGGGGGTTATACCGGATCAACCGACTGCCATTCGCCATGCCTTCGAGTCTGCCGCTGAAAATGCCGATGTAATTATTAGCAGTGGCGGCGTCTCTGTAGGTGAAGCAGATTTCATCAAGCAAACGCTCAATAGCATGGGTGAAATCAAACTTTGGAAAATTGCCATGAGACCAGGTTGCCCGCTTGCATTCGGCAAGGTAAAAAACGCCTTCTTCTTTGGCCTTCCCGGAAATCCCGTTGCGGTGATGGTTACCTTTTATCAGTTTGTACAGGATGCTTTATTATTGATGTCAGGGGCTGAGCAAAAGCCCCGTTTACGACTACAATTACCCACTACCAGCAACATAAAAAAAAGACCCGGCCGAACCGAGTTTATTCGCGGTATTATCAGCAGTGACAGCGATGGCAACATGAGCGTCACCAGCACAGGGCAACAAGGATCAGGTATTCTCAATTCCATGAGCCGTGCCAATTGTTTTATTGTACTCGGCCATGATGACGGCCCGGTGAGTAAGGCTGATATGGTTCTAGTTGAGCCTTTCGACGGATTTATATAGCGAAATAAGTCTATATCTGACATTAAACTCAAGTCAGAGTAGTTAGTTTTCCTGACAATATACTTATCTGTAGTTACTCGAAACTGATCTGACACATTGCTAAATAGCTTTGGACTTGATCTGACAATAC
>JBLYYN010000288.1:0-4988 GCA_048550535.1 Gammaproteobacteria bacterium
ATTAGCCTGCAAACCAGCGCGGCTACCGAACACCATGGCCGACGCGGCTTTTTGCAACGCATAGCCGGCAGTCAGGCCAAAGCCGAACTGGGCTGGCAGGATGACCATGCCCTGCATCTACCGGAAAAAATCGATTATTTCGCTGATGCCCGCTTAAACAGAAAACTCTATATCTGGCTGGCCGCCATGGCGGCCAGTGATGACGGCAAACCCGGCCCCTGGTTTAAACGTAACCAGCAACACACTCTGAACACCCTGCATCGATTTCCCGGCCTTAATACAGACTATGAAAAACTGGTCGAGGCGCAGTTAGCCATGCGTCCGGATATCAGTCATCTATCGCCGGATGAAGCGGCTCAGGAACAGGCCATCCAGCAGGCCTTGAAACAACCAGGACAAAACCTGCAATTCCCAATAGCCAAACGACCACCGTACCCGGTCATAATGTGGATGCATCCATCACCGCCCATCACCGCCACCTCCAGTGCGGCCCGTGATATCGATACAGATGAAGATGGCCCTCAATCTTCACCCCAGCAGCAACAGGACAAACGCAAACGCTCTGCGCAACGTGACGATATAGATGAAAAAGAGGCAGGGCTACTGGCGGTACGTTACGAAAATATTTTTTCCTGGGGAGAATTCATCAAGCTCAATCGAAATTCGGAAGACGAGGAAGATCTGGACCAGGCCTCAGCCGCGGCCGATGACATGGACACCCTGCAGCTTACTCAGGACAACAAAACCGTCGCCAGTAAAATAAAATTCGATCTCGACCTGCCCTCAGCCAACCAGGATGACCTGCCGCTGGGTAGTGGAATACTGCTGGCTGAATGGGATTATAAAAAGCAGATCATGAAACCCGATTATTGTTGCCTGCAGGAAATGCTGGCCCGGGATTATAAACCCTGTGAACTGCCACAGCATCTGAAAAAAACGGCACGTAAACTCAAGGCCCAGTTCGAAGCCATACAACCGACGCCAGTCTGGTTAAGAGCTCAACAGGATGGTAGTGAGATCGACCTGGATGCCTATTTAACATTCGCTAGCGATCGCGCCAGCGGACATGGTGAAATGACAGCCAACCTGTATAAAGATTTGCGTGCTGCTCATAGAGACCTATCCTGTCTGTTACTGGCGGATCTGTCCATGTCCACCGATGCCTGGGTGAGCAATAATGCACGCATCATCGATGTGATTCGTGACAGCCTGTACCTGTTTGCCGAAAGCATGACCATTACCGGTGATCGTTTTGCCATCCACGGTTTTTCATCACGCAATCGCAATCATGTTCGTTTTAACCTGATTAAATCCTTCGACGATAAATACACGGCACGTACTCGTGGCCTGATTCAGGCCATTCGCCCCGGTTTTTACACCCGCATGGGTGCGGCGATTCGCCATGCCAGCGAGCTACTGGAACAGCAGGCCAGCACACAAAAGCTTTTACTGATCCTGACCGATGGCAAGCCCAATGACCTTGATGCCTATGAAGGCCGCTATGGCATTGAAGACACACGCATGGCCATACGTGAGGCCAAACATAAAGGACTACAGCCCTTCTGTGTCACCATCGACCAGGAAGCCGGGGATTACCTGCCTCACTTATTTGGTTCTGGCGGCTATGTCGTCATTCGTAAAGCCGAAGAGCTGCCAAAAGAACTGCCGCTTCTGTATTACCGCCTGACTCGGCATTAACCTTAAACCAACATTAACCAGAAGCAGATTTTTAATTAAAAGAAAACGCAAATGAACGCGAATAAACGCGAATTATT
Organism: Gammaproteobacteria bacterium; assembly: GCA_048550535.1. GTDB lineage: Bacteria > Pseudomonadota > Gammaproteobacteria > SZUA-229 > SZUA-229 > CBDULX01. The sequence continues at coordinate 1,776 of JBLYYN010000288.1, forward strand.
TCATTTTTGAGTCTTGAGGACTGCCTATACTTATTCAGATAATGGCCAAATAAATTATTATCAGCACGGCTGAAGAGCATAACTTTCTCATAATTAAACCCTTTAATGGAGTTTATGCTCTTAAGCGAATTGAATGACCGTGAATAAAATACATCTTATATTTGCGTTTATTCGCGTTCATTTGCTTTTTCTTTTCCAACTCTCAAACGACTGTAAAAGGGTCGTTTTGAGATATTCAACAGGCCATAGACTATTTCAAATAATTAATAGTTAACCTACATCAATGCGAATACTTCATTGTTATAGACAATTCGATAACATCCACAGTACCATTATTAAACCCAGCAATGAAACCTAGATAATGCAAATAGAAGAAAAGCCACAACCGAATCCTCAGCAGCCTGTGTGGACTACATTCACTGCAGCCCCGCATCGCATGATGTTTTTCGGCGGTGCCATACAATTGCTGCTACCCATGTTTTTCTGGTCGCTTGAGCTCATAGGGCGATATACGCAATTGTGGACACCTCTCGATATGACGATGCCCAGCACCTGGGCCCATGGCTTTATCATGCTCTATGGCGTATTCATATTTTTTATCTTTGGTTTCTTGTTTACCGTCTACCCGCGCTGGATGAATGGCCCCTTAGTGCCCAGGGACAGTTATATCAGCACCTTTGTCTGGCTATCCTCAGGCATGCTGCTGTTCCAGATCGGCCTGTTTTTTAATTCACTACTAAGCACTATCGGCCTGTCAATATTTCTATTTGGCTGGGCCTTTGGCCAGTATGCCCTGTTCAAGGTTTATCGCACCGCCCCTGCACAAAACAAAGTCTATGAAACCGTACTTAATTTTGCACTCACTGGCGGCTGGCTGAGTGCCCTCAGTTTCCTCGCCTGGATGCTGACCGATGACTGGTTCTTCCAGTTCTTCTCATTAAAAGCCGGTATCTGGTTATTCATGTTACCGGTGCTGTTTACCGTCAGCCACCGCATGCTACCTTTTTTCAGTAGTTCCATCATCAAGGACTATATCGTTGTGCAGCCACGCTGGAGTTTGTTGGCTCTTGTGTTTGCCGGTATCGCTCACCTGCTACTGGAACTGGCCCAGTTACCTCAGTGGTTGTTCCTGGTCGATATTCCCATGGCCATGATTGCACTATTCCATACCGTGAAATGGAGATTCATCAGCAGCTTTGCTGATCGCCTACTGGCCGTACTGCACATGGCCTTTCTCTGGCTGGGCATAGCCATGAGCTTATACAGTATACAAAGCCTGTATCTATTACTCAGCGATGAATTAATTCTGGCACGTGCGCCCTTGCATGCACTCACCATTGGCTATTTCTCATCCCTGTTAATTGCCATGGCCTCTCGCGTCAGTTACGGTCATTCAGGCCGGATGTTAATTCTGGACAATATCATCTGGGCCGTATTCCTCGGTATTCAACTCACGGCTATTCTTCGCATATTGTCAGATACAAACTCTTTCAACCAGCTGTTTGGCCTTAATCTGAATATCATTGCCGTACTGCTGTGGATTCTTTGTATGGCCAGCTGGGTTATTCGCTTTGGCCCAATATATCTAAGCCAGCGCATCGACAACAAACCCGGGTGAAAAACCGACATTCTGTCTGAATAAATTGACTTACATTAAAGTTATTAGGCATTACGGCATTTAGCATAACCGAAAACAAGGAGATAACGATGGTTTCTATTCAAAATGTCATGACTCATGATCACAAACGATGTGACAATTATTTAGCCCAGGCAGAAAATTTTGCCATGCAACAGGACTGGAACAACACATGTCTAATGACGGAAAAATTCCATCAAGCTTTACATCTTCATTTCGAACAGGAAGAAGAGAAACTCTTTCCAGCCTTCGAGGTCGCCACCGGAATGCGCCAAGGCCCGACCATGATTATGCGCCAGGAACATCAGCAAATACGTGAACTAGTGGACGAATTACTTAAGGCTGCAACGGATAAAAATGGTGACCGTTACTTGGGCCTAACTGAAACACTCCATATTTTTATGCAACAGCATAACATGAAAGAAGAGCAAATTTTGTACCCCATGATCGATCAGGAATGTAGCAATGACAGGGAACAGTTATTGTCAGGTTTCGACACCGCACAGGCAGATGTGGCTTAAACCAAATCCCTACCTGCATGATAAATTTTAAAGCAGCAGCCACCTGAGAGAAGAAACATGGCAAAAGAAATTGTGCTGGACGTTCATAATTTACAGCCACCTGAACCGATGGAAAAAGCCATCGATGCCCTGGATACACTGGCTGCTGGTGAATACCTTAAAATGATCCATCGCATGCAACCCTTCCCCCTGTTCAATATTCTAACTGAAAATAATTTCAAATATCGGGTCATGCCTGGAGATAAGGGCTTCAATATTTATATCTGGAAAATGGATGATAAGGACTCAGAGCAAGTCATAAATGATATAAGCTGATGTTAAAGATCGGGTTTATAGCGCCAAGCCAAACTGACATTCAGTAGACGAATATTTTTATTATCCAGGTAGATAAATCCTTCATCTGAAATTATATCCTTGAGTAATAAGGATCAGAGTAACATTTAAAGAAATCTGTATCAAAAGAATCTTCGCGAACACTGCGTACCCAAAGGGCATAAATCTCTGCGTTGCCTACATGAATGTAGGTAAGGGGCGTGAACACGACTGCATAGATGGAATCGGTACGACCACATGGAAGTGGGAGGTAGAGTTGCACCGGGAGCAGCAACCGAGAGTCGAGTCTTGAACGAAGACCGAGAACAATGCCTGGACGCCTATAAGGATATAGGTGGTAGAGTAATGCAAGGAGCAATTACCGAGCAATTGTCGAGGATGTGAAAGCTTCAAACCTTTTGATTTAAAATGACCAGACTGCATAGCACTTTTGGACAACAGCAATGAGTTACACTCAGCTATCACTGCAACAGGCACCCAGCATAGCGACACCTATGCGTTTTTTTATTACGGCGCCCCTGTTTGCGATAGCTGCTGCACTGTTATTCATCATCAACGGCCCAGAAATGCTGCACAGTCGCTGGCTACCGAATACACTGGCCGCCGTGCACTTAATCACCCTGGGCTTTGTGACCATGTCGATGATGGGAGCGTTGTTTCAGTTATTACCGGTTCTCGCCGGCTCACAATTTCCCAGGTCTAACATCACCAGCCCACTGATAC
>JBLYYN010000289.1:0-9208 GCA_048550535.1 Gammaproteobacteria bacterium
CAGTCCGATGAATATTATAAGTAAACAGTTATGGTTACAATTAAAAAATTTGAATTGTAATTATGGACCAGCTTGTCCATAATTCTCCTCCCACTGAAGTACCGGCTTGATTTTCTAGCCTTATTAGGTCATTCAGATGCCAGCAGGTGGGGTTTACTCTGCTGGCAGGGACAGAATTTAAACCTTGCAACTATGCTTAGGAGGCCATAATGGCTAAGAAGTACGACGCTGGTGTTAAAGAATACCGCGAAACTTATTGGATGCCCGAATACACTCCCCTGGATACTGATATTCTGGCTTGTTTTAAAGTTACTCCTCAGGAAGGTGTACCACGTGAAGAAGTTGCAGCAGCTGTTGCCGCTGAATCTTCAACCGGTACCTGGACGACTGTATGGACTGACTTATTAACTGACCTGGATCACTACAAAGGTCGTGCATACGCAATCGAAGACGTACCTGGTGATGACACTTGTTTCTATGCATTTGTCGCATACCCACTTGACCTGTTCGAAGAAGGTTCAGTGGTAAACGTACTAACTTCTCTGGTTGGTAACGTATTCGGCTTTAAAGCCCTACGTGCTCTTCGTCTTGAAGATATCCGTTTCCCGATCGCTTACGTTGTTACCTGTAATGGACCACCGCAGGGTATCCAGGTTGAGCGTGACCTGCTGAACAAATATGGTCGTCCTCTGTTAGGTTGTACTATCAAGCCTAAGCTTGGTCTTTCAGCTAAGAACTACGGTCGTGCATGTTACGAAGGTCTGCGTGGCGGTCTTGACTTCACTAAAGATGACGAGAACATCAACTCACAGCCATTCATGCGCTGGAGACATCGTTTTGACTTCGTTATGGAAGCTATCCATAAAGCGGAAGCTGAAACGGGTGAGCGTAAAGGTCACTACCTGAACGTTACTGCACCTACTTTTGATGAAATGATGAAGCGTGCTGAATACGCTAAAGAAATCGGCGCACCCATCATCATGCATGACTACCTGACGGGTGGTCTGACAGCAAACACTGGCCTGGCACAATGGTGTCAGGACAACGGTATGCTGCTGCACATTCACCGTGCCATGCACGCGGTACTTGACCGTAACCCGCACCACGGTATTCACTTCCGCGTATTAGCTAAAGTACTGCGTCTGTCTGGTGGTGATCACCTGCACTCAGGTACTGTTGTAGGTAAACTGGAAGGTGACCGTGAAGCAACTCTGGGCTGGATCGACACCATGCGTGATTCATTCATCGCAGAAGATCGTTCACGCGGTATCTTCTTCGACCAGGACTGGGGTTCAATGCCTGGCGTTATCCCGGTTGCTTCCGGTGGTATCCACGTATGGCACATGCCTGCGCTGGTTAACATCTTCGGCGACGATTCCTGCCTGCAGTTCGGTGGTGGTACATTAGGTCACCCATGGGGCAACGCTGCTGGTGCAGCTGCTAACCGTGTTGCAGTTGAAGCTTGTGTTGAAGCACGTAACATGGGCCGTGAACTTGAGAAAGAAGGTAAGGACATCCTTACTACTGCTGCTAAACACAGCCCAGAGCTTAAAGCTGCTATGGAAACTTGGAAAGAAATCAAGTTCGAATTCGACACCGTTGACAAGCTGGACGTTTCTCACAAATAAGAAACTTTCGATGACAACATCTGGGTAGGGCCAGGTTTTAAAACCTGGCCCTACCCTAAACTGAATTCAAAATTATTTAGGAGTAATCACCATGAGTGATATGCAAGATTACAATTCAAGTTTGAGCGATGCAGCTCAAAGCCGTAAATATGAAACTTTTTCATACCTGCCTGCACTGAGTGAAGAGTCTACTCGTGCTCAGATCCAGTACATCGTGGATAAAGGCTGGAACCCTTCTATCGAACACACTGAGCCTGAAAATGCTACTGGTTCATACTGGTACATGTGGAAGCTGCCAATGTTTGGTGAAACTGACGTTGATGCTATCCTGGCTGAACTGGGCGCTTGTCACAAAGCGCATCCTAACAACCACGTACGTCTGTTAGGTCTGGACAACTTTGCCCAGTGTGCTGGTACAGCAATGGTAGTTTACCGCGGCATTTCTGTATAAAGAGATACCGGGGTTAATACCAACAAAAGCCCCTGCCCGACTCGTTGCGGTCAGGGGCTTTTTAATTTGGCAACAACTCTTTGTAATGTGTCAAATTTTCAGCAACGGCTAATTAAATACTGAGGTTTTTATGTCAAGACCAACCAAAAGATCCCAATCAGACCGCTACGTTGGTATCGATGAAGATCTATTCGGCGGGATGACCACCATTGGCAAGGTCATTCGTGATGCTTGGGTGTTTGGCCTGATTGAAGAAACTGAAACCTGTAAGGGCTGGAACCTAGCCGGGATTGATTCCTTATTAGATAAGGTTAATGCCGAGTGGGATAAATATGGTTGCCTGTTCAGCCATTTACCTGAAGAGCTGGCCAAACGCCACCAGAGGATTCACGGAGAAGCAGTGAAAAAAGCCAAGGCATTAGGCTGGGATGGTGAGTATGAAACAGGCCATGAGATATAGGCCGCTTACTTAGGACTAATTTAGATAGTCATTCGGGAATGACCCGCAAAAGAATTTAAGCGTTAAACAGAAACATCAAAATATTAAAGGGTGTGTCATGTCAGAAAATACAGTTGATCCACAGCAGTACATTATTAAAAAAGAACCATATTTCGAGCCAGTAGCAGACGAAATTGCGCTATACGAAGCTGCATATAATGCACGTATGCCGATGATGCTAAAAGGCCCAACCGGATGTGGTAAATCACGTTTTGTTGAATACATGGCTTATAAGCTGGGTCGCCCACTGATTACAGTGGCCTGTAATGAAGACATGACAGCATCTGATCTGGTGGGACGTTTTCTGCTGGATAAAGACGGTACCAAGTGGCAGGATGGTCCATTAGCAACGGCTGCACGTATTGGCGCCATCTGTTATCTGGATGAGGTGGTTGAAGCTCGTCAGGATACCACGGTTGTTATCCATCCACTGACTGACCACCGTCGTACTTTACCTCTGGATAAAAAAGGCGAACTGATCGAAGCCCACCCTGATTTCCAGCTGGTTATCTCTTATAACCCTGGCTACCAGAGCTTAATGAAAGATCTTAAGCAATCAACCAAGCAACGATTCGGTGGTCTGGATTTTGATTACCCAGTTGCAGAAACGGAAGTTGCGATTGTTTCAAAAGAATCGGGAGTTGACAAAACAACTGCTGAAAAACTGGTTCAGATTGCACACCGTGCACGTAACCTGAAAGGCCACGGTCTGGATGAAGGTATCTCAACCCGTCTGCTGGTTTACGCCGGTCAGTTAATCAGTAAAGGCATTGATGCTGAAGCTGCCTGTAGCATGACCATGGTCACACCATTAACGGATGATCCGGATATGCGTGATACGCTGAATGCAGCAGTACAAACATTCTTTGGTTAATTGAAATTGCCACAGAGACGCTGAGGGCACAGAGAAAAATTTTAGTGTTTTAAAGCTAGTTTTTCTCTGCTGTCATTCTGGCATGCTTTAAGCCGAAATCTAGTGACTTTAATGTGTTTTTCTTGAGTCACTTGATCCCAATAAAAGCTTCCTGGAATGACGTAAACTAAAAACCTCTGCGTGCTCTGTGCCTCTGTGGCGAGGTTTTAAATAATGAGTATAAATCTCGAAGATTACGAAGAACAGTTACAAGATGTAGCTCATGAAGTGCGTGATGTACTCGATAGCACTTTCCATGAAGCGGCACGTATCATGTCGCCGACAGGACTGGAAGCATACCTCAGCGGCGCCAAGGCCATGTCTAACCTGGGCCGTGGTTCCGACCTGGTCATAACTTACCTGCAGGAAATGCCGCTGGTGGCCAAAGAATGTGGTGAAGACATCATTGATGACTGTGTCACTGCTGCTATGAAATTGTCTTCCATGACATCGGGTGAAGTTATCTCGTTACTCTTTAGTAGTCTGCCATCTGCATCCCGTCATCTGGGCGATGCTCAACTCTTACGTGGCTATCTGACCTTTATCCACCAGTTCGCATCCACTGCATCACGCGGTTTACGCCCAATGTTAAATCACATGGATCAGCTACTGGATAAACTGACCCTGAGCGGCTTGCGTCGCTGGGCAAATTTTGGAGCACAGGCATACCGTCGTGATTTTAATAACCTGACTAAGTACTTTAACCTGGAGTCTGCAGACTCAAAGGCGATGTTACAAAAAGAACGTCGTGGTGTTCTGTTCATTAAAGTACAGCGTAAACTGAATTTTTACCTGCGCGCCCTGTGGGGTCGTGATTTCTTCCTGAGACCTACCGGTGCGGACTACACGGATTTCCGGCCCTATATCGAACACCGTATTTTGCACATGCCAGATGCAGTTGATGATATCGGCCCTGATGATAACAAGACCCCAGGCCTGGAACTGTATCGTGCTACTGCAGCTCATATGGCAGCTCATATGTGTTATTCAGACTCGGCTATTTCTGCAGAACAACTCAGTCCTGCACAGATGTTTTTTATTGGATTCATGGAAGATGCACGCATTGAATATAAAGCGGCAAAAGATTTTCCAGGTTTGAAAAAACTGTGGTCAGAACTCCTCAAAATAGCCGATGAGGATGAAGAGCTAGAACATCCGGCAATGAAAGAGCTGGAACATATCGCTCACATGCTACTTGATAATTCCATTACTACAAATGATGAGCAGGTTACCGAGTTTGCAAAGCGTTTCCATGCTGAAATAGAAGATAAACAGGATGATAACAATTACTCATGGCACATGGGTATGGAGCTGTTTCACCTGTTCTCTGGTCGCAAAAATGTTCCAAGCTTGCGTATCCTTGAACGCATTCGCATCCCTTACCGCGATGATAATCGCTATGTCTGGGAATTCGAAGAGTTTGATTCGGATGTTGAGTTTGAATATCTTGCAGCGAGTCAACGCCAGGTTCGTAAACAGGTTAGCGTAATTGAAATGGCTAACGAAGTTGATTGTGAACTGGCGGGTGATGATGCCCAGGAAATCTGGACCTGTTCCACCCGAATGACGCCATATGAAGACGATCTGACTGATGACCAGATCAGCTTTAATGACATGTGGGGCAAGGAACCGATTTCTGATCCATTCCATTACCAGGAATGGGATTACCAGATTCAGTTACACAGACCTGACTGGGCAACCGTATATGAACGGCGTCAACCCAAAGGTAACCCGGAAGATATCAACGATATTCTTACCGAGTACAAACCCATTGCGCATCGTATTAAACAGATCATCGACCTGTTAACACCGGAAGGTGTGCAGCGTATGCGTGGTCTGGAAGATGGCGATGAGCTGGATCTTAATGCGGCTGTAGATGCCATGATATCTATCCGCATGGGTGAACAACCTAATCCACGCATAACTATGCGTAATGTACTGAATACTCGGGATTTATCAGTTGTTGTATTAATGGATTTGTCTGAGTCCACCAATGAGGCGATGGCTGGTTCAGATAAAACTGTTCTACAATTGACTCGTGAAGCCGCTACCCTGGTGTCTACGGCCATCAATGGTATCGGTGACCCATTTGCACTGCACGGCTTTGCTTCTGATGGTCGTCATGATGTGCAGTACTATCGTTTTAAGGACTTTAATCAGCATTTAGATGATGATGTGAAGTCTCGTCTGGCAGGTATGAAAGGCGGCTTATCAACACGTATGGGTGCAGCATTGCGGCATGCGGGACATCATTTATTAAAGCAGCCCGAACGTCGTAAATTAATTCTTCTGGTAACCGATGGTGAGCCGGCCGATATTGACGAACGCGATCCACAGCATTTGCGCCATGATACCAAGAAAGCGGTAGAAGAGTTATACACAACGGGTGTATTGACCTACTGCCTGACCCTCGATCCACATGCGGATGCTTACGTGAAGCGTATCTTTGGTGAAAATAATTATACCGTTATTGATAACGTTGATCGCTTACCAGAAAAGCTACCAACCCTGTTCGCCTCACTAACCTCATAAAGACTCCAGCACTTTTTTTTAAAAGCCCGACTTAAAATCGGGCTTTTTTTTTGCACACTGTATTACAATAATATTAAAGCCTTAACGGATGGAATCCATTGAATCCTACACAGCTCTATACACGACATGACGAAGTCACTTTACTTCATGACCGAAACGGTAAGGTCGAGGCTATTTATTATAACGAGGTTCAGACAGCTTTAAAGCGATTTGGCAGACAAATACGCTTTCCTATACCCAAATTAAAACACCTGGATCTAATACTGCAAAAGGATGCCTGGATTGTTGTTGACAGGGCATTGCATGACTTTCCTATTCTTGCCTGGACCCGCTTCCAAATTGAAGGCCGTGACTCTTTACAAGAAGCCATTCAATGCGAAATTCGTATATTTCATTTTGCTGCCAGCATGATTCTCAGAAGCACCCTGGAGGCCATGGATTTAATGCTGGGTGAACAACTTTCCGAAATCATGACTGATGAAAAAGCCGACGTTTTACCCTTTAAAAAAGGCTGAAAACATAACCAGACAAACAGATCCGCTAATTTAACGACTAAACTCCTTATACGACGTAAGGCCTGCTCACGCCGCATTGTAACCCCAATTAAATCAATATGTTGCATCAATCTTCATATAACCCCTCTGAAGTATAAATTTCTTTGGTAAAAGTCTAAATTTTTTACATTCAGCTATTTAATTAGATTATTAATTTATTATATAATGCGCGCTCGCTGCAATTAGTCAGCATTTATAACCATCAGAAATCCATTTTGGGTCGTTATAAATTCTGATTTAATACTTCTAAGGAAACACCCCATGAAAAATAACGGCGAAGCAGACCCTAGCTCGAAATACGCATATGCCATTGCTCAAACCGGCTTTAAAGGTGGCATGATTATGGATGACAGTGGCAGCTATATTTCAATTACTGAAAATATGGTCCTTAACGCACTCAACCAGGTACACGATGCCTGGGATGCACACCGTGAGCTGGACCAGCAAAATATCGGCTAACCAGCCCAAAAAAGCCCTCACTTGAGGGCTTTTTTGCATACTGCGATAGCATTTTTCTTTAACTCTTCTTAATCATTATCAATAAACACAAAACCTTAGAATAATACCGGATTATGTAACTTTGTTACATTAATCCTTAGTCAATTCCACTAGTATCCTGCACTGTTCAATCAATTTCTCAGTAACAGGAATTCACCATTATGCGTAAACTCATCTTTATCTTAACCTGCAGTCTATGTCTGAGTAGCCTGGCTTCTGCAGACAATCACCTCAAAGAACGCGCCAGCAAAAGTAAAGAAGTAGCACAGGATTTTATGAAACAACTGAAAGCTGAACTTGGCAAAGCCATGAAATCTGGCGGTCCGGTGGCAGCTATCTCTGTATGTAATCACCAGGCTCCACTCATTGCCAAAAATTTATCTGACAAGTATGGCTGGAAAATCGCTCGCACCAGTCTCCAGGTTCGCAACCCTGAAAATTCAGCCGACGACTGGGAAGCAGATGTTTTACAGAAATTCGAAAACCGCAAAGCCATGGGTGAAGCGGTCAAGCCCATGGCCTATTACGCTGTCGTGGAAAACAACAATCAGCAAAACTTTCGCTTCATGAAGGCTATTCCCACCGCTGAAGTTTGCCTCAAATGCCATGGTCAGAATATAGCGCCGGAAGTGAAAGCCAGACTGGATGAACTCTACCCAACGGATAAAGCCCGTGGCTACAAACTGGGCGATATAAGAGGAGCCTTCACTATTAGCCAGCCCATGTAACAAATTTATAAAAGCCGGATTTTCCGGCTTTTTTTTCGCCCCGATAAACATCAAATATTACCTCTTCAGCCTGTCATATTTCTTTCATCGATACGTCACCCATCAGTCATATTAGAAAACTATTATACGCCACAGTTAATTTATAACTAAAGACTGAAACAACAGAGGTAACTTCCCGAATGAATGCACTGACTAAAAAAGCAAGCACGGTGGCCATACTGGCTGCAATCACGGCTCCTGGCCTGGCTATGGCTGATGCCACTGTTTACGGTAAAGCCCACCTGTCTTTTGGTTCTGTTTCAGAAGATGATGGAACCAATGACAACAGCTCAATTGCTATCACCAACCACAAATCACGAGTAGGCATTAAAGGTGACATAGACACTGACGGTACTCTCAAAGTTGTCTATAAGCTGGAGTGGGAAATTGATATGGATGACAATGCAAAGTCTTCCGATGACCACATCAAGTCACGCAATCAGTATGTTGGCCTGAAAGATAGCTGGGGTGAAGTTCGCATTGGTCGTGATGATTCACCATATAAAACTGCCGCCAAGAAAAAGATAGAATTCCTGGGTGATACCTGGGCAGACTATAACAATATCATCGATAAAGGCCAGGACACTCGTAATGACAACTCGATTTCATACAGAGTGAAAATGGGACCCGGCAAATTAGGTATTATGTACGCCGCCGGTGATGATACCCCAGCCGCTGAAAATGCCGGTGCCGGCACCAGCATTGGGTATGATGCTGAGTTCGGTAATTTTGGTTTTGCTCTGGCTACTCAGACTATCGAAATAACACCCACTAATGACGAAACCGGCACTAAACTGGTTCTTGCATACAAAATGGGTGGCACTCAGTTTGGTCTGGCCTATGAAACCGTAGAAGACGATGGCACTCTGGATGACACAAACACCTTCCTGGCCGTCAAGCACAAAATGAGTGATAAAGACAGCATCAAATTCGCATACGGCACTAAAGATCAGGGTCTGGCTGATGATGCTACCATGACTGCACTGGCCTATAATCATAGTCTGAACAAAGCCGTGTCATTGTATGGCCTGTGGGTATCAGGCGCTGATAACGGCATGCTGGATGAATCCAAGCTGACAGGTGACGGTTCTGCACTTGTTGCCGGTGTTATCGCTAAATTCTAAACAATGCAACGGCTCCAAACTCGGTAGTATTTTCTAATACTACCGGACTGGAGATCATAATAAAAAATTGACTCCTGCGGATTTGTCATCTGCCATTATATGCACCTGCTAGTCAGGTGCATTTTTTGGTTTCAGCCCCTGTCACCCATGTAATCCATCCAGTACAATAGTTCTTTTCAACATTGATCTATTGTCATGAGCAGCCTGCACACCAGCCAGATAAAAAGCCTTCGCCTGATCCA
>JBLYYN010000290.1:0-20430 GCA_048550535.1 Gammaproteobacteria bacterium
ACCTGCATAATGGGGTGTGATTTTAATTGATCGATTAAAAAGCTATACACGATATATCCGATTTTATGCCAGGTTATACAGCAAGGATATTTTGTGAAATATTAGCTATAAAATACGTACTTTATTATTCGAATAATATCTGCAAGCCAGCAGTGGCATATTTATTTTTGGACACATTATGCTATACTTTTTTGTCAAGTTTGATTATTACTTCACTAGTCATTAGCCTATTATTTAGTTAAATTCGCACAGTACGGATAATTAATATAATAAGCCGTTTTATATATAAATCAATCAGTTACGAACCACTCAGAAAATAACTTTGTTTCCTGAAGAAGGGGCTTTTGAAGAATTCACGAAATTATATAGTATTTTTATGAGCCACGATTTGAGTCACGGACAATCAGGTTTTCATGATGGTTAACGGTATAGGTAGTTCTGCAGACAGTTTCAGCGATAAAAGGGCTTACTGGTATTTTACTTTAGTATTATTATTAAGTACCTATTTTGCCCAAACATATTACACCTCAACGGGAATGGGAGTCATTGATGGTTTAAGTTCTGCCCTGTTATCTATATCGTTAATCATAGGTGCTTCATTACTAGGAACTCGAGCCGCTACTGTAGTTGCTACATTTATTATTCTTATCAATATTGCTCTTGTAATTGGCAGTAAGTTTTATTTAGAACTATACCAGTCTTTTGTTCCATACAGTGTTCTCACCCTTGCACCAGAATCACTTTCTTTAGTGAACTCATTCCATTTTTTATATATTCTAGCAGGAGTGCTTATCCCTATAGTACTTATATTTATTATGTGGAATATATTGTCGCGACTTAAGCATCCATCTAAACGAGTTCTGTTACTTAGTTTCGTAATTATGTTTTCCAGTAGCTTATCTTTGCAGGCATATCATGATACTCGTAGCTATAAACATTTCACTCCTTATAGTGAAGTGCCAATGGGTTATTTTATAAGAACAGCAGGTTTGTTCCCTTTTATAGACGGAAACCCACTGAGTCAACGCATGTCTAATATTGCTGCATTGGCTGCAGCAATAAATGAAGGAGTTTCAAGTGAGTTACCTGATAAATATATCAATGCAGTCAATATGCTATATCCAGGTAATCAATCAAAGAATGATTTTTACCCTCTAATATCAAAATACAAAAGTAGAAATTCAGATAATATTGCGTCTGAAAATAAGGGTCAGGAAGACCAGAAAAATATTATTGTCATTGTGTTAGAGAGTTTTCGGGCATCAGAGATGGGCTTATACGGTAATGATAGTTCCTCGACACCTTTTCTCGATAGTCTTTCAAATCAAGTGATTTGGGCAAAAAAATTCTATAGTACAGCACCTTTAACGGTAAAAAGTGAAACAGCAATAAATTGTGGTGTATTAGACTATTTCGGTGGTACGCCGGTGTCTGTAAGGGGTATAGAGCTCAATGCATCTTGTATTCCTAATTTGTTGAGAGAGAATGGCTATGAGACTTTCTGGTTTCATGGAAATATTAAGTCCTATTATAATAGAGTTGAATATTTACCAAATATTGGATTTGAAAACAACTATGCAATAGAAGATTTGTATGGAGAAGAATTTAACCAAGACTATGTAGTAAATTTGAGATCCGGATCAAAAAGCAAACCAGTATTAGGCTGGGGTATACCCGATGGGGTTTTATACAAAATGGCATTAGATCGATTGGAAAATACTAAAGAACCCTTCTATGCAGAAATTTTATCTGTTTCAAATCACTTGCCATTTGACTGGGACTGGGGAATCAAATTCCCATTACACCTGCTGAAACAAGATACATTTTACGATAAGTATCGTCGGGGAATGTATTATTCTGACAATGCTCTTAGAGACTTCTTCGAGAAATTTAGGAAATCTGATTTGTTTGAAAATACGATCATCATAATTACTGGTGATCATGGCGTTTGGACATTTGATGAAAATCAGCAGCTTACAGATTTGAACAAGCATGAACAATTCTTCAGGGTGCCATTTATGATGTATGGCAAAAACATTAGTCCTCGTGTAGTGGAAAATCCTGCAAGTCATGTCGATATACCACCTACAATACTCTCTATACTTGGCATTGAAGCTGATGCTGCATTCCTGGGTCGATCATTAATTGATGCACCAGATAAAATTGTTCCAATTTACACACTTTTGGAAGCATCCTATGGTGTCCGACTAGGAAACAAAATTTGTATACCGAGTAAGCGCTGTTTTCGCAATGGCTCGGGTTGTGAAAACTGGGAGCAAGAAATGATGAAAAAAACAAATATAGATTGCTATACTGATGCTGGAGAGCCGATGTTTGACAAGGGCTTGAATCCTGTGTTGCTACCTGAAGGTATGCGGACGCGCTTGGATAATGTCCTGGATTATTTAATGTTGGGACTTCAAATTGGTTTTATTCCCGAAAAAAAGACAATTAACTAAATTAATTCTATGTTATACATGAATATAATCATGCATGTTACTGACTCAAATATATGATTGATTTAAGAAGTAAATGGCAACAGATAAGTTTTCTATATATTTTATTTCATATAATCATGCCTTTGTTCTATTCCCTGGTCTTAAATCAGTGGTTTGGTTACTCCTATAAAATAATTCCATTACATTTTCTTCATTTCTGGTTTTATTTTAGCATTATAATTACTAGTGCGATTTTTGTTCATCATTTTTTTAATAAAACTGTACGAAATATTTATAATGCAATAGTGTTTAGCGGTTTTGATGTTTTCATTCTAAGTATTTATTGTCTGAACTTAATTAGTAATAGTAGTTGGGGTAGTAACGTTAATCTGGGCTTTGTTGTTGAGCTCCCCTTTCATTTGCAAGGTGTGGCTGAAGCTTTCAATGTTCCAGTTAGCTTGATATATCTGCCTGCTATTCTTATTTTAATTGCGCTAATCTATAGTTATTATCGATACGGAAGCATTATCATTGGTGATTGTCACCAGTCAATTATTAATAAAAATTATACTTTCAAGAAAAAAACTATTGCTTATTATTTGGCATTAACAAGTTTTGCCATATTCTTTTTTAATATTTCACTGGAAGACAAGCGCATTGGTATTTGGACTGGCGAACCATTGGCTTATCTGTACATAAACTCCCGAACAGAGTTTTTGAGTGATCCTGTACGCATAGCGGAACGAACTAAAGATATGCGTTTGCGTCAACAATACCTAAGCAATAATGCCGTATCTAATTTAAGCAGTAAACCTAATATTATTCTTATTATCGCTGATGCTCTTCGCAAAGATCATATGAGTGTGTACAATTATGAGCGGGCAACCACTCCTTTTTTGACTAGTCTGGATAATAGCAGTAAGTTGAAAAAAGTCGAGTTTGCAACCTCATCTTGCTCTGAATCACTTTGTGGTATAGTTAGCGTACTGAGCTCTAGAGAGTACCAGTATCTCAGTTATGATTTATTCAAATTAAACGACCTGCTCAGAGATCAAGGCTATCATATCGAATTCCTTTTATCTTCATCGCATTATTTTTTGGGTAAGAAGAAATTATACGGACCTAATATTGATCGTTATGTAGATGGCACTCATTTTCAAAATTACACTGTTTATGATGATAGAGGAGTTATCGAAGCGCTAGAAAACACTGATGTGTATTCTGGTAAGCCGGTATTTTTTTACTTTCACTTAATGTCTTCTCATCAGCTGGGAAATAAACTAAGTCAGTTTAATCAATTCAATGCAGTTGAACCAATTGAAAAATACAATTTAAAAAAAGGTAGCAGGGAACGTTATCAAAGTGAAGTCAATAACTATGATCTGGGTGTATTGCAAACAGATGATTTTATTAAAAAAATATTTTCTATGCTAACTCAGAAGAAGTACCTGGATAATGCACTGGTAATAATTACTGGAGATCATGGTGATGGTTTAGGGGAGCGAGGGAACTATAGCCATACTCAATACCTTTTTCAGGAAGATATATCAATACCTTTGCTTATTTACGATACTAATAATACACAATATTCTAACCTGGAATTTTCGACACACATTGATATTGCGCCCACTATCGTGGAACGTGTCGGCCTGCCAGTACCTGAGTCATGGCATGGTAAATCCCTGTTAGATCCGTTACGTATTCCAAGGTTTACTAATCATCAAACCAACTGGGAAGTTCGCTGGAAAGCAATTATAATGAAATCAAATAATGCCATATATAAATATATAAAGTTAGATAAAAAATATACGGGTAAAGAAATCGAGATGCTTTATGAGCTGATTAGTGACCCTGATGAAAAATTAAATTTAATACAACATCCTCCTGAAGATATTCTAAATTTATTAAGGAATGAATATTACAAATCATTTCATTAAATGAAGTCAGTATGACGCTAGCAATAAATTCATAGCTCTCTGAGTGTTTTATTTTATAAAAATTATATATTTAATCAATTAACAGTTTGCCGTTGATAATTCAGTCTGATAGTGAGGGTGGAGTCTGAATCTTGACACTATAATTATGAAATATCAAAACAACTGATACTGATCTTGGATAATGGGTTCCATGGATGTACCCAATATAAGCAGAATGTTGTCTGCGATGGGCGTTAGCTGTTTATCGATATAATGCTGGTAATCCAGGGGTGAGCTTTGACACTCCAGGGTTTCTGGCCCATTCACCGTCATCACATATTCAATCCAGCCTTTATTTATGTAGCGTGAAGGCTGCTTGTTGTGTTTAAAAAACTGTTCTGCTTTCATTGCGGCTTTGGCGTGGGGCGGTACATTTTTCTGGTAGTTATTCAATTTCTGACGCAGTCGTTTGCGATACACCAGTTGTTCATCCCGTTTGCCCTGTTTAAGCTCGTCGACGATGTGGCGAATATAGTCTTCATAGGGCTGGTCATGGAAAATCATCCAGTAGAGTTCCTGCTGGAACTGTCGGGCCATTTGAGTCCAGTCCGTACGCACGGTTTCCAGTCCCTTGAAGATGATATGCTCTTCACCGTTATTGTTCACCAGTCCGGCGTAGCGTTTTTTGGTACCCTTGTCGGAACCTCGTGCGGTAGGCATAAAAAAGCGTTTGAAATGGGTTTCGTATTCCATTTCCAGATAGGAGTCGATGCCGTAGTCCTGATGTAAATGTTGTTGCCAGTAGGCATTAATTTTATTGACCAGCTGTTGACCAATTTGATTGGCCTGGTCATTGTCCAGTTGTTGTAACAGGGAAACAAATACCGAATCGGTGTCACCGTAAATAACTTTATAGCCTTCCTGTTCGATTAACTCTACGGTGTGTTTTATGAGCTCATGGCTGCGCAAGGTGATGGAGCTGGTTAAACGGGCATCATGCACTCGACAGCCCGGTGTACCCAGTACCCCATAAAATGAATTCATAATAATTTTAATGGCCTGGGACAAGGCTTTGTTATTGTGCTGTTTTGCCCTGTCTCTAGCCTGCCATAATTCTTCGATGATACCCGGTAAAATATTCTCCTGTTTGGAGAAGGATGCACCGTTGAATCCCGGGATGACATCCATATTGTCATCTTGTTTGGCTACGATTCGCGCATAGGGGTCGACTTTGAAAGTACGAATAATACTGGGATACAGGCTTTTATAATCCAGCACCAGAACACTGTCATACAGGCCGGGCAGGGAATCCATGACATAGCCACCGGGGGCTATGAGGCTGCCGTGGTAATCCCCAATGTTCGGTGCGATATAACCTTTACGATGCAGACGAGGCAGGTACAGGTTATCGAAGGCGGCCACCGAGCCGCCGATACGGTCCATCTCCAGGCCCGTCAGTCGCGCACGCTCTATGGCAAAACTCACCAGGTCCGTATGGACAAAAATATCCCACACCAGCTGACAGTCTTCCAGGTTATAGGCGGCCAGTGATTGTTTGTCTTCCATGAACTGGCGTTTAATTTCTTTGGCTTTATACAAAGGATCATGTTGCTGTGGTTTGGTTTTAATCAACTTGCCACGACCGAGCAGTTGATGGCCTACGGATTCCAGGGAAAAACTATCGAACTGGTAGGTGGCGCTTTTTAGGGTGTCGATCCCATCCAGCACTACCCGGCCTGGGATCAGGATAAAATAATGTTCGGCTTCGGTTTGCGCCTGGCGCCAGCTGATGGGTTTGTTATGCCTGCCCAGGTTAAGGGCTATTCTCAACTTATCGGCTTTTTTCTGTAAAAATCGAAAATCAAAATTGATGACATTCCAGCCAATAAACACATCAGGGTCTATGTCGGCAACATATTGCATAAATCGTTTTAGTAGTGCGCTTTCGTCAGCCAGATATTCAACATAGTCGTTATTATTCTCGTCACCGATCATGAGAACTCGCTGCGTATCCTCGGTCAGGAAAGCAATGGAATATAACTGGTCCGTATCATAGGCGGTTTCTATATCCAGCGACATGATGTTAAATGTTGGCTGGTACTTATCGGGTTTGATTTTAGGATTGCTTAGAATCCCGGTGTTGTGTGTGGATTGAGCAGATAAAATTGACACTGGCCCGGTAATAAATCGTTCTGTTAGAAATCGTTCCGGGGGGCGTATGTCTGCTTCAAAGCAGGGTATATGCTGTTGTTGCAACAGGTCACGGGCACGATACAGTTGCTGTTGCGATTTGAAATACACCCCGGCCATCGTTCGTTGTTTAAAACTTTTCAATGCCAGTGGCTTTATTTCGACATCTTTTAGCTTAGCCAGGCTTAACTTTGCCTGTTCGCTATCCTGCTGTTGTATAAAAAACACCGCCTGCTGGTTGTCGATAATAACCTGTATCGGCCCCTGATCACTGCTAAACCAGAGTTCCAGACGAATGCCGTTGGCGCTATTGAAGCATTGACGAGTTAAAAGAAAAGCTTTGATCATGGATACCTGAAGCTGAGTTGTCGATTTAATTGGGTGCAGGAAAAGAAGGAATTGTATCCTATCTATGGCACTGTCGTTAGTGTTTGCTGGATTAGTGGCAGTGGATTATGCAGGCGAAGTACAGGGGAAAAGAGAGGTTGATCATTCTATAGTAAGCCTTACACTGTTTTAAATATTCTAGTATAAAAAACAGTACACTTTTGAATCAGAAAAACTTTCAAAATATCTTCATAAGTATCAGTTAAAAGCTTTATCAGGACTGATTCCAGAGCTGTTTGTATTCATCGCGTAAGATGTTTTTTTGCACCTTACCCATGGTGTTGCGAGGCAGTTGCTCAAGGATAATGATTTTTTTTGGTACCTTGTAATTCGCCAGTTGCTGTTTGAGTCGGTCGATGATGAGTTGTTCGCTGGGTGCGTGATTCATGTCTTCTGGAATCACCACCGCAGTAACCGCTTCACCAAAGTCTTTGTGCGGCAAACCTATGATGGCTGATTCTTTAATTCCTTCGATTTCATCCAGCAATAACTCTATTTCCTTTGGATATACGTTATATCCACCTGTAATCACCATGTCTTTGTTGCGCCCGACTATAGAGATATAGCCCTGCTGGTTGTAACTGGCCAGATCACCGGTAATAAAGAAACCATCGCCGGTAAAATCTTCCGCGGTTTTTTCCGCCATACGCCAGTAACCCTTAAATACATTTTCACCCCTGACCTGTAGTAAGCCCACCGAGTCATCCGTGACCGGTTGATTATTGTCGTCCACAATTCTTGTCTCAACACCGGGCAGGGGTAAGCCTACAGTACCCGCAAGACGTGCACCCTCGACCGGGTTGGAGCTGTTCATGCCGGTTTCAGTCATGCCATAGCGTTCAACAATGGTATGCCCGGTGCGTTGCTGGAATTCTTCGAAGGTTTGTTCCAGCAGCGGGGCAGAGCCGGAGATGAACAGGCGTATGTTTTTACACAGCTGCTGGTTGAAATCGACTTGATCCAGCAAGCGGGTATAAAATGTTGGTACACCCATCAATACCGTAGCTCTGGGCAGAAGTTGCATTACGGTTTTGGCATCAAACCTGGACAGGAACAGCATTTTGCTGCCACCAAGCAGCACATTATGACAGGCGACAAATAAACCGTGGATATGGAATATGGGCAGGGCATGTAACAGGATATCCTGTTGCTGCCAGTGCCAGGTTTTTTGTAAAGCCAGTCCGTTAGCGGCCAGGTTGCCGTGACTGATCATGGCGCCTTTGGGGCGACCGGTGGTTCCTGAGGTGTATAGAATTACCGCTATATCATCTTTGTCGCAGGCGGTGGTGTTGAACTCCGCGGGCACATTTTTACTGGCCGAGATCAGGCTCCCCCTGCCATCCGCGTCCAGGCTGAATATATGTTGCAGTTTATGGTTTTCACCTATGCGAGCAAATATGTCCTGAGATTCTGGATCACACACCACCACGGCAGGTTGTGCATTCTCCATAAAATAGGCCAGTTCACTCTCGGTATAAGCTGTATTCAGAGGTAAATAAATAAATCCGGCCCTGAGACAGGCGAGATAAAGAAATAAAACCTGTGGTGATTTTTCAACCTGTACCGCGATACGATCTCCCTTGTTAACCCCCAGCTCAGTGAGGAAATGAGCGATTTTGCTTACTTCCTGTTCCAGTGTGGCATAGCTATAGGTATCACCATCGGGGGTTTCTATAAAAATAGCCTCGCGGGATGAGGGAAAATGTTGCTCAAAAATACTGTAAATATTGTTGTTCATCATGTGATCATTCGTTGTTAGCAGGTGGAACATTGTGTCATTGAACTGGCACTATAATTCATAATTATGTATTATGAATTGTTATAAATCTAATAATTTCTTTATTTTCATGTGGTTATGATATTGACCGAGCAAATAAAAAGTCAGGCACTGTATATTCAGGTCGCCGATCGTATACGGGACCAAATTTATCGTCATGTCCTGCAGCCGGGTGATGCCATCGATGAAATGGCCTTATGTGAGCGTTACGGCATCAGTCGTACGCCCTTACGTGAGGCGCTTAAAGTTTTGAGTAGTGAAGGGCTTATTGAACTCATTCCACACAAAGGCAGCTTCGTGCGCAGCATGGACATAGCTGAACTCAATGAATTATTTCCTGTAATGGCGGTACTGGAAGGCTTGTGTGCACGGGAAGCCGTTGATAAATGTACAGCGGAAGACTTAAGCAAGCTGGAAGCCATGCATAAAAAGCTTGAACAACACGCGGCCAATGGCGACATTGACGATTACTATGAACAGAATTTTATATTTCACCAGGCAGTACAGGACCTTTCCGGTAATCCTACATTACAACGATTAATAGGTGATTTACGTAAAATATTACGATTAGCCAGGCATATGCAGTTGACCATCCCCGGTCGATTGGAGGCATCCATTGAGGAACATCGTCAGATCTTGCTGGCTTTTCGTAA
Organism: Gammaproteobacteria bacterium; assembly: GCA_048550535.1. Lineage (GTDB taxonomy): Bacteria > Pseudomonadota > Gammaproteobacteria > SZUA-229 > SZUA-229 > CBDULX01. The sequence continues at coordinate 9,362 of JBLYYN010000290.1, forward strand.
ACATGATGCTGATTTAGCTGACCAGAATATGCAGGCGCACTTGCGCAAACAGTGGCATTCTTTAACAGGTAGTAAAATCAATACAATAAAAACAGCGTAGAAATATTTCATACCATCTACCAGGAGTCGATAAATGAAACGAAACAACACCAAGGGCTTATCCATTTTACTTGCAACTGCTATGTTGACTATGTCATCTGTGGCCAGTAGTGCCGATCGTGAATTGAAAGCCTCACATCAATGGCCAGGCGGTAAAGGGGATATTCGTGATGAAATGGTGCAGATGATTGCCCAGGATGTGAATAACGCCAACATAGGTTTGAAGATCAAGGTTTACCCGGGGAAATCATTATACAAACCCAAGGAACAGTGGGGTGCGATAGCCAAAGGCCGACTGGATATCACCGCCTTTCCCTTGTCCTATGCCGGTGGACGTCATCCTGAGTTCAACTTAACCTTGATGCCAGGCCTGGTGAAAAATCATGATCATGCCAGACGTTTAAATGATTCCGCATTCATGGCTCGTATTAAACAAATTATGGACAATGCCGGTGTTATCGTTCTGGCGGATACCTGGCTGGCGGGTGGTTTTGTGAGCAAGAAAAACTGCATACTTAATCCCGAAGATGCAAAAGGCCAGACCTTCCGTGCCGCGGGCAAGGCCTTCAATCAGATGCTGGCAGGAGCCGGCGCCTCCATTACCAGTATGCCCAGCTCTGAAATCTATTCAGGCCTGCAGACCGGTGTGCTGGATGGTGCTAACACCAGTTCTGCCAGCCTGGTTTCATATCGCATCTACGAACAGGTCAAGTGCCTGACGGCACCTGGTGATAATGCGCTCTGGGTCATGTACGAGCCCATCCTGATGTCTAAAAAAACCTTTAACAGTTTGACCAAAGAACAGCAGGAATTAATCATGAAATCCGCAAAGAAGGCGGAAGAGTTTGCTTATGAAGGTGCCAAACAAGCGGATATAAAACTGGTCGAAGCCTACAAAAAAGCCGGTGTTGAAGTGGTCACCATGACTGCTGAACAGGCCGCTGCATGGCGTGCCATTGCCGATAAAACGTCTTATAAGAAGTTTTCTGAAGATGTTAAAGGGGGTCGTGAATTGCTGGATATGGCTCTATCTGTCAAGTAAGACCCTGGTTTTGATTGTAAGTTAACTCACCCAAGACGATCGTTGTGATGAACACGACGGTCGTCTTTATATTTTAAGCCTCGCCATGAAATGTTTTATAAAAATTGTTAGTAAATTTTCCATGTTATGTGGAATTGTGGCCGCAGCTATGATCGTTGTGTCTGTAGTGGTGGTAGCACAAATGGTCTGGGTGCGTTATATCCTGGAGCAATCTTCAATCTGGCAAACAGAGTTTGTGACCTATCTGTTGATTTCCGCAACCTTTATTGGCAGTCCCTATGTGTTGCTTATGCGCGGCCATGTCAATGTAGATTTATTAGCGTTTTATCTTTCACATAAATGGCGACTGGCTCTTGCTATGTTTGCTTCTATATTATCACTGACATTTTGTTTATTTATTACCTGGACTGGATACCAGTTCTGGTATGAAGCCTGGGAGAACAACTGGGTGTCTGATACGATTTGGGAAGTTCGTTTATGGATTCCCTATTTTTCTATGCCCTTTGGCTTTGCTGTGTTATCGCTGCAATATGTGGCTGAAATATTAGGCTTAATGCGAGGTGATGAAATGCCCTTTGGCATTCATAAGGAAGTCGAAGCAGGTTCACTTGGGGAGACGGGACGATGAATCCATTAGAATTAGGTATACTGGTTTCCGTAGTGCTGATTCTGGTACTGTTATCCGGTGCACCCGTCGCGTTTTCTTTAGGTGCAGTGTCACTTTTGTTTTTGTTAATTTTTGATGGTATGGGTAGTTTGGGTGTTGTAGCAGAAACCCTGTTTGCAGGTCTCAATGAGTTTGCCCTGTTGTCTATCCCCATGTTTATATTAATGGGGTCTGCGATTGCCTCATCACGGGCGGGTAGTGATTTGTATGAGGCCCTGGAGCGCTGGTTTTATAAAGTACCCGGTGGCTTAATTATTTCCAACCTGGGTGCCTGTTCTATCTTTGCTGCCCTTAGTGGGTCATCGCCTGCGACCTGTGCAGCCATTGGTAAAATGGGTATTCCTGAGATGCAAAAGCGTGGCTACCCAAGTAGCCTGGCTACTGGCGCCATTGCTGCAGGTGGTACCTTAGGTATTTTAATCCCGCCCAGTATTACCATGATTGTTTATGGCATTGCGACGGAAACATCGATTGGTCGGCTGTTTATTGCCGGTATTATTCCAGGCTTGATGCTGAGTGCACTATTTATGGCCTGGGCCCTGTTTTATGCAAAGCGCAATGGCTTTCATTTCAAACTGGGGGATAAGGGTTATTCCTGGAAAGAAAAATTTGAAATACTTCCTAAAATATTTCCATTCCTGCTCATTATTGTCCTGATTCTTTATGTCTTATATGGCGGCATTGCTACACCATCCGAAGCGGCAGGCGTGGGTGCTTTTATCTGCGTGGCTATGGTGGCCGTTATATATAAAATGTGGAATCTACGTGCGCACTGGGATATTTTAAAAACGGCTATGCGTGAATCGGTGATGATTATGATGATCATTGGTTCAGCGGCCTTGTTCAGTTACATGATGTCCAGCTTGTACATCACCCAATCTCTGGCACAATGGATTGCAACACTGGATGCCGCGCCATGGGTATTATTGTTAAGTGTTAATTTGTTCTTATTAGTGGCCGGACTGTTTTTACCTCCGGTGGCCGTCATATTAATGGCAGCACCGACACTGGTGCCTATCGTTGAAGCGCTTGGTTTCGATCCCATCTGGTTTGGGGTGATGCTGACCTTGAATATGGAGATAGGTTTGATTACACCGCCGGTTGGCCTCAACCTGTATGTGATTAACAGTATAGCCCCCGATGTTAAGCTGACAACCATACTCTGGGGTGCCTTCCCTTTTATGCTGTGCATGGTTATTGCTATAGTGTTATTAATTATCTTCCCGGGAATAGCGACCTGGTTGCCAGAAGTCTTAATGGGGCAGGCACAATACTAATTCATTTTCGATTTAATCTAAATGATGCGACAGGTATCTTTAGCACAAGGATCTTTTGTTGGAAGTCTTAATACTAATAGGCATGGGTGCTATTGCGGGTACACTTGCCGGTTTACTGGGTATTGGTGGCGGAATCATAATTGTACCTGTACTGGCGCTGGTATTTGATCATCAGGGTATTAGTGCCGATGTTTTAATGCATGTTTCCATCGGCACCTCACTGGCTACCATCGTGATAACATCTATGTCATCGATACGTGCACACCAGCAACACCAGGCCATCCATTGGTCGATATTCAGAAGCATTACTCCCGCTATCATGTTCGGCGCATTGTTGGGTGCCATAGTTGCCAAATTTATTTCAGGTAATGATTTACGACTTATATTTGGTATTTTTATGCTGTTTGTGGCTGCACAAATGATTTTCGGCAACACTACCAGGCCTCACCGTCAACTTCCAAAAACTATGGGTATGTTTATCACCGGTACGGGCATAGGTGCTATGTCTTCCCTGATGGGTGTCGGTGGCGGTTCCATGAGCGTGCCATTTCTGACCTGGTGTAATATTAGCATACGACACGCAGTGGCGACTTCTGCTGCCATTGGATTGCCTATTGCTGTTGCAGGTGTCACGGGTTTTATCATTACTGGCTGGGGTGTGGAACATCGTCCGGTAGGCAGTTTGGGCTTTGTAAACATTCCGGCGTTCTTAAGTATTGTCGTCGCCAGCACTTTATTTGCACCGCTGGGTGCACGAATCGCCCATCGTATCTCACCTAAACGTCTCAGGCTATTCTTTGGATATTTTCTGCTAATATTGAGTGTTAAAATCCTCTACGATTAAAAACAGCATCGATAATATAGCAGCATTGATGTCATGATATTTGCATGGATGTTCTGTAAGATATAGGGGGGTTATTTATTAATGTTTTAAAATATTAATATATGGTCATGGAATTGTGTATGAAGAAATTGAAACCCTCGACCATAGTTAGTTATGGTGTTACCAGCATATTATTGTTGCTGGCCTTATCATCGTGTTTTGCCCCGAACAGCGGAGCTTTAACTTCGGATGAGAAAATTTGGCTGCAACAGCACAAGGGGAGGCTCGAAGTTCTATTTGGGTATGAGGCGCCACCTAATGCATATTATAATGAAGACGAACAGTATGTGGGTCTTCTGGTTGATTTATTGCGTGAAATAGAGAGCCATATAGGAATAAATTTCAGCTTTAGAAATTTTGACAGCTGGGATGAGCTAATAGAGTATTCCACAACAGCCCGTGATTTTATTGTAGTAGGTATCGCTCGTACCGATGAGCGTGCTAAATATCTGTCATTCACTGCTCCATTCGTCAAGGTTCCCTATGTAATTGTCAGCAGGAAAGATTCTACACTTACAGCCATGAGTGACCTGATAGGTAATAAAGTCTGTACCGTAGCTAATTACGCGATCAATGATTATATCGCTCAAAACTTTCCACATATAAAGCCTCAGGGTGTTGTTGATAATATTGTAGGTTTACGCAAGGTATCTACCGGTGACTGCGATGCTTTTATTGTCAATCAGATGTATGCCTCATATCTTATTGAAAATCAGGGTATCTCCAATCTGAAAATTTCTGGAGAAAGCGGTTATCTTAATCGACTGTCAGCGGCAACATCCATTCAAGATCCAAGGTTGTTTAATATTCTGGAAAAAGCCGTTGATGGTATCGGAATCAATCGGCAAAAGACGCTTTATCGAAAGTGGGTCAGCACCAATGATAATAGTATATCGCAGTCGGTGTTTCTGGTTTTGGGTATTATTTCCCTTGCTGTAATTAGTTTACTGGTACTTTTCTGGTTATGGACAATGAGTCTGAGAAAACAGGCTCGTATACAAACTCGACAAATAAGAGAAGATAAGGAGCGACTGGAACTTACAGTGCATGCCGCACAACTGGGGTATTATGACTGGCAAATCGAGCAGGGATTGCTTCATTGGGATGAGCAAATGGACAAGATATTTGGCTTGAGTACGGAATCAACCGTTAACAGGAATGAATATTTTTTTAGCGTACTTCATGCCGATGACAAACAAAGAATTGTTAACGATTTTAATAACATTATGGATCCGGATTGTCGCTCAACGTCACATGTCAGTGAATATAAGATACAACTTCCAAAAGGGCAGATAAAACATATCGAGACCTATGGTTCTCATGTCAGGAGTAAAGATGGAAAGGTTGTAAGTGTCATCGGTACCTGTAGGGATATCACCGATCGCAGAACAGCCGAATATGAAAAGGAACGTCTACAACGTGAGTTACAACAGGCACATAAAATGGAAGCCATAGGTCAACTAACTGGAGGTATTGCGCATGATTTTAATAATATGCTCGGGGTCATCATGGGCTATACCGAAATGGCGCTGGATCACTATGGCCATGAGGTTCCTGAAAAAATGAGAACCTACCTTGAGACTGCCATGAAAGCATCGGAGCAGGCCAGGGACTTAGTGGGACAGATGCTAATCTTTAGTCGCACTAATAATGGCGATGCTCTGCCCCTGCAATTGGCACCTCTGGTTAAAGAAAATATCAAGATACTGCATTCAATACTGCCAAGCAGTATCAAAATAGAACTTGACTGTGAACATGATTTGCCTAATATTTTAATAGATCCAGCACAGCTACAGCAGATGATGATGAACCTGTGTGTCAATGCCCGAGATGCTATGGACGGGATTGGTACTCTCAGTGTCAAGTTGGGATGGCGGCGTAATATAAATGATGAATGTTGCATTTGTCATAAAATAGTCAAGGATGACTGGATTGAGTTATCAGTGTCCGATACGGGCGTGGGTATGACGGCAGAAGTCCTGGCGCATCTATTTGAACCATTTTATACCACCAAAGAAATTGGTAAGGGAACAGGTATGGGGCTTTCTGTTCTGCAAGGTATCGTCAATGGACATAACGCACATATCCTGATTGAAACAGAGCCAGGTAAAGGCACTAGCTTTTGTTTACTATTTCCACCGTCTGCCAACAACGCAACGAATGTGCCAGAATCCAATAAATATTTCTCTTCGGATAAACTGGTTCAGGGTGAAGGCAGACATGTACTGGTCGTCGATGATGAGCCGGAACTTGCTGAATATATCGGTACTTTACTGCGGCAATATGGTTACCAGATCACAGTTAAAACTGATAGCCAGGAAGCACTGAGTTTATTCCAGGAAGATCCTGATAAGTTTGCGTTTCTGGTAACCGACCAGACAATGCCAAATTTAACTGGCGTGGAGTTAATCCAGAAAATCAGTGCAATGAAGCCCAATTGTCCGGTAATTCTTTGTAGCGGATACAGTGAAGGAATAGATGCAGAAAGTGCTAAGAAAATGGGGATATGTTATCTGTCTAAACCAATAGATGCTAAACGACTGGTTCGGACTGTTGGTGAGTTGTTGGGATTAACTGAAATATGAATGTCTTTGTATACCAGGCAAATTACCCTAAGCAAGTATTCAGTAGTATAACAGCTGCTATTGGGAAAAGTATAAAATAGATATTTGTAAAATAGCATGCAAATCATGGTTGATGCCAGTCTATAATAGTGTATTGTGATACTAAAAAAGCAAACCAGGTTTAATTGTTCTAGTCGAATGATATAGAGTATAGATATCTATGGAAAATTACATCCAAGCAAATTTTAAAACATCGGCCGTCATCAGCATCGACACACAATGTGACACCCTGGATGATGAGGCTCTGGAAATACCCGGTACATCTGCAGCCGTGCCGAATATAAGGCGGCTACTGGATGTCTATCGACAGCACAAGATGCCAATAATACATGTGGTCAGGATTTATAAGCCAGATGGCAGTAATGTTGATCTGTGTCGAAAACAGGCTATTGAGAATGGGGATAAGATTTTCCTGCAAGGCAGCAGAGGCTGTGAATTAGCACCTGGAATGTTTGAGCCGAATAGTATCAAGCTGGATACTGAGTTACTTTTATCCGGAAAGGTGCAAACAATCAATACTCATGAAGTGATCCTTTATAAGCCCAGGTGGGGTGCGTTTTTTAATACGCCGCTGGAATCACATCTGAAAAATCTTGGTGTGGATACACTGGTATTTGTCGGATGTAATTTCCCGAACTGCCCACGCACTTCGATTTATGAAGCCAGCGAGCGGGACTTTAGAATCGTGCTGGTGGCTGATGCTATGTCGGGGGTTTATCCAAAAGGAATAGAGGAGATGAGGGATATAGGGGTAGTGGTGGAGAATACTTTAAATGTTGTTGATGCGGTTAATGTATAGCCGGTGAGTTTTGTTTTGAGTCAGACCTGAGGGAGTCTATCTATTCTCTTTTAGTATTGTTATTGCTTAATTGGCTGTCTAGTGGCATTTAGCATTGGTTTCGCCTTGCTGGGCGAGTTCATTTATGAATGCCGTCCATGGCATTCACCCTTTAGGCTATGCAGAGCATGTTAAAAATTACTCCAGGCAATTTTTTCTTTACTCGTGTAAAGAAACAGAACCTAAGAAACACGCCCCAGTTCACAAGCCCTTCATAAAAGGCATGAAGGGTTCCCTCGTCACTCGTGATTTATGAGGCTGCTCGATAACTGCTCCTGCGTTATTCTACTTACGGGCGTCCTGCCCTAATGTGGAACTAAGCCACAGGGATGTGGTGAATGCCGATAGTGCAGGAGCAATTATCGGCCACAAACAATATAAAAACATTGTTTGCTCAAACATTCTCGCAGAAAGCCCCTCATAAATCACTCCCTCCTCAGCTTACTCCAAAGGGGGGATAGTCAAAAGCACGAAGTTTTGGCTTTTCTCTTTTTAAATCCCCTTTTCTATTTGCTGTGCATTGTGTAACTGTAGGGTAAATCCGCCAGGGATGGTGGATTTAGTTTTGTTGAGCAAGGATGCGATAAATTCGCATGGAGCGAATTTAAACATGCTTTGCATGGCCCGTAGGGTGAATTACAGGGATGTAATTCATAATCAAAATGACAATAATATGCGTGCTGTCGCACGATAAATTTGCGTGTCACCTACACACGCAAGTACGGGGCGGCATTTTCTTGGTTATCTTCTTTGTTGCTGAAGACAAAGAAGTAACTCGCCATCGGGCGAAACCAATGCATGAAAATAGTATAAAGTTTAAAATTAAATACTTGCTAATCTAGTCCGCATACCGTTTCAAAATATCCCCATAGGCTTCAATCCGCCTATCCCTGAAATAGGGCCAAACCCTTCGCACCTGTTCAATCCGGTCAAAATCTATCTCAGCATTCAAAATAGTCTCACTCTGATCATCGGCCTGGGCAAGCACTTCTCCTTGAGGGCCACAGATAAAACTATTCCCCCAGAACTGACTGCCAGCGGTATGTTCGCTGGGATCTTTCTCAAAACCTATGCGATTACAGGCCGCGACAAAAATGCCATTGGCAATGGCATGGCCTCGCTGCACAGTGACCCAGGCATCCAGTTGGCGTTGCTGTTCCTGTTTGCTGTCGCCAGGGTCCCAGCCAATGGCGGTGGGGTAGAGTAAAATATCCGCACCTTTGAGTGCCATAAGTCGAGCAGCTTCCGGGAACCATTGATCCCAGCAGATTAAAACGCCCAGTTTTCCCAGGGAGGTATTGATGGGTTCAAAACCCAGATCACCCGGTGTGAAATAATATTTTTCGTAATAACCAAGGTCATCGGGGATGTGCATTTTTCGGTAAATGCCGGCTATGGTTTTTGAACGATCGAATACCAGTGCTGTATTGTGGTATAGACCACGGGCGCGTTTTTCAAATAACGAACATACAATCACCAGCTGATGTTGCTCTGCCAGATGCCCGAATAATTCAGTACTGGGGCCGGGTATGGTTTCGGCCAGGTCAAAATGACGGGTATCTTCGTTCTGGCAAAAATAGACGCTGTTATGCAGTTCCTGTAACAGTACCAGTTCGGCGCCATTGTCGGCAGCCTGAATAATATTTTGTTCAATTAACTGACGATTTTTATCGGGACTATCTGTACAGCTGTGTTGAATCAAGGCAAGTTTAGGCATGGCGTAATACCTGTGCGGGTAATTGCATAGTCAGACAATGCAGGCTGCCATATTGTTGAATGATGGGCAAACAATTAATAGCAATAACTTCTCGGTCATGAAACACCTGTTGTAGATTCTGTAACGCGACTTCATCCATGGCGTCGTTATATACAGGCACCAGCACCGCCTGATTAATGATCAGGAAATTGGCATAGGTGGCAGGTAATCGCTGGCCTTGTTCATTATATATGGGTGAGGGCAGCGGCAAGGGCAGTAATTGATAAGCCTGGCCCTGTCGATTTCGAAACTGTTTTAATTCAGCTTCCATGGCTTTTAGTGCGACATAATGCTCCTTGTCGGATTCATCACAACTGCAATAGGCGATGGTGTCTCTGTCGCAAAAGCGAGCCAGGGTGTCGATATGGCTGTCGGTATCATCACCGGCCAGATGGCCCTGGCTTAACCACAGAATCTGCTCGACACCCAGTAACTGTTTGAGTTGATCGCTAATAGCGGTTTTGCTCAACTGGGGGTTACGGGTGTCCGTGAGCAGGCATAGCTCGGTGGTCATGATTGAGCCATTGCCGTCGGCTTCGATGCTGCCACCTTCCAGAATTAGATCGATAGATTCCATCGGGCAGTCAAATATCTGCATTTCTGCCAGTTGTCGATTAATCGCATTATCTTTTTCCGCCGCGTGCTTTTTACCCCAGCCGTTAAATGCAAAATCCAGTAATCGGGGTTTGCCGTGCTCAATAATGCTTATTGGGCCATGATCCCTGGCCCAGCTATCATTAGAATCGGTGAAGGCAAATACGCAGCGACTTATCAGCTCCGGTTGCTTAATGGTGTGTTCTATATGTCGTTGTTGCTGTGGGTCACGGCAAACAATCAGCAGCTGTTCATGCTTGCTGATTTCTTTTACCATGGCCAGGTAAACCGATTCCACGGCTTCAAGATTATCTTTCCAGTCGGTTTTATCATGGGGCCAGGTCAGCATGACGGCAGACTGGGGTGCCCATTCCGGGAGTATTTGTCGATGGGTGTTCATAGGCTATGAAGTATAACAATAAGTTACTGGAAGGTAGATTAATAAAGCGCTACAAACGTTTTCTGGCTGATGTTGAGCTTGGGTCTGGAGAAGTGATTACGGCCCACTGCGCAAACACCGGTGCCATGACCGGATGCCAGCCGCAAGGTGCCCGGGTCTGGCTCAGCGTTTCCGATAATCCAAAACGTAAATACCCGCACAGTTGGGAGTTGGTGGAACTGGAAAATAATACACTGGCCTGTATCAATACCGCCATGACCAATGCTGTAGTCGCCGAAGCTATTGAGCAAGATTTAATCAATGAACTGAGTGTCTATGATAAATTGCAAAGAGAGGTGGTGTATGGCAAGGAAAAAAGTCGTATTGATATGTTACTCAGTTCACAGGATTCCAGATGCTATGTTGAAGTTAAGCATTTAACCCTTAAGCTGGGCGAGCATGTTGGCGGTTTTCCTGATGCGGTGACCCTGCGAGGTCAGAAGCATCTACGGGAATTGATGGCGCAGGTAAGCAAGGGTGATCGTGCAGTGCTATTATTTGCGGTGATGCGTAATGATGTTGAACGAGTTGAGCCAGCCCGAGTCATAGATCCGGAATATGCAAAATTATTAGCAACGGCTGCCCAACAGGGTGTAGAAATTTTGGCCTATAATACACACATCAGCCCACAGGAAATCCAGCTTTTGCATCGACTACCGGTTCATTTATAAAAATGAAGTAATCCAGCATTAATTATGTTTTAATCTCACCCCATGTTCAGACCTAAAGAGCTTTATATCGGCCTGCGTTATACCCGGGCCAAACGACGTAACGGATTTGTTTCCTTTATTGCAATGATTTCCATGATCGGTATCGCCCTGGGTGTGGCGGCACTGATTGTTGTGCTGTC
>JBLYYN010000291.1:0-4562 GCA_048550535.1 Gammaproteobacteria bacterium
AATAAACTTAAAGCATTCGTCCGCAAATGCACGCAAATAAACGCTAATGTTTTATTTGTGCGCCTACGGCGCACAACACAGAGATGATTTTGTTTTTTATTTGCGTTTATTAGCGTTCATTTGCGGACTAAATATTTTTGCTTTTGATCATCTGCTAAAGGCATTTGCGGACTTATTCTTTTGTTTTGATCGATGGATTCAGGGTGTTTTGTGGCATTCATCTCTAATCCAAATTGTATTAGCCGGTCAAGTTTGGGTAAAATAGCCGGCCTTACCCCTCAAGATGATTTGGTAAAAAGTTAATTATGAGTAAATTAGAAGCACTGATTTTTGATGTGGACGGCACCCTGGCCGATACCGAGCGCGATGGACATAGAGTCGCTTTTAACATGGCGTTTGAAGAGCATAAACTGGACTGGCACTGGGATGAAGATCTGTATGAAAAATTGCTGGATGTCACTGGCGGCAAGGAACGTATGGCCTATTTCCTGGATCATTTCCACACCGATTACCCCCAGGATGACAGCACCCCGGAATTAATTATAGAGCTGCACAAGGCCAAAACCCGCCATTACACAGAACTGCTGGCCGAAGGTGCCATTCCCCTTCGCCCAGGCGTTGAACGGTTGATCATGGAAGCCCGTGATCAGGGCATGCGCCTGGCCATAGCCACCACCACTACCCCGGCCAATGTCAGTGCATTGCTGGAGCATGCGCTGGCACCGGGTTCCAGCGACTGGTTTGAAGTGATTGCTGCTGGTGACATAGTACCTGCTAAAAAACCAGCGCCGGATATATATTTCTACGCCCTGGAAAAATTGAACCTGCCCGCCGACGCCTGCCTGGCCTTTGAAGATTCGGAAAACGGTATAAAATCCTCACGAGGTGCCCACCTTAAAACCATCATCACCATCAATGGCTACACCGAAAACCATAATTTCGAGGGTGCATGTCTGGTACTGGATACTATGGGTGAACCGGATCAACCATTCAAAACCCTGAGCGGCAATAATCACGGTTTCACATATCTGAACATGGACATGCTGCAACAGGTGTCCAGGGATAACTAATGGTTTTTCAAACCTCTATCAACCTGTCGACACTGGGCCGAAGCACCTCGAATATCACGCGCCAGATTGAAGAAATCATTCAACAGTCAAATATCCAGAGCGGACTGGTCAACCTGTTTGTACAACACACCAGCGCCTCACTCATCCTGTGCGAAAACGCGGATCCAGATGTGCGCTACGATCTGGAATCCTTCATGGAAAAAATCACGCCAGACGGTGATCCCATGTATAAACACCGCGATGAAGGCCCTGATGATATGTCGGCCCATGTACGTACGGTGTTAACCGACAGCAGCCTCACCATACCCATCAACAATGGCCAGACGCTACTGGGTACCTGGCAGGGCATCTACCTGTGGGAACATCGCACACACCCCCACCATCGGCGCATTATTATCACAATATACGGTGAATAGTAGTAATAGCACCCACATAACGCTAAAGATCCATAGCAAAATATTAAGTCCGCAAATGAACGCTAATTTTTTCTGTGCGCCTGCAGCACATAACACAATCGCTTTTGTTTTTATTAGCGTATATTTACGGACTCATGCTTTTTCATGATTTGTACCGAACAGTAGCAGCTTTGACCTATTGCGGTCATATTTATAAGACTCTGCAAGGCTGCTATGAGCTATACTTCACAAATAAAATTACGGAGGGCTTATGGCAACAGATACCCCGCTCATCAAAGATGACCCCATGTACAAACTGTTACGTGAAGGCCATGTCAATGACTTTAACCAACGTAAAGCCGGTGGTGAAACCTGTGATCTGACCGGCGCCGATTTCAGGGGCGTTAGCCTGGCCGGAATCGATGCCGACGGTCTCGATTTCAGTAATTGTTATTTCCGCATGAGCAACCTGCGGGGTGTGGATTTTCGCAATGCTGTTCTGGAAGGCGCCAGCATTCACGGCGCACAGATTTCAGGGACTTTCTTTCCCTATGAACTAAACGCACATGAAATCGAACTCTCCCTGGAACACGGCACGCGCATGCGTTACCGGAAATAATCATCGTTGATGGTTGATGGTTGATGGTTGATGGTTGATGGTCACAGTCTAAACTATGCCTGTTAATATTCTACAGATAACTGACACCCATATTCACGATACGGATGTCAGGGACTTTTATGGTTCACGACCCAATCAGGCCCTTAATCATGTTATACAGCATGCTTTGACCCACATACCCAAAATCGACTATGTGGTGGTCACCGGTGATCTTAGCCACGATGGTGGTGAAGCCTCCGCTAGACATCTCAAACACAGTCTGCAGCAATTTGATTGTCCGATCTATGTCACTCCGGGCAACCATGATGACGCACAGATCATCAAAAATTATCTATTAGCTGATCAAATAACCATGCCACAACACATTCAACTGGAGCACTGGCAACTGCTGTTTGTTGACAGCCACCTTGATGACCAGGTGTATGGCCAGATCAGTGATCACGCTTTGCTACAATTGAATCGTCAACTAACACAAAATACAAAACCGGCGCTGTTATTTACTCATCACCCACCAACCAGTATTGGCTGCGACTGGCTGGACAACATCGGCATCAATAATGGTGATCAGTTATTAAGCCAGATGTGCGCTTATCCTCAGCTAAAAGCCGTAGTATTTGGGCATATCCATCAGCAATTTGAGTTGCAGTGGGAAAATCTCCTATTGCTCGGTAGCCCGTCCACCTGTATCCAGTTCAAACCCAATTCCGGTTGCTTTGCCACCGATGATGAAGCACCGGGCTATCGACTATTTACCCTGAATGCCCAGGGCACATTCACTAGCCAGGTGGTTCGATGTCCAGAATAAGCCATTTTCATAATGAGTACGGCTCAATACCGACCCGAGAGCCGAAAAAACACATTTTATTATCCAATACTTGCTGTCATTAACTTGAAAAATCACCAAGCCTGAACCAAACTTGATATATCGTTAAAGAGCCGCTTACACCAAGGTGGACAGTGTGAAATCAGAATTTGAGCAATTCCTTGACCAGCCGGATCATGACATCAACCTGGCCGAAGCCGCATTGATGATTGCCCGACTGGAATATCCAGAACTTAACATCAACACCTATATGAGTCAGATTCAAGCCCTGGCTGATGAAATTCGTCATCGATTACCCGATGATCCCGGCGCCAGTGACATATTAAAACAATTAAACCAGGTGCTGTTTGTTGAAAAAGGCTTCGAAGGCAACACGGACCACTACTACGATCCCAGAAATAGCTTTCTCAATGATGTCATCGATTCCAAACGAGGCATTCCCATCAGCCTGTCTATCCTCTACATCGAGCTGGGACAGCAACTGGGTCTGCCCTTATCCGGTGTATCATTCCCCGGACACTTTCTGGTGAAGCTGGAAATCAACGATGGCGCCATTGTACTGGACCCCTATTTCGGTGGCATATCACTCAGCGAAGATGACCTGGACGAACGGCTACAGGAATTTTATGGCGATCAGCTAAAAAGTGGTCATGTCTATGGCCTGCTGGCCACCAGCACCAAACGCGACATCATCATTCGCGTACTGCGTAACCTGCGTAATCTGTACATGTTCAATGAAGACTGGGAAAAAGCCCTGCACATGGCCGATTTCATGGTCAAGCTGGATTCCGACCCCGCCGATGCCATCAGGGCCCGAGCTCATATCTACGACCAGCTGGAATGTTCTCAGCCGGCCCTCAAGGATTACCAGCGATTCATCCAGATAAATCCCCATGCTAAAGATTTGCAAAACGTTCGTGAACGCATAGTCGAACTTTCCGAAGCCTGCCGCCACATCAGTTAATCCTAAGAGCTGGAACAGTTTTGACGGTGAGAGTAGACTCCCGACATGAATATCAAACATGAACTGGTGCGTCACTATCACTGGCTTAGGCACTATGGTTACAACGATTCCCACAGTGGAAACGCCTCGATCCGTGATAACCAACACTTCTGGGTTACCCCTACTGGCAGCTGTGCCGACCTGCTGGAAGCCAGCCATCTGGTGCACTGTAGTCTCGACGGTAAGCTGGGGAAACAAGCCTCACTGGATGCGGAGCTGCACCGTCAGGTTTATCTGAAACAAGCCAAAGCCCAGGCCATCTTACACAGCCATGGTGCGTATAGTGTGGCCTGTACCCTTGATGGTGAAGATTTTCATCCAGTGGATTTCGAAGGCCAGTATTATTTCAGTACCATCCCTGTAATCAGTATTCCCTATGATCGCTACCTGGAACAGGCTGCTGAGGCGGTGTCCAATGCCCTGGCCGAATACCCGGTGGCGGTAGTTCGAGGTCATGGGGTTTACGCCTGTGCTGAAACCATCAACCTGGCGTACAAGTGGACCTGTTCGTTTGAGTTATCCGCCAAAACCTGGCTACTGGCCAAACAGGCCGGCACCCTTTAATGAAACCCATAGTGCTATGCTTGTCAGGCCTGGACCCCTGCGGTGGCGCCGGCATTCAGGCCGACATTGAAGCCATCAACGCCATGGG
>JBLYYN010000292.1:0-3806 GCA_048550535.1 Gammaproteobacteria bacterium
CTGGAAGCAATCGCCTGCAGTTTAGGCACTTCAAGACCCTTATCACTGGCCAGTGACAAGGCCCGCTGCAATCGACCCGGTGCACTACGCCCCATGCACATATGCTCGGGATCGCCATTGAAAGCCACCAGCATGGCCTCCATCAGTGAAGAAACATCGAAGGTTTTACCGGTCAGTGCCTGTTGAATACTAATAACGTCATTAGCCACCGCTTCAGCCACATCACGGTGTTGTGACCACAACTCCCCCACATTACCACCGGTTTCAAGGCCAGAAATATTGCTGGTGAGTATGTATAGATTTTTAACCACCAGCTCGAATACTAATTGCTCTTCGTTTTCCAGCACCCGACTGGCAATGCCGATAGAGGCCAGGGCATCATGCACCAGCTGTGCTTTAGGCCCATACACCGGTGATGGAATAATCACCTTGGCATCCTGGCCTTTTTTCTTTTCAAACCACACGGATATCACCGTAGGATTATCAATATTGTGCTGTTTCCAGTCAGTGGGAAGCAGTTCATTTTGTAACAGCACCAGTTTATCTCGCCAGACATCGGGGATTTGTTGCAATACCGGATGCAGATCATTCTCTGCCACTGCCAGCAGCACCAGTTCAGGGTCAGTTATCTGTCGTGACTGATCATTGGTGCTCATAGCCCGAGTAACAGGGAATACCGGATAGCCGTAGCGTAAAAATCCCCGTGCAAATACACCCCCCATTTCACCCATGCCAATTAGCACCACTGTTTTGCTCATGTTATCCCCTTATGCTGTTATTCATTCACTGTTACAATCCGGCGATTATAACAAAAACTGTTGCCTATTCTTTCATGCTACAAGACCCAAGACTCGAACAACTCCGGCACTGGCTGCTTGAAGACCTGAACATGCGTGATATCCAAATTGAACCGGCATCTGCGGATGCCAGTTTCCGACGCTATTTCAGAATCAGCCACGCAGATCAAACTTGGATCGCCATGGATGCGCCACCGGACAAGGAAGATTGCGCAGCCTTCGTGCATGTAGCACAGATGATTGAAGCCATTGGCGTACAGGCACCCCATATTTATCATTACGACGCAGAGCAGGGATTCATGTTGCTCAGCGATCTGGGCAGCACTGCCTACCTCAGGCAACTTGATGAGCGCCAGGCCGATGGTTTATACAAAGACGCTATCGATGCCATCATCAAAATGCAGACCCTCAGCAACGGCCTGCCGGCTTACGATACCGCGTTACTAAATAGTGAAATGCAGCTGTTCAGTGACTGGTATCTTGCTAAACATCTGGGAATTGAATTATCACTAGCGCAACAAAAAACCCTGAGCAGTACCTTCGATAGTTTACGCCATAATGCCCAGTGTCAGCCCCAGGTATTTGTGCATCGTGATTACCATTCCCGCAACCTGATGATTACCAATAAGGACAACCCCGGCGTCATCGATTTCCAGGATGCCATGGTCGGCCCCATCAGTTACGATCTGGTGTCCTTGTTGAAAGATTGCTACATCGCCTGGCCCAGAGAAAAAACCCTCAACTGGCTAGATTATTTCATGCAGCGCTCCAGCCTGTGTCAAACCATCCCTCGTGAACAGTTTATTCACTGGTTTGACCTGATGGGCATGCAACGACACCTGAAAGCCATTGGTATTTTTGCCCGGCTGAATCATCGTGATGGCAAGCCCGGCTACCTGGATGATATTCCAAGAACCCTGACCTATGTCATCGACTGTTGTCAGCGCTACGATGAACTGCAGGCCATGGCCGAACTGATCGAACAGCTTGAGCCAGCCGGCGACCCGGCCACACTGGAACTCATCCAATGAAAGCCATGATACTGGCGGCTGGCCGTGGCGAACGCATGCGCCCCCTCACCGACCACACCCCCAAGCCCCTGCTCCAGATCGGACCACATCGGCTGATTGAATATCACCTGCACCATCTTGCTAAATCCGGTTTTAAAGATGTGGTAATCAATGTTGCGTGGCAGGGTCAGCAGATTATCGAAACCCTGGGGGATGGCTCAGCCTACGGACTCAACATCCAGTACTCCAATGAAGGACAGCAGGCGCTGGAGACTGGAGGCGGTATAGTCAATGCCCTGCCCTTACTGGGCGAGGAGCCATTTCTGGTGATTAACGCGGATATCTGGACGGATTTCCCCCTGGGCAGCATTAATGATAAACCACTATCCGGCCTGGCCCATCTGATATTAATCCCGAATCCGTTGCATAATCCTGAGGGTGATTTCACCATCAATAAGGGATTTCTGGGCCTTGAAGGCACAGAGCGCTATACCTTTAGCGGCATAGCGATCTATCACAGGGATTTCTTCAAAGGACAGTCTGCAAACAAATTTCCACTGGCACCACTATTTCGTGACTATGCTCAACGGCAACTGATCACTGCAGAATTGTATAATGGCCAGTGGATGGATATAGGCACCCGGGACAGACTGAATGTATTAATAAAACAACAGGCCCGTCAGAGCCTGGTTTAGATCAACGCATGGATTAGCGACGGCCACTGCTGGGGCCACCCCAGAGGTAACTAAACATCAGCATATGGGTATTGTTGAAAGTAGCTTCGTCCGGCAAATAAATCCCATACTCGATTTCCAGGCGCTCTGCACGGCCCATTCGAAAACCAATGGCCAAACCCCAGATATTTCCGGATGACTCGATTGGAGACAAAACATCATTTTTGTACTCTACATCCACATCCGAAGTACCGTATCTCACCTTGTAATAATGGCCACCACTTTCCACCGTACGATAGGACAAACTGAGCTGGCTACCTGAAAGTGTGTAGTCAACGGCTGGATCATCGGAACCGGTTTCCGCGGATATAAATGCGCCATACTCAACGGCCCAGCCATCCTCTTCAATGCCTGCCACAATACTACCCGTGGCTGCCACATCCAGACCTGAATCATCAGTAGAACTGCCTCCCAGCCCGAAGCCAAAATAACCACTAACACCCTGATTGCCAGCATAAAGTGAACTGGTACTCATAATCAATATGCTAAAAAATATTATCTGAAATTTATGCATTAAATTTACCCATTACATACGCCTTTGCAAGCCTAGCATAATAATTTATTACACAACAGATAATAGCAGGCTTTTAAAGTAAAGCCTGCTTATCTCTGAATTGTAATCTGGCAGCCAGTAAAATTTTAGGCATCAACAGGTTTAGGAAAATAAAAAAGCCCAGGATGGGCTTTTTTATTTCTGGTTATTTTAGAAATTATACAAATAAGATAAATTTATTAATCTTGGATTAATATCAAAGTCTAGTGATGCTGTTGTATATTCAAACTCAAGCCTTGAGTGTTTACTAAAGCCATACCCAAAACCAATACCGTAAGATACTCCAGAGTCTGTCAATGTAGTTGTTTCATCCAGAACAAAATTGGGAGCAGAACCTGAATATGTATCTTCTTCCAATTCAAAACGAATATAACCTAAACGACCCTTAGCATAAAAGGAACCGGGTGAACGATAAGCAGTATAAAGCCCGATCATTGTAGTTGTATATTCATCAGGGAATGACAAATCCAAAGCAGAAGCAGCAGCTGTTGTAGCGCCAAGCAGTAACTCAAGTGATAAACCAGGAATTAGCGTATCATCATCATAACCAATAATCACACCATAAGAATTCGCCACATCATATTCATCACCAAGGTCAGGTTCGAATAGCCCAGTCATTAAGCCAATATAAAATGGGCTAACTTTGGCTGAAGAAGCTCGATCACTTCCCCCCCCACTACCGAAGCTAAATAAATCACCACTATATGGTGCA
>JBLYYN010000293.1:0-4228 GCA_048550535.1 Gammaproteobacteria bacterium
CCACTCCCCGAGGCACCCAGCAACACCGTGAACTCACCTCGGTACAGATCCAGATCTACCCCGCGTAGCGCACGCACCTGTACCTCACCCATCTGGTAAATCTTGGTGACACCATGGACATGAAACACCACGCCTTCATCCAGTGGCTCATGAGTGGTTAGCTTGTCCTGTGACATAAGGTAGCTCCATTAATACTGTATACAGTATAACAATGGCCGAATGACAAACAGTTTGATTCTAATCAGAACTAATAGGGGTTATTGCAGCAGAGACAAAAGGTGCAAGGGATTTGTTCCTTATTACGCTTCATATTCACTTCGGGTATTCAGAATAAACAGGCAAGTCATCTGCACAGGACCAATCTGCACGGGAATCCCAGAAAATACGGGCCTGTGGTGAAAGTGGCAGTTCCGTATCCAGTGAACCCGCAGGGATTAGTATGCCATCCAGTTCTGGCACAACCCGAGGCATAGGGCCGCCACAGTTTTGACAAAAACAATTAAAAAAACGTTCTGCTTCCGGCACTTTATACCTGGCTAATAGCTCTACACCTTTTGTCCAGGTGATACTGGTATGGGGGGTCATCAATAAATTACTGCCGTGACCGGTTCCTGATGCTTTACGGCAACGTTGGCAGTGGCAATGATGAAAACGTTTAGCCTCACCTGTCACCTCATAATGTACAGAACCACATAAGCAACTGCCTTTCACTGTTATTTGTGACATTGTCAATATCCTTAAATTAGTTAGGCTGCTTGTAATTCACTATTTTAGAATTAACCAGTGTTATGATAAATGTTTTATCCAGGTGAATGAGGATACTCCGCACTAGAGTTGTTGCTCACTTGATTAAGCCGTTTTTTATCATAAACAGTAAGCCAGACAGTATTTGTTATAAACCATATAATCCAGGGAAGAATAACAGGCTCATGACGACAAGCACCTGAATTATAATAAAAGGTACTACACCACGGTAAATGTCGGTGGTTTGTACACCGGCCGGAGCAACACCTTTAAGATAAAACAAACTAAAACCAAACGGTGGTGTCAGGAATGAAGTTTGTAAATTCATCGCAATCAGGATAGCAAACCACAGCGGTGCTATGCCTAAGATATCAGCAACCGGCGCAAGCATGGGCACGATAATAAACGATATTTCAACAAAGTCGATGAAGAAGCCCAGTACCATGATT
This sequence comes from Gammaproteobacteria bacterium, assembly GCA_048550535.1. Lineage (GTDB taxonomy): Bacteria > Pseudomonadota > Gammaproteobacteria > SZUA-229 > SZUA-229 > CBDULX01. The sequence goes on from JBLYYN010000293.1 coordinate 1,194, forward strand.
ACCAGCATGGATAAAACCAGAAAGCCAATTTTGTCCCCGGGTAAGCCCAGTAAAGCTTCTTCAATGATAAGGTCGCCGCCAGTGTAAGTGAAAGCCATAGAAAAGGCTGTAGCACCAAGTAATATGGCAAATACCATGGCTGTGATTTTTATTGTTTCAGTGGAGGAGTCAAGTAACATTTTCCAGCTGAACTGTCGATAAAGTAAGGCAAGAACAATGGCACCAACTCCACCCAGTGCTGACGATTCTGTTGGCGTGGCAATGCCCGCAAAAATGGAGCCCAGTACAATAAGAATCAGGGCCAAAGGTGGCAGTATAGCTAATAGCGCCTGGGTATATTGCTGCCGTTTAGTGCCTGCATTTTCATCAACTGGAATAGCAGGTGCTGCGTCTTTTTTGAGCCAGGTAAAAATAAGGATGTAAGCAATGTAAGCGCCAATCAGGATGCTACCCGGTGCAACTGCGGCTTTAAATAAATCACCCACCGGGATGCCCATTACGTCACCCAGAATAATCAAAATAATAGAAGGGGGAATTATTTGTCCAAGCGTACCGGCCGCACATATAGTGCCCGTTGCTAATGATTTATCATAATTATATTTGAGCATTACCGGCAATGAAATAAGCCCCATGGCGACCACAGATGCACCAACTACACCGGTAGATGCAGCAAGCAAGCCACCGACCAGGATGGTGGAAATGGCCAAACCACCTCGCACGCTGCCAAACAATTTTCCCATAGACTCCAGTAACTGTTCAGCCAGTTTAGTTTTTTGCAAAACTATACCCATGAAAACAAATAATGGCACAGCCATTAATACGGTGTTTTCCATGATGTTCTGAATACGGTGGGGCATAAAGGCAAATAATTCAGCACCTTCTGCGAACACTCCAAATAATAGAGCTATACCGCCAAATACAAAAGCTACGGGAAAGCCAGACAATAACATGACCAGTGCCACGAAAAACATGATAATACCAATCATAGTGTGTCAGTTCCCTGATGATGCTCTTTATGTGTAGGTTCTGAGTCATCCCGTAATGTATTAATGGATTTTAGTAATAGACCTATCCCGCTAATACTTATTGAAATAAAGGCAAATGGAATCATAGCCTTAATCAGCCAGCGGAATGGTAAGCCGCCAGGATCACCAGAACGTTCGCCCAGTTGATAGGACTCAATAGTAAAGTCTATGCCATACTTGGCGACCAGTAGGGTAAAGGGAATGAGTAAAAACAGTGTGCCGAATATATCGATCCAGGCTTGCTTACGTAGACTCAGGCTCTCATAAATGATGTCAACCCTTACATGGCCATCTTTATACAGCGTAAAAGGTATGCCTAACATAAAAATGGTAGCATAAAGGTGCCATTCGAGTTCTTGCATGCCAATGGAAACATCATTGAACAGGTAACGCATGATGACGTCAAAGAAAACATTCAGCAGTAATAATATAAATAATACGGCAGTAATTTTACCGAGTATTTCCGAGTAGCTATTAATCGCAGCTTCTGCTTTTTTCAAAAACATTGTACATCTTTCTCATAACAAAGGGCCGGTAACAGGGGGGTTACCGACCCTTCTAGGGGCTACAGCCAGTAGTCTGAAAAAGCCTAGTTGTCTAAATAGGCTTTATCAGAAATATTAGTCCAGACTCGAGCCTTCTTCATATAGCTTGCCTGTGATTGCTGAATCTCCTTGGCCGTTGCACTGTTGGCCGCGGCTTCAATCAGCAGTTCCTGATTGGCTTTTTTCAAGGCTTCGATAACACTCTTAGGGAAGGTTTTTATTTTTATATTTGGGTACTCAGAGGCTATCTTGGACCAGTTTTCGGCGCTGGCATGGTATGACTGAATATACATGTCATAGGCAGCCGTGCGCATGGAAACACGCAGTATTTCCTGTAAATCAGCAGGCAGTTTTTTCCATACTTTTTTATTAATCAGGAACTGTAACTCAGTCGCAGGTTCGTGCCAGCCAGTATAGTAATAGGGTGCGATTTTATGGAAGCCCATACGAAGATCTAATGATGGGCCCACCCATTCCAGTGCATCGATGGTGTTGCGCTCAAGTGCTGTATAGAGTTCGCCTGCTGGGATATTGGTTGGATTGGCGCCTACTTTAGCCAGAACTTCACCGGCGAAACCAGGGATACGCATTTTAAGGCCTTTCAGATCATCAAGGCTGTTGATTTCTTTCTTAAACCAGCCACCCATCTGGTTGCCGGTGTTACCACCCGGGAATGACAACATGTTGTATTTGTCATACAGTTTTTCCATTAATGCCATGCCGTCGCCGTAGTAGAACCAGGCATACTGCTCTGGTGCAGTCATGCCAAAAGGCATGGTAGTGAAATATAAGGTTTCAGGCACCTTGCCTTTCCAGTAATAGGAGGCCGAATGGCCCATATCATACTGGCCTGCACGGACCATATCGAAAATACCTAAAGCGGCTTTATGTTTATTTTTTGAGTCAATGGTGATTTTCAGGCGTCCGTTGGACATGGTTTCGGCCATTTTAGCCATATTTCGAGTGGCATCACCAAAAATTGGGAAATTCGTAGGCCAGGACTCTGCCAGTTTTAATCTATAAGTTTTTTCGGCGGCGGCAGCCGGATTCAGTAGAGCAAGAGCACAAATTGCCGAGAGGACAATATTTTTTACAAATGAAACGTACATTCTTTTCTCCTGACTTGTGGATAAGTTATTGTCTCAGTAAAAGGAATTACATAATTCAGTTTTTAGTTATAAGTCGATAATCATACAAAAACCCGAACCCATATCCTGGTGTAAACCCAATCATCCTGGTAAATACAGGCGCAATAGGTTTATCACTAAATATAAGCATTTGATACTATCACAATAGAAAAAATTTGAACATGCCAGTAAGAGAGCAGGCAGCTAAGCTTGGCCCGGCTTAACTCAAGCTGCTGATTAACAGCAAGGTACCCGGTCTGGAGCCTCGCTTTTACATGTAAAGCATTATCCAGTTTGTCGGCTAATCTACCACGAAGTAGCTGATCAGCTTCGTTGAA
>JBLYYN010000294.1:0-4041 GCA_048550535.1 Gammaproteobacteria bacterium
CTGAAGTCTGAAGTCTGAAGTCTGAAGTCTGAAGTCTGAAGTCTGAAGTCTGAAGTCTGAAGTCTGAAGTCTGAAGTCTGAAGTCTGAAGTCTGCAAAATTATCTTTTAGTAAAAAAATAGTGCAACTATTTTTTACGACTTACGACTTACGACTTACGACTTACGACTTACGACTTACAACAGAACTTTCTCTATGCCGCCATTTTTGGCCGATTTGATAAACTGCGACTGCCAGTCTTTACCCAGTTTCTTATTGGCCAACTCCACTACGATGTAGTCTACTTCCATTCCGGTATCTTCTTTATAACGCTCCAGTCCCTGCTGGCAGGCCGGGCATGATGTGAGCATCTTCACCTTGTCACCCAACACCTTGTCATGACCACTCAGGGCTTTGATGCCTTTTTTCAGTTCCTGTTGCTTGCGGAATTTTACCTGGGCCGCAATATCGGGACGTGAAATGGCGAAGGTACCCGCCTCACCGCAGCAACGATCAGACAGCGTGACCTCCTTACCGATTAAACTGCTGGCCACCTTGAGCGGGTTATGCACTTTCATCGGCGTGTGGCAGGGGTCGTGGTACAGATACTCGGTACCGCCAACACCATCCATACTGATGCCCTTCTCCATGATGTATTCATGAATATCCAGCAATCGACAACCGGGAAATATCTGTTCGAACTGGTATTTTAATAACTGGTCCATACAGGTTCCACAGGACACCACTACGGTTTTGATATCCAGATAATTCAGCGTGTTGGCCATACGATGGAACAGCACCCGGTTAGCGGTGGTGATCTGCTGACCTTTTTCTATATCACCGGACGATGTTTGCGGATAGCCGCAGCACAGATACCCCGGCGGTAATACGGTCTGAATATTCAGCTCATATAACCAGGCCATGGTGGCCAGGCCAATCTGACTGAACAGGCGTTCCGAACCACAGCCGGGAAAATAAAATATAGCTTCGCTAGCGATGGTAGTGGTGCTGGGATTACGCAAAATGGGTACAGTTTTGTCATCTTCAACCCCCAGTAAACCACGCATGGTCTTTGCGGGAATACCCGCCGGCATAGGTTTATTGAAGAACTGAATCACCTGCTCCCTGACTTCGGGCTTACCGTTGGTGGATGAGGGCCGACGGCTTTTCGGCATCACTCCAGGCAGCAGCTTCAACACCCTGCGTGCCATGCGCTGCCCCCAGTAACCGAAGCGGATCATGCCATTACGCATCAGATTGATGGTGGCCGGGTCGGTGACATTGAGATATGCCATGGCCATTTTAGTGCCCAGGTGACTTCTTCTCTGGCCCTGGGATTTCAGGATATGACGCATCATGATAGTCACGTCACCGAAATCTATATCCACCGGACAGGGATTCAGGCATTTGTGACAGACTGTGCAATGATCGGCTACGTCATTCATTTCATCGAAATGACGAACCGAAATTCCCCGACGAGTTTGCTCCTCGTACAGGAAAGCCTCAGTAATCAGCCCCGTGGCCAGGATTTTATTTCGTGGTGAATAGAGTAAATTGGCCGAAGGCACATGGGTAGTACAGGTCGGCTTACATTTCCCACAGCGCAAACAGTGGGCGATGGAATCATTCAGCTCACCCAGCTCACTCTCTTCCAGTATGATGGCTTCCTGTTTTACTAATCTCAACGAAGGCGTATAAGCCCGTTCCAGCCCCCCAGTTCCTGCCAGCAACTTGCCTTTATTGAAGCTGCCGTTGGGATCCACCTTTTGCTTATACTCAGCAAAACTGTCAATCGCCGACGCTTCCATGTATTGCAACTTGGTAATACCAATACCATGCTCCCCGGAAATCACCCCGCCCAGGGAGATGGCCAGTTTCATAACCCGATCCACAATGCGTTTGGCATTATGCATCATGTCATAATCATTGGAGTTCACCGGAATATTGGTATGCACATTGCCATCCCCGGCGTGCATGTGTAAGGCCACAAACAGGCGGCTGGAGAGAATTTCGCTATGCAGATTCTCCAGTTTGTTGTGAATAGCCAGTGAATCGTGGCCACTGAATAGCTGTTTTAAGGGCTGCTCGATTTCCTGGCGATAGGACACTCGAATATGATGCTTTAACAGAGCATTAAGCAGGCTGCGCTGATGGTCACAGCTTTCCAGTTCATGCTCCAGCAATACCGAGTCATGCTGAGCCACCGAGTCATCCAGATGATCCAGCAGACTCTGCCAACGCTGACGCACATTCGCCAGCCGCACACTGGCCGCTTCAAATCTTGATTCAATTAACTGGCTGGTTTCCGGATCATCTTCCACCGGAGCATCGCGACGACTCTCCACCAGGCAGGCATCAATGGCCTCGAGCAATCTCAGCTTATTACTGATGGATTGCTCAATATTGATACGCTCAACACCTTCCGAATAATCCGCCAGTCGATCCAGCGGAATGACCACATCTTCATTGATTTTGAACGCATTGGTGTGGGCGGCAATGGCCGCGGTTCGACTGCGCTCGGACCAGAATCGCTGACGGGCCTCAGCACTCACCGCGATAAAGCCTTCGGCATTGCGCTGGTTGGCGAGACGCACCACATGGGATGCCGCTTCGGCCAGCTGATCTTCGTTATCGCCGGTAATATCGGCGATCAACAACATCTTGGGCGCATCATCCCGAGTCGCTTTGGGACTGTATTTCACCGCCCGGATATAGCGATCATCCAGATGCTCCAGACCGGACAGTAACAGCCCCGGGCTCTGGGCCAGATAATCCTTGATTTCGACAATAGCGGGTACCGATTCGTGCAAATCACTGCCATAAAATTCCAGACAGACGGTACGCGTATGTGCCGGCATGGTATGCAACAAGAACACGGCGGAGGTAATCAGACCGTCACAACCTTCCTTCTGCACCCCGGGCAAACCGCCGAGGAATTTGTCCGTTACATCCTTACCCAGGCCCTCCTTACGCAGCGAGGCACCGGGAAATCTAAGGGTTTCCGGCTTACCCTGAATCGCTTTTTTCCTGGAATCGTAACGACTAACCCGGAATTCCACTTCTTCCTGATCGTGGATCTTGCCCAGATTATGGTTAATGCGCTCCACATCAAGCCAGTCCCCATCCGCCGTGACCATGCGCCAGGACACCAGATTATCCAGTGTAGTGCCCCACATAACGGCTTTTTTACCGCCGGCATTCATGGCGATATTACCGCCGATGGTGGACGCATCCTGGGAGGTGGGGTCTACCGCGAACACATAGCCGTGACGATCAGCCAGCTCGGACACTCGCCGAGTGACCACTCCGGCCTCGACTCGAACCGTAGGCAGGGCAAAATCCACTCCGGGAATCTGGCGCATTTCCATTGGCCGTATATCTTCCAGTTTCTCGGTATTGATCACCGCGGTATTTTCATACAGGGGAACCGCACCACCGGTATAGCCCGTGCCTCCACCGCGGGCGATGATGGTCAGCCCCAGCTCGATACAACTTCTGACCAGGGCCGGCACTTCCTCTTCCGTATCCGGGGTGAGCACCACAAAAGGAAACTCGACACGCCAGTCGGTGGCATCGGTGACATGGGATACTCGCGCCAGGCCACTGAAGTCAATATTGTCCTTACGGGTCACCTTAGACAGCAAGCGGGTCGCTTTACCGCGCAGCTGGTTATGCTGCTCGAACCAGGTGGAAAAATCGCCCACGGCAGCACGGGCCCGCCTGGCCAGCTCCAGCGCCAGCTCATTGCCGTTGGCCCGGGTCACGATCTGCTCGATTCGGTGATGCAGAGCTCCGATGAGCTGCTTACGACGGCGAGGATTTTCCAGCAGGTCATCCTGGATGAAGGGATTGCGCGTTACCACCCACATATCCCCCAGCACCTCAAACAGCATGCGGGCGGAATGGCCGGTCCTGCGCGAACTGCGCAATTCATTAATCATGTCCCAGGTCGGCTCACCCAGGAAGCGGATGATAATTTCCCGATCAGAAAAAGACGTGTAGTTATAGGGGATTTCGCGGATTCGAGCGGTAGAAGTCGTCATCAGGGCGCGTTTATTAGCCA
>JBLYYN010000295.1:0-4421 GCA_048550535.1 Gammaproteobacteria bacterium
ATGCAATATTTATTGAATGATGATTCAAGTTGCAATGATTTAGTTGCACAGCATACGCGAACAGGAAGACCACTGGGAAGTGATGGCCTTGTGAGAAAACTAGAACACATTTGTGGTAAATCATTAACGCCAGAGAAAGCAGGACGTAAAGCTTGTAAAGACGATTAATAACTATACTGTCACCGGGTGTCACAACAGCTCGACATTATTCCCGCACAGGTCAAAGTCATTCGTCACAAGCGTTTAAAATACATCTGTCCTTGCTGTAAACAACATATCGTTACCCGCCACAAACCCGAACAAGCGATTAAAAAGCCTATAGCCAGCCCCGACCTTCCAGCTTATCTGGCAACATAAAAATACTGTGTACTCAAGCATTTGCAAACCGACGGGATTTTACATAGCTTAATAATGACCGCAACTGTGCCGGGTTGACGGGTTTAAAGAGCACTAAAATTCCCCTTTCATGGGCCAACTTAAGCAACTCACTTGTGGTATCGGCGGTAATCAGTGCTGTGACTATATTTCCAGGCAGAATTTCCTCGATTTGTGCGAATACTTCCAGCCCATTGACTTGATCTGAGAGGTTTAAATCCGAAATCAATAAATCTGGTTGGAAATGATTACTTTCGATAGCGGCCGTAAACTTCCGCAGTGAGGAGGCAGTCAGCACATCACATCCCCACTGAGTAAGCAGAGAGCTCATGGCCTGACAAATTTCGGGATCATCATCGATTAACGCTACATTTAATTCCTCTAGTGGGCTATCAACCGAATTCGCAGACTGCACCGACATTGAGGTTTTGCTCGGGATTATTCGTGGCAGTTCAAGCGAGAAAACAGTGCCTCGTCCCAACGTCGATCTGACGGAAAGCTTATGATTCAGAAGGTCCGCCGTACGGCGAACGATAGACAGCCCTAAGCCCATACCTTCAGGGCTATCTTTGGTGTTATAGCCGCGCTCGTACTCGTCAAAAATCTTCGATAGAGCGTCCTCAGAAATCCCATGGCCGCAATCCCATACTTCAATTGATACAGAATTTCCTTTACGTCGACAGCCAACTAATATTTTTCCTTGTGATGTATAGTGTATGGCATTAACTAACAGGTTTCTTATTATTCTCTCCAGCAGTAAAGGGTCGCTATCGACCCAAAGTGAAGTACCTACGACCTTGAGTACAAGATTTTTCGCCGCTGCCTGTTCGGTATACTCCAGTTGCAACTGAGTGAGTAAGGGCTTTAAGGCAAACGCCTGACGATCAGGTCGCACAGCCCCGGCATCCAGTTTGCTGATATCCATCAGCGACAGAAAGGTTTTATTCATCGAACCCTGCGACAGCTCTAAGGAACGCAGTAACTTCAACCCGGTAGGAGAATTAATGTGGGGTTTTAGAGAAGAAATAAACATTCCCATGGCGTGTAGAGGCTGTCGCAGATCGTGGCTGGCCGAAGCAAGAAACTGGGACTTTGCTTTATTCTCAAGCTCTGCTGTCAATTTTTCCTTGCGTAACTCTTTAATCCTGACTGTCATTGCAATCAAATGAATTAACATATGGGAGATCTGGATAAACATCTCGCGGATTACTTTATAAGAAGGACCCAGTAGCTCGTTGGATTGATCTTCAACAAAGATAAAGTTGATATATTCAGTCAGCGACAGAAGAACAGGCAGCCAGCCGAGCATAAACAGAAGGTAATATTTTTCCCCCCGAAATACTTTTGCTATCCCCGAAAAAAAAATCACCGTAACCAGAGCAACAGCATTTGCACTATAAAGCTTGATACTGGCTTCACTTGAAAGCACAAAGCTCAAGCATAAAATCAATGCGGAGAAACCGATATTCAGAATATAGGCATAATAAAAAATCGGTGACTTTTTATTGATTTTCAAAAAGCTATAAGCGAACAGGAGAAGACTAATAGCTGTAAAAGAAACCAGTATCCACAATGACTGGGAAAGTTCATAGGGTCTGTTTAACAACTCGATGTTCATGCTGCCACGTAATAGATAAAATACCAGCAGCAGCGATGATGAAACTGAAAACCACAGATAAGTACCATCTTCGAGTAAAAAGAAACCAATCACGGCGCAGAGAATCAAGCCCAGGATGATACCAATGGCGGTTCTATATATATAGTCCATGACATTTGACCAATGATTATAATAGGGCCGTGCCATAATTCCGATGTATGGACCCCAGACATGGTTATCTGCGCTCAGTTGCAAAACCAGGGTGGTTTTTTTACCCCTGGCTAATTTCAATGCAAAGCTTCGCCCGATCGGGTTGGTTTCCACCTGTCCAATACCTTGAGAGAAATTTGATTGATATAATTTTTTGTTAGAGTTTTCATCAATCAGCACTTCAACATTTTTTATAAAAAAATTACTGACATGTAATTGCCAGTCTTCTTGCTCAGTTTCATTGTAGATGTCGACACTGAACCAGTAACGGTTTCCACCATTAAAATTAGGCCTGTTGGTCGCACTTGCCAGAACGTCCTTATCGGTGCTGTATTGAAAATAACCCTCGATCGACACACCTGAAGGTGGTTTTAAGAATTGAGAAGTTTCCTCCATGCCGACCAGGTCATAGCGACTTTCTGTGTCGGACAGGATCAACGCTGGGCGTTGTGCATTGCTTGGTGATACAGAGTCAGATTGTGTTTGCGCAAGGATCTGACAGGAAAAAGGAATTACCAATATCAATTTGATTATCCATTTGATATTAATTCTTCGAGTGATATATAGCATAATAACCTGTTTTATCCTGGTATTAAAAAACGTTCCTGACATCAAAAATAACGCGATGTGTTGAAATAGCAGCTTGCAGATTAATTAATGGTCGCTACCAGGTAGTCCTTTTTGTGATAACTATGTCTCAGTTTTTTCTTTTCATACTTGATAGGGTTCCTGTCGGCGACACTTGTTAGCGCTCTTCGTTGGAATGATAAACTCCTGGTTACGACTTTGAATTTTCAATATGCTATCTGTATTCTATGAGTAAATCCTTCAAAATTTTGATTGCCGAAGATCACGACCTATATCGTGATGGCCTACAGCTACTGGTTCAAGATCTGGGCAGTGCTATTGAAGTGATAGAAGCGGCCGATTTTCCAACAACCTTGCGCCAGCTGCATGAAAACGCTGATATTCAACTGCTACTGCTGGATATCAAACTACCAGGCACCCAGGAGCTTGATGGATTACATCAGATTCGTCAACTGTATCCGATATTGCCCATAATAGTTGTTTCCACTCTCGATTTGAATGCTAGTGTTCACAATATGCTTAGATTCGGAGCCAATGGTTTTATCGCTAAGGCAACTCCAAAACAAGAAATGGTTGCCGCGATACGCTCAGTATTAGCAGGTGAAGTCGTCGTGTTGACCGAAAATCATGATCAAGAATTGGTGGAGTTCCCTCCACGGCAAATGGCGACACTGAGATTACTGGCTCAAGGCTTGTCAAACAAAGCCATTGCCAGCAGGCTGGGGATTACACCGGCCACGGTAAGGGAGTATGTCTCTGTAATCATGCAACAGCTCGGTGTGGACAATCGAGTGCAGGCTGTATTAGCCGCAAAAGAACGAGGGTTTATACTCGATTAGCACTACAATCTCGTTTGCGGTGCGCTACTAATCCAGCCCGATGGCGAAGCTGTGACACTGAACAGCGCTGACCAGCGTCGCGGCGGCAGTCGTGGGCGGTAACAAGGTGCGATTGCAGTTACCGCTCGCAGAACGCGTCCCGGTGTTCGTTAGCGTCAAGTATAACCTCCCTGACTCGAGCGGCCTGAGCAGCAACTCTGCAAGGGTCGGTGTGCTGCTCACCTTCGTCAACGGTCCCGAGGGCAGCAAACAGGTGAGGATTAATCTGCAATCTTTTCATTAAATACCAGCGGATAAGATGGAGCTCTAATATAAAAAAGCCTCCAACGATGCGCTTTTTACATTCCAGATCCTTTCAATGATTTATTGGTGTTATCCCTTATTACAGAAACTCACACCGCAATCGATCACATTTATCAGAATTACCCTACGCCTAAACGCTCCACCCCTACATTTGTAGGGTAACAATCCAGTTGTCTTATCTTCATACTGCTCGTCGAAGACGACTTTGTGTGTTTCAAATCGGTGGGATCAGTAAAACGAGCACAAGCAGTCCAGTAATTTTGCGTTAGCAGAAATAGAAATACCTATGACAACGATGAAATTGCAAAAGGAGCACTTTTGGTTGCAACTTTTTCCAAGCCGGTTCCGTATCTTTGTTTAACGCAATCACACTACCTGGCTATTGGGGTTAGAGTAAAAACCATTTACACCAGTCATTCTGACTATCTAACTTTTACTCCCTCCCCAATTATCCGATAACAATAACTACAAGCTGTAGGAGCAGAAAATGCATCCATTCACAAAATCAA
>JBLYYN010000296.1:0-4114 GCA_048550535.1 Gammaproteobacteria bacterium
AATATCTGGACAAAAACAAGGTAGTGGCGATAGCCGATATCGATACACGCCGCCTCACTCGCATATTACGAGAGAAGGGTGCACAGAGCGGCTGTATTGTTGCCGGTGACGACATCGATGAGCAGGCCGCGATTGAAAAAGCCAAGGCCTTTGCGGGCCTGAAGGGTCTGGATCTGGCGAAGGAAGTTACCACCTCGGACAACTATACCTGGACCCAGGGCAGCTGGTCGGTGGAGACCAATGCCCATGCACAACATCAGCCTGATGATTTGAAATACCACGTGGTAGCCTACGATTTCGGTATCAAGCGCAATATCCTCAATATGCTGGTGGATCGTGGCTGTCGCGTTACTGTGGTACCGGCCAAAACAACGGCGGCAGATGTGCTGGCCATGTCACCGGATGGCGTGTTCCTGTCCAATGGGCCGGGCGATCCGGAGCCGTGTGACTATGCCATCGAAGCCATTCAGCAAGTGCTTGAAACCGAATTGCCGGTATTTGGTATTTGCCTGGGGCACCAGTTACTGGCCCTGGCCTGTGGTGCGAAAACCGAGAAAATGAAATTTGGCCATCACGGCGCCAATCATCCCGTGCAGGATCTGCACAGCCAGTGTGTGATGATCAGTAGCCAGAACCACGGCTTTGCGGTGGATGAAAGCAGCCTGCCGGATAATCTCTCCGCCACCCATCGTTCATTGTTCGATGGCTCGTTGCAGGGGATTCATCGTACCGATAAACCGGCGTTTGGATTCCAGGGACATCCGGAAGCCAGTCCCGGGCCCCACGATGTAGCACCGGTGTTTGATCATTTTATTGAGTTAATTGAAAAGGGCTAAATAAATTTATCCGCAAATGAACGCAAATAAACGCTAATGTTATTGGTTATTGGTTATTGGTTATTGGTTATTGGTTATTGGTTTTATTTAGGTGTGAGCTGTCTAAATAGTTGCAGTGAACATATAAAGAAAAAAATAATTATTGGTTTTTATGGCGTTTATTTGCGTTCATTAGCGGACTTAAAATTTTAAAATGATTTTAAAAGGACTTGAAATGGTAAAGGGAAAGACTATTTCACAACAGGTTATCAGTTGCGCCTTTGAGGTGAGTAATAGACTGGGAGCTGGGTTTCTTGAGTCTGTTTATGAAAATGCGCTGTGTATTGAGCTTGAGCAGCAGGGAATTGATTTTCAGCAACAAGTGCCAATCTCGGTTGAATATAAAGATCAGATAGTAGGGATTTATGTGGCTGATCTAATAGTTGGAAATAAAATATTAGTTGAGTTAAAGGCTTTATCTGAGTTTTCCCGGACACATGATGCTCAGGTTATGAATTATCTGAAAGCAACCGGCATTCACGTTGGGTTGCTGCTGAATTTTGGAACACCCAAATTGGGAATACGTCGTATTGCCTGGCAATACAATGAAGCAGAAGGTATTTAAATTGTTTTTATTAGCGTTCATTAGCGTTCATTTGCGGACTCGTAAATTGGTGTACACAAATGCCTAAACGTACTGACATCAACAGCATTTTAATCATCGGCGCCGGTCCCATCGTCATTGGCCAGGCCTGTGAGTTCGACTATTCCGGTGCCCAGGCCTGTAAGGCTTTGCGTGAGGAGGGTTACCGGGTAATTCTGGTGAACTCGAATCCAGCCACCATTATGACCGACCCGGAAATGGCCGATGCCACTTATATCGAGCCGATTCACTGGAAGACGGTGGCTAAAATCATCGAGAAAGAACGTCCCGATGCGCTGTTGCCCACCATGGGTGGTCAGACCGCATTGAACTGTGCCCTGGATCTGGATCGTGAAGGTGTGCTGAAAGCATTTAATGTGGAAATGATCGGGGCTTCCAAGGAAGCCATCGATATGGCGGAAGACCGCGAGAAATTCAAAATCGCCATGGAAGAAATCGGTCTGGATATGCCCCGCGCCGCGGTGGCCCACAGTATGGAAGAGGCGCATCAGGTTCAGGCCATGGTAGGCTTTCCTACCATTATCCGTCCCTCTTTCACCATGGGTGGCAGTGGCGGTGGTATCGCTTACAACCGGGAAGAGTTTGAGGAAATCTGTCACCGTGGGCTGGATCTATCACCGGTCAATGAGTTGCTGATCGAAGAGTCCATCCTGGGCTGGAAAGAATATGAAATGGAAGTGGTGCGTGACCATAAGGACAACTGCATCATTGTCTGTTCCATTGAAAACTTCGACCCCATGGGCATACACACCGGGGATTCCATCACCGTGGCACCGGCCCAGACCCTGACCGATAAAGAATACCAGATCATGCGCGATGCCTCGCTGAAGGTGTTGCGTAAGATCGGTGTGGATACCGGGGGTTCTAATGTGCAGTTTTCGGTGAATCCCGACGATGGTCGCATGACTATCATCGAAATGAATCCGCGAGTGTCCCGTTCTTCGGCACTGGCCTCGAAAGCCACCGGTTTTCCCATTGCCAAGGTGGCGGCTAAGCTGGCGGTGGGTTATACCCTGGATGAACTGCGCAACGACATCACCGGCGGTGCCACACCGGCCTCGTTTGAGCCATCCATCGATTATGTGGTAACCAAGATCCCGCGCTTCACTTTCGAGAAATTCCCCCAGGCCGAGAACCGTCTCACCACCCAGATGAAATCCGTGGGTGAGGTGATGGCCATAGGCCGTACTCTGCAGGAGTCACTGCAGAAGGCCCTGCGCGGTCTGGAAATCGGAGTCGATGGTTTCAGTGAAATCATTCCTGAGGATATGCCGGAAGATGAAATTGAAGCCACTATCCAGCAGGAAATCCAGCAGGCCGGTGCCGATCGCATCTGGTATCTGGCGGAAGCCTTCCGTCACGGTATGGACTTTGAGCGTATCCATGAACTGACCCATATCGATCCCTGGTTCCTGGTGCAGGTACAGGACCTCATCACTATTGAGCAGGATCTGAAGTCCAGTGAGCTGGTTAATTTGAATAAAGATGCGATCTTCCGCCTGAAACGCAAAGGTTTCTCCGACAGTCGCCTGGCCAAACTGCTGGGTGAAACCGAAGCCGCCGTACGCAGTCATCGTCACAAGCTGGGAGTGCGTCCGGTGTTCAAACGGGTGGATACCTGTGCCGCCGAGTTTGCTACTTCCACCGCCTATATGTACTCCACCTATGAGGAAGAGTGCGAATCCCTGCCGACGGACAACAACAAGATTGTAGTGCTGGGCGGTGGACCTAATCGTATTGGACAGGGTATCGAGTTTGATTACTGCTGTGTGCATGCCGCACTGGCGATGCGGGAAGATGGTTACGAAACCATCATGATTAACTGCAATCCGGAAACCGTATCCACTGATTACGATACCTCCGATCGCCTGTATTTCGAGCCACTGACCCTGGAAGATGTGCTGGAAGTGCTGGACAAAGAACAGCCCAAAGGTGTGATCGTGCAGTACGGCGGTCAGACGCCACTGAAGCTGGCCCGTGACCTGGAAGCCGCCGGAGTCCCGATCATCGGCACCACCCCGGATAGCATCGATCTGGCGGAAGATCGTGAGCGATTCCAGCAACTGATCCAGAAGCTAGGGCAAATGCAGCCACCGAATCGGCTGGCACGTAACCCGGATGAGGCGGTGACCCTGGCGAAAGAAATTGGCTATCCGCTGGTGGTGCGCCCCTCCTATGTGCTGGGTGGCCGGGCCATGGAAATCGTTTATAACGAAGCCGATCTTAAAGTGTATATGCGCACCGCGGTGCAGGTGTCTAATGATGCGCCGGTATTGCTGGATCGATTCCTGGATGATGCGGTGGAAGTAGATGTGGATGCCATATGTGACGGCAAGGATGTGGTCATCGGCAGCATTATGCAGCATATCGAGCAGGCCGGTGTTCACTCCGGTGACTCGGCCTGTTCCTTGCCGCCCTACAGTTTGTCTCAGGAGATTCAGGACCGTTTACGAGCCCAGACTCGCGAAATTGCCCTGGCTATGGAAGTGGTGGGTCTGATGAATATCCAGTTCGCTATTCAAGGTGATAATATTTTTATGCTGGAAGTGAACCCTCGTGCATCTCGCACCGTGCCTTTTGTTTCAAAAGCCATTGGCGTACCACTGGCAAAAGTGGCGGCCCGTTGTATGGCCGG
>JBLYYN010000297.1:0-4368 GCA_048550535.1 Gammaproteobacteria bacterium
AATATATAATGGCCGAGGCTATGCCCCCATTACCTGAGTCGAGTCAAAACACAATCACTTCTCAGCTGGCATCGAAACTAAATAAACAAAAGACTGATAGCGGTCATCAAACAACTCCAGCATCCAGGTCAGAGTCACAACACAGTCGTGGGCCCCGTCAGTCCGGGAAAGAGCGCGCGGTTATATCAAATATAGATAAGCGGGTATCCGCAGAGGGTGGGAGTAAGGAAGCCATTCAATCACCGGCCAAACCAGAGCTGGAGACTCAAACGTTTAAAAAAGAGACTACTGGGCCGGATGCACAGCAGAGAGCATCGGATATAAGTCCTGAACTAGCCAGTAAACTGGTGAGCATTAAAACCATGGTGAAACAGCATGCACAGGCCGCTGAATTGATACAGTCCGTGGTGGAGGCAATAGCGTTATCGGGTTTTGAGCGAGTGGTGTTTGCGGTGAAAGTGCCACAGAAAAAACTTTTATACGGTCGTTTTTTTGCCCAGGATAAAGCCGGTCAACCTTTCAGGCAATTCAATATCAGTATTGCCCAGCCCAATGTGTTTTCATTGTTAATGAATAAGTCTCAGTGCTTATGGATTAATGATGGTAACCGGGGCAAGTTCTGGAACCGGGTGCCGGATGCGGTAAAACTGATGTTGCAGAATGACAGTTTTATGGCCATGTCCATTTTTACTCAAAAACATTCCGTTGGACTGATGTATGCCGACCGTAGTGACGGCAAACTGGCGCAAACTGAATACAAGCGATTTCAGGGTTTATGCCGTTTGTTGTCGGAGGGTATGGTTGAGATATCGCATCATCAGGGTGGATGATGGTAATAGGTTAAAGGTTGGGTGTTGATGGTTTTACATATTTATTTTGATCTGGTTTTGCCCTAGCCCTTTGTTGACTGTAAGTTCTTTTAAACTGAAGCTGTTTATACCCGAAGGGTGTTTGTTCTCAAAGGGTGATACACCGCACGCATTATTCATATTCTAGTCACTTAGAAACATTATAATATTGTTCAGAGATTGTCAGTGTAGTGGATTATTGCAGATCTCAAATTGACCGGATTTCGGTTCGGCTTTGTAGGCAAATGCAATACTTGTTCCGTGTTTGCTACAGAAATAGTGGTGAGTACATTGGCATTCAAAAAAACAGGTCCAGGAAGAGTTTACTCATTTGACTAAAGGACGACGACTGGGATTGCCCCTAATATTTTCTTTAAACCTGAGGTTGGCTGTACATGTATAAAATGAATTCCGAGATGATGTTTTTGTCGAGATGGATGAAATCACCTCTGAGTGTTGCCGCAATTACACCCAGCAGCGCTCGTTTGGCCAATGCGATGGCAGCCAATTTGCCCGATGGAGAGGGGCTGGTGATTGAACTGGGTGGAGGCACAGGTAAGATTACTTGGGCTTTACTGGAAGCAGGTGTTTCCCCGGAGCATCTGATTGTAGTTGAGCGCGATCCCCATTTTTATCATTATATGAAGCAGAACTTCCCACAAGTTAGAGTAATTCTTGGGGACGCATGCGAGCTGACGAATCTATTACAAGAGCTGCACATAAAAACACCCGCACGTGCAGTGGTATCCGGGTTGCCATTATTGGCTATGGATGCCAGTACACAAAAGAAGATAGTGGAGCAAGTGTTATCACTCACCAGGCCCCAGGGCGTGTTTATTCAGTTCAGTTATGGCCTGTTTTCTCCGATCAAAAATTCTGTACAGATGGAGCTGGCTATAAGGCCGCGTTGTGTTGCCAAGGTCTGGAAAAATATTCCCCCCGCAAAGGTATGGACCTATATGCTTGAATGTTCTGCTGTTGATGCTTTGGAAATGGCATAGCGTTTGGGGCATCCGTTTCGCCCTGCTGGGCGAGTCACTTTTTCTCTTCAGAAAAGCTACCGCATCCTGCTCTCGCTCCTTACCTACGTCCCTGTAGGCAACAAAGAAGTAACTCGCCCAGCAAGGCGAAACCAATGTTTAAAAGCAGTAGATTTCAATCGAGTCTGACCATTATACTTTGTTATGATGGGTGAATGGTTTAGGACCAATGCAATACATGATTTTAGTAGTTCTGTATGCCAGCTTATTTACTAGAAGTGACCTTGCCATACATTTTTGATCTGTCGAGTTTTCTGCTCCACTTGAGGTTGTTTCTTTTCCAGCCATCAAAGCCATCTACAACGGTGTAGATATTCTTTAAGCCGGTTTCGGCCAGGAAGTTAACCGTTTTGGCCGCACGTGTGCCAGAAGTGCAGATAATGACGATGGCATCATGGCCTGACAGCCCTTTGGCCTTGAATCGTTTGTTTACATCCCTGGCAAAGTTAGGGTTGGTTTCAAATTTGAAACGGCTTTTCTCGCTATCCCATTTATTAATGTTGATGTAGTTGAATGGCAGGTTGTAATCTACAGAGCTTGCCATGCCTGTAGTCTGTAATTCATGGGGGTCGCGAACATCAAGGAATAGAGCGTATTCGCCATTGTTTTCCATGAATGATGCGGCTTCTGTAGAGTTGAAATACAGGCCAAGTTTGGTGTGCTTGTTTTCTGGTACATCGGTTGCCTCCATGGCTTGTACGTGACTGCCAAGTAAGCTGATGCTGGTCATCAGAATGATTGATTTAATGATTGTTTTAAACATGCTATTTCTCGAATTCCGGGGGCAGGATGCTTAACTACGCCTGCCTTTCAAAGTAAATCATCGAACTAAGGGCTAATAGCGGAAATAAGCAGCTATTAGTTCAAATGCTATGTTGCTCTGGCCTATAACTGTTTACAAAACACCTTGGAGTTACGCTGTATGTTATACAGCTCCTGACGCTCCACCGGCAAATTATCCAGCTTGTCTTCCTTAAAGCCCCGTTCGATAAACCAGTGCGCAGTGTGGGTAGTCAGAAGAAACAGTTTCTCAATATTTTGACGTATACATTGTTGTTCCAGGTGTTTTAACAATTCATCACCACGGCCCTGTTTTTGATACGCGGGATTTACTGCGAGGCAGGCGAGTTCCGCTATGCTGTCTGCATAGGGGTAAAGCGCGGCACAGGCGACGGTCATGCCGTCTCTTTCGATGACGGTGAAGTTTTTGATTTCCAGTTCCAGTTGTTCCCTGGAGCGGCGGGCCAGGATGTCATCCGATTCCAGGGGCTGGATCAGTTCCAGGATGCCGCCGACGTCATTGATATTGGCTTCGCGTAGGCCTTCGTAGGTTTCGGTGGTGACCATGGTGCCATTGCCGTCTCGGGTGTAGAGCTCCAGCAGCAGGGCGCCATCGGTATGGTGGCTGATCAGGTGGGCACGTGGCACGCCCTGTTTGCAGGCATTCACCGCATAGTCCAGATGGGAACGGGTAATCTCGTCGTTATGTTTCTGTTCCAGCAGTTTTTCGGCCTGTAACAAATCCAGCTGATGCACGGTATTGCCCGACTCGTCTTTGACGCTTTTCGCATCCATTAAGAAGATTAGCTTGTCGGCATTCAATGCGGTGGCGGCTGCTATGGCCACATCCTCAGAACGACAATTAAAGGCCTCGCCGGTGGCGGAATAACCAATGGGTGATAACAGCACGATGTTATTCAGTTGTAACTGTTGCTGAATGGCTTCTTTGTCTATACGACGCACATCCCCGGTATGGCCAAAATCTATACCATTGCGAATACCATAGGGGCGTGCAATGACAAAATTCCCCGACACTACCCGCAAAGAGGCTCCTGACATGGGGGTGTTGATCAAACCCATGGACAAACGAGATTCGAAGTTCAGGCGAACCTGCCCCACGGCCTGCTCGATACCCGGTAAAATTTCAGCGGACGTGATGCGCCTGCCATTATGGAAGCTTGATTCGAGTCCGAGTTTCTGCAATTGGGTTTCGATCTGCGGACGGGCGCCGTGTACCAGCACCAGCCGTATACCCATGCTGTTGAGCAGGGCAATGTCATGGATTAAATGGGCAAAACCTTCATGCTCAACCGCTTCGCCTCCGATGGAAATCACAAAAGTGCGGCCACGATGGTTGTGGATATAGGGCGAAGAGCTGCGAAACCAGTCGACGTATTTTTGTTGTGTGCTCAAATTTTTATCCTGATTATTGCCACAGAGGCACAGAGTTCACAGAGTAAGCTAATGTTAAATTCGAAACTCATTGTTATAAATCTTTTTACAACTTACTACGTTTTTTCTCTGTATTCTCCGTGGCTCTGTGGCAAAGCTTTACTTAATACAGAATTGATAAATGAATTTGCGTAACAATTCAACTGTGGGTTCAATTCTATTTAATTCCAGGTACTCATCTGGCTGGTGGGCCTGGGCAATATTGCCGGGGCCCAGAACCAGGGTTTGCATGCCCAGTTCCGTTAGGT
>JBLYYN010000298.1:0-5517 GCA_048550535.1 Gammaproteobacteria bacterium
AAGTCTTAAGTCTTAAGTCTTAAGTCTTAAGTCTTAAGTCTTAAGTCTTAAGTCGTAAGTCGTTAGGCTCAGACTGATTATAATTTATTGTTTTAATTTAACCAGAGAGGCTCCTTAGTTAATAATTAGCGGAGTAGGTCGATCCTGTCTGTCTTCATGAACTCAGTCCATATTTTATCCGGCACCCATTCAGGCAGAATCGCGATGATCGACTCTTGTTCTGAAAGCACCAGTACCCGTTTTCGATACAGGTACAAAAAAGCAGACACTCGGTAGTTAAGTGCGCAATGAATCCAGGTTTTCTTGCCATGATGGACCTGCATGGCTTTAATAAAAGTATTGAGATGCTGTATGTTTGGCCCATCAAATGGCACGGGTATATGAATATAATCCATAGTCAGTGATTCAATTATGTCTTTTTCCTGTGCGATGTAGCCTGGCGAATCGGGCATAGCAAGATTGATAAGCAGCTGATAGCCACTATCGGCTATTTGTTTAAGTTGGCCTTCATCAGGTTGACCTGAAGACGCTAAATTATGGGAAACCTGAATAAAATTCAGGATGTCATTAATAGCCATTCTGAATCCTTTATATTTTAACTAATTTGATTTCTTAACAAATTGAGTCAAGATCACAATCTGTTGGCCATTGACGCGACCCTCAATCTGCTCAGGATTGTCGGTCACCAGCGAAATACCACGAACAGCGGTACCGCGTTTGGCGGTAAAGCCGGCCCCTTTCACGTTTAAGTCCTTGATCAGTGTAACCGTATCGCCGGCTTCAAGCCTGGCGCCATTGCTGTCGAGATGTTTAACCGTGTCATCATTGCTGTCTTCACCGCCGGCTTTAGCCCAGGCCAGGGTCGCATCATCCAGATAGAGCATGTCAAGCAGTTGCTGTGGCCAGCCTTCCACGCTGAGACGAGTAAGCATACGCCATGCCATTACCTGTACCGCAGGTATCTGGCTCCACATACTCTCATTGAGGCAACGCCAGTGATTAATATCGACCTTATCTGGCTGGTCTATCTGTTCACGGCAGTTATTACAGATAAACACGCATTGGTCTGCGCTACCATCTGATTCAGGCGGAATCTCATATATTCCCAAATGTTCTGTTGCACCACATAATTCACGTTTAGATTCATTACGTGTGTGTAATATTTTTTCTATACCCATGATTTACTGCTGCTGAATGCTCAATGTGAGGATTATATCGAAGATTAACGGGAAGATGTTTTTTGGATTGCTCGTAGAGATAAGTTGCATCTAATCATAGTTAGCAACCTTTACCCGCCTGCCATCCTCAATCTCATCACTCGGGTGATTGATAACGCGCTCACCTTGCATTACACCTTCAACAATCTGCGCAATTAGACCGTTGCGCTGTCCTATTTTTACTACTCGACGTTTGGCGCGGTTGTTTTCCAGTACAAACACTGCCCAGCCGCTGTTGTAACGGAACAGACTGCTGGAAGGAACCTGCAATATGTCATCCTGGTGCCAAAGAATAAAACGTGCCTCTACACGGTAGCCATGCCCCAGTCGTTGCCACTGTTCAGCTGATGATGAGAAGTCAGAAATAACCAGAACGCGCTGTTCTTCCACCCCAAGGGCGGAGATTTTGGTGAAGCCGACCGGTTCGATAATGCGCACAATGCCTTCTAAGGGTTGTTCACCGCCCCAGCGATCAAACAGCACTTTCATACCTGGCTTGATTTTCACTGCATCGGCGGACAGCACGTCTACTTCTATTTCCAATACGGTAGGGTCACCGACTTCCAGCAACGCATCACCGGTACGCACCGGGCCTTCGCATTCTCGGGCGACTTTGAGAATTCTGCCACTGATGGGGGACCGCACGGGCACTCGTTCTGCCTGTAAGCCGCTGTCCGTGGCTGACGAATATTGCAATGTAGTGCGTGCAGCTTCCTGTTCATAGCGGGCTACTTCCACAATAAAGTCGGCCGATCGTTTGGCGGCTGCGCTGGTTTGCGCTTCGGTTATAGCTTTATCGAAAGTCTCACGTGAAATCAGGTTTGTCTCCATCAGCGGACGCAGGCGTTCGAGTTCATTGCGGGCCAGCTGTGCTGAGGCCGCTGCGGCACGTGCCTGCTCCTCGGCGGCGCGCAGAGCCGATTTGGTGCCTGCCAGTCTGGCCTGGGCCTGGGCACGGCTACGTGGATCAAGTACCTGGGATTGCATGGGTGTAATACCCAGTAGTATCTGGCCCTGTTCAATTGGGTCGCCGACTTTTAGTTGCAGGCGACAGGTCACGCCATCCACCGGAGCGGTAATGACGTAGCGATCGATGATCCGGGTGCGACCTTCTTCTTCAATGGTCACGGTGAGTGCTGAACGCTGGACCTCGATGGCTTCGACCAGCACCGCTTGTGGCCAGAAGCCCCATATCAGCAGTCCGATAATCAGTACGGCGATGAGTGTGATAACCGGGTGTTTTTGTAACAGCATAGGCATCTAATCACTCCTTGGTCTTGAGTACGGCCACCATATCGAGGTGAGCCAGGTTACGCCAGATCATCATGGCAGAAATAATGGATGACACGATCACCACCAGGGCGGAAAAGGCATACACATTGATGCCTAACACTAATGGAATGCGGTACAGGTCGGTGTCGAACTGAAGCGCCAGATAAGCACACAGACCGTAGCCAATCAGGAAACCAATCGGAATGGCGACCAGTGTCAGCAGGGCCAGTTCACCCAGCAATATATAAGCGACTTCGCCGCGCTCGAAACCGAGGACTCGCAGGCTGGCCAGTTCGCGGTTGCGCTCGGACAGGGCGATGCGCATGCTGTTGTAGATCACGCCAAAGGCAATACTGCCACCGAGCAGGGTGGTGATAAAGGTAAAGAACAAGATAGTTTCGGCCATGGTTTCGTAGAAGGCCTGGATGGCCGATTCATGTTCCACCACACCGGCGACGCGCGGCATGTCCTTGAGATCGGCATAGATGTTACGCTGGTATTGTTCATCCACTTTCAACAGTGCGCCGGAGATAGCATTGCCCTCTTTTAATAGCTGGTTAAGGGCTTCGCGTCGCATATATGCATTAACGCCAAGATACTGTCTGGCTGTGCCGACCACCGGCACCTGTACCGTCGGGCGACTGCCCTCCAGCACTTCGATGGTGAGCATGTCGCCGACTTTGATGTGCAACAACTCGGCCAGGTAGTCGGTGAGGATAACGCCCTGTTGAGGCAGTTCGATAGGGTTCAATTTAGTATCAAGTAGTCGCATCAGGCTGCCATCGGACTGAATGCCATTCACCGATGTGCGATAAAAACGATGTTCAAACTGTAACTTCGCCGGCACCACACGAAAGCCTTCCACATGTTCTACCCCCTGTAAGCTGTGCAGGGAATACAGTGAGCGCTCTGAGGTGGGCTCGGTATAAATGGCCATAATATCCTCTCGCTGGCTCATGCCGTATTGCACCTCCACCATGTAATCCATGGCATCTTCCTGAAACCCACTAACCATCATGATGCCACAGGCAAAGCTGATGCCGAGCGTAGTCAATAACGACTTTAACGGGCGGCGTTCAATATGGCGCAGGATCATGCGCGTAGGTTGGGAAAACCAGCGTTGCAGACCCAGTCGTTCCACCAGGGTGGCATGAAATATGGCCGGCGGTTCCGGTCGCATGGCCTGTGCCGGTGGCAGTCTGGCAGCACTATGCACGGCATACAAGGTGCCCAGTATGGCCACCGCCATGCTGATCAACGCAGCAGCAATAATCACCTGAGGTTTGAGCACATAAATCATGAACGGCAGACTATAGAATTCCATATAAATGTTACTCATACCCTTGCCCATGTAAATGCCGGCGATGATACCGGCAATAATGCCCATGCCCACGATCATCAGTACCAGCTTGGTGTAATGCAGACCCACGGCAAAATCACTATAGCCAAAGGCCTTGAGGACAGCAATCTGTTCACGCTGCAAACTGATGAGGCGACTGATTACCACATTAAGCAAAAATGTGGCGACACCGAAAAAAATCACTGGAAACACCGTGGCAATGGTTTGTTGCTGCTTAAGCTCTTCCGATAAAAAACGGTTGGAGAGCTGGTCCTTGCGTGCAATGGAACCGATGCCACCATAGGCTTTGAGGATATCATCGAGGCGATCGATAACATCCTGTACGTTACTGCCCTTGCTCAGGGTAAGCGTGACATTGTTAAAGGCACCGTCCATGTCATAAGCGCTGGCTAATGGTTTGCGCGCCATCCATAACACACCGTAGCGTGGGTAATCCGGGAACATGGCACCGGGGGCGATCTGGTAAATATATTCCGGTGACAGCGCCAGGCCGACAATGGTCAGACTCTTGCGCCGCCCATTGATAGTGGCTCGCAGTTTATCGCCGGGTAGCAGGCCGTGAGCCTGGGCAAACTCTTCACTGATCACGATTTCATTATCGCGGCCAGGCTCAATCAGGCGGCCATGACGTAAGTAAATCTGGTTCAACAGGCCACGGCTGTTATCGGGCAGTGACAGCAGGTGACCGCTGACCGGATCAGTAAAACCGGTTACGTCAAGATTCACATAAGCCACCACCCGCGTTTCCACTTTATCAACACCGGGAATGTCCTCGATGCGTTTAACCAGTGCCAGCGGTGCGCGTTTGAGTGTGGCAAACACATGGGCGAAGTGATGGTTGCGGTAATAGTTTTCGCGGGTTTCATATAAAGAGTCGAGCGTACTCAGCGACATGATGAATATACCTACACCACTGACTATCACCATGGCAATGGCCAGCGCCTGCATGCGCATGCCCCAGAGTTCGCGCCAGAGCTTTATATCTATGGCCTTCATCGCGGAATCACCAGCTTAGCTCATGGGGAGACAGGCGGGTATCGTTGACCTGGACGTTACTGATAAGCCCGTCGGCCAGATGAATAACGCGATCCGCCATCTGTGCAATACCCGCGTTATGCGTAATCACGGCCGTGGTGGTACCTAACTCCTGATTAACGCGTTGCAAAGCTTCCAGCACCACAATTCCCGTTTTGGAATCCAGGGCGCCGGTTGGTTCATCGCATAACAATACATCTGGTTGCTTGGCAATGGCGCGGGCAATGGCTACCCGTTGTTGTTCACCACCGGAAAGCTGGGCCGGAAAGTGATCAAGGCGCTCGCCTAAACCGACGAGTTTCAGGGCTTGTTCTGGTTGCATGGGCGCACGAGAAATCTCAGTGACCACGGCGATGTTTTCTCGTGCGGTAAGACTGGGAATCAGATTGTAAAACTGGAACACAAAACCGACATGGTAACGTCGGTATTCGGTCAGTTCTCTTTCGCTGGCACGAGTCAGGTCGCGATCACCATAAAATACATGTCCGTCAGTGGGCGTGTCCAGTCCGCCGAGGATGTTCAATAGAGTGGATTTGCCACTCCCCGAGGCACCCAGCAACACCGTGAACTCACCTCGGTACAGATCCAGATCTACCCCGCGTAGCGCACGCACCTGTACCTCACCCATCTGGT
>JBLYYN010000299.1:0-10983 GCA_048550535.1 Gammaproteobacteria bacterium
ATGCTGAAGGTGAATTGAATGAAACCATGGGTAAGTTTCGTATTTTGCTTAACCTTGAGTCGAAAACGAAGCCGAAACTGTCTCGACTCGAGTTACTCTCCTTCAGGCCAGAATTGAACAGTTTGATAGAACAACTGGCCAGTCATCCCGGTTTGATGTCTGCACAGCAGTCTATGGATGCCGCCCAGGCAGAAACTGATCTGGCTAAAGCTTCGCGTTATAAAGATCCGACCGTTAACCTGTTTTTGGAAAGAGATAATTTTAATTCACAGAATGAAACCTATGCAGGTGTTTTTGTGAATATGGAAATTCCACTATGGAATGACAATAACCGTACGGTCTCTCAGGCACGAGCCGGTTTGATTCGTTCCCGCGCCGACTATGAAGTGAAGCAACGGGAACTGAGCAGCCAGTTACAGCAAAGCTTTTTCCATTATGAACATTTATTACAACAGGCAGAGAACTACAAACGTAGTTTGCTTAAACCGGCGGAGGAGTTATTTCAGTTGAGTCGTAAAAGTTTTGCCGCCGGTGAGCAGAATACGCTGGGCTTGATTGATGCTAACCACACCTATTTTGACATCAAAAACGGTTATTTGAAATTGTTGGCTGAGGCGGGTCAGGAACTGGCGAAACTGAGACTGGCCGCGGGAATATTTGTAACCGGGGCAGCAGATAATGAACAGGGAGATGCGAAATGATAGCCGCATTGATTCGATTTGCACTGATCCAGCGATTGATGATTTTATTATTGGCCCTGGCCATCACCGGTACCGGATTATGGGCCTTTAATAACCTGGCCATTGATGCTTTTCCAGATATCTCATCGCCCCAGGTACAGGTCATTGTAAAAGCTCCAGGTATGTCGCCCACTGAGGTGGAGAGTCGCATTACCTTTCCGATAGAAACGGAAATGCAGGGTCTGCCCAAACAAAAAGTTTTACGCTCCACCACCAAGTATGCGCTGGCCATCATTGTTATCGATTTTGAAGATGGCACCGATATTTACTGGGCACGCAACCAGGTCACGGAACGCCTGAACCAGGTCTGGGGCGACTTACCGGCGGGTGTGGATGGTGGCTTGGCCCCGATTACTACACCGGTGGGCGAAATCTACATGTACCAGATTAAAGCTGATGGCTATAGCAACCAGCAGTTACGTAGCCTTCAGGACTGGGTGATACGGCCTAAATTAAGGACGGTGGAAGGTATTGCCGATATCAATTCACTGGGCGGAGAAGTGCGTAGCTTTGAAGTGATTCCTGATCCGACTGCTTTATTGCGACAGGGACTGGGGATCGATGATCTGGAAATGGCATTGCAGCAGAATAATCGTAACGCTGGCGGTGATCGTATTAACCGTGAGCAGTCTATGCTGTTGTTGCGCACCGTGGGCCTGCTGAAAAATGAAGATGACATACGGGCCATTACGGTGGCGACTCGTAACGGTATTCCAATTCATATCGGTGATCTGGCGAAGGTGAAAATCAGTGCTATGACGCGCTATGGAGCAGTTACTGCCCATGGTGAAGGTGAAGTGGTGACTGGCCTGGCTCTGCTACGTAAAGGCGCCAACAGCCGGATGGCGGTGGAGGGTGTGAAGCGTGAGCTGGAAGCCTTAAAACCCTCGTTACCCGAAGGCGTGGAGATTATTCCCTTCTATGACCGCAGTGAATTGATCACCTCGGCAGTGTGGACCGTGGAAAAAGCCCTGGCCGAAGCGGTGGTACTGGTGGTGCTGGTGCTGGTCGTCATGCTGGGTAATCTGCGTGCCGCGCTGACCGTGGCTCTGGTTTTACCCTTGTCGGTATTGCTGACCTTTATCCTGATGTATTTGTTCAATGTGTCGGCCAATCTGATGTCCCTCGGGGGGCTGGCCATAGCCATTGGTATATTGGTGGACGCCGCCGTGGTGGTGGTGGAGAACATCCATACCCGATTAAGCCACAGTCCTCAAGGTATCAGTCGTCTGCACCTGGTGTACCGCTCGGTGCTGGAAGTGTCAACGCCAGTCATCTCCGGGGTGTTGATTATTATCCTGGTGTTCCTGCCGCTGTTCAGTCTCACCGGCCTGGAAGGCAAGATGTTCATGCCATTGGCAGTGACCATATCATTTGCATTACTGGCCTCACTGGCCCTGTCACTCACGGTGATTCCGGTGCTGGCCAGTATATTAATGAAAGGGGGTGATGAGAAAGACGGCTGGCTACTCACCACCTTAAAGAATATCTACCGTCCTGTCGTGCAGTGGGCATTGAACTTTCGAAGCTTAGCGGTGGTGCTGGCCCTGGTAGCTCTATTGGTGGCTGTACTGATCTTTCCATCCATCGGTAAAGAATTCATGCCTTTAATGGACGAAGGCACCACGGTGATCATCGTGGAAAAAGCCTCGGACATTTCTCTGGAACATTCTCTGCAACGGGATGTGCCGATTCAAAAGGCAATGATGGATTTACCAGAAGTCATCGGTGTGGTCTCGCGTACCGGCGCCGATGAACTGCGTATGGATCCCATGGGTTTATACCAGACCGATAATTTTCTAATCACCAAACCCCGCAATCAATGGAACATCTCATTGGCAAGCTTCCAGGAAAATCTGCGCAAAAAGCTGGCGAGTTTTGAAGGCATTGATTATGCCTTCACCCAGCCTATCGATATGCGGGTGAGTGAAATGCTTACCGGTGTTCGTGCAGCCATGGCCATCAAGTTATACGGGGATGAGCTTGGCGAACTGGAGCGTTTGTCTCAACAGATCGAGCAGCAGGTGAATCAGGTTGACGGTGCGGTGGATGTATTTCGCAGCCGCCTGTCCGGGCAGAAATATTTACAGGTGAATATCAAGCCCAAAGCCATCGCCCGCTATGGCATTAATGTGGAAGACATTAACCGGCTAATCGAAACTGCGATTGGCGGCAAACCGGTCACTGAAATCATCGAAGGAAACCGGCGTGCGTCCGTGGTATTGCGTTATCCAGAACAAAGCCGTAACAGTCCCCAGGCCATCGCTCAACTTCATGTGGAAACTTCTGGCGGAGCTAAAGTGCCATTGTCTATCCTGGCGAATGTGACAGAAGAGGATGGCCCGGTAGAAATTGCCCGTGAATCGGCCAAACGCCTGGTGGTGATTCAGGCCAATGTGGACGGGCGAGATGTGGTGAGCTTCGTTGATGAAGTCAGGCAAAGTCTTGAGCAGAATATCGATTTACCCCAGGGATATTACCTGGAGTATGGCGGCCAGTTCGAAAACCAGCAACGGGCGGCGACCCGTCTGGGACTGGTGGTGCCCGTGTCCATTGTTCTGATTTTCCTCATGCTGTTCACCACCTTCGGCTCGGTGCGACAGGCGGGTCTGATTATTTTGAATATCCCCTTTGCCATGATCGGCGGTGTTATCAGTTTATACCTGTCCGGTTTGTATATGTCAGTACCCGCGTCTGTGGGCTTCATCACTCTGTTCGGGGTGGCGGTGCTCAATGGTGTGGTGATGGTGAGTTACTTTAACCAGTTACGCAGTGCCGGACGCGATGTCATCAGCGCTGTGAAAGAAGGTGCGGAACGTCGTCTACGCCCGGTATTGATGACCGCCATGATTGCCAGTTTAGGATTGATGCCGTTGCTGTTTGCCACCGGCCCCGGCTCGGAGTTACAGCAGCCATTGGCAGTAGTGGTCATCGGAGGTTTATTCACCTCCACTTTGTTAACCCTGGTGCTGTTACCCACTCTGTATGCCTGGATGGAAAACCGTGTGACACAAGCTGCCACGATTCAAGCGGGAGATTTGAAATGAAAAACTTTGTACTCATTATCCATGCCAGCCTGCAACAGGACCTGGCGGATCGACTGCGTGGCCTGGTCAGTGGTTTCAGTTTCAGTACCATCGAGGGCCATGGTAGCCACACAGAAAATGATCCATTGTTATCAGCTCGGGACAAGGTGGTTGGCTATATTCCCAGGGTGAGGGTGGATATATTGCTGGAAGATGCTGAAGTCGCCGGATTGATTGAGCAGATCAGAAAAATTTCGGGCATACAGGGTCACGGTATTTACTGGGTGAACGATGTGCTTGAACATGGACGAATGTGATGTTATGAATATCCGTAGCGAACTGGCGGAAGATAAAGAGGCCATCTACCAGATCAATACCCAGGCGTTTGAAACGGACGATGAAGCCAGGCTGGTCAATGCACTGCGTGACAGTGGCTGCGAATATATTTGCCTGGTTGCAGAAATTGACGATAAAGTCGTTGCCTATATTTTATTTACAGCGGTGAGTCTGTCGGGCAATCAATCTGGATTACGGTTGTTAGGCCTGGCTCCCATGGCGGTGTTACCTGAGTATCAAAACCAGGGTATTGGGTCGGCATTGGTCAGGAGCGGGTTAGAACAGTGCAAAACAATGGCTTACCATGCTGTAGTAGTACTGGGTCATGCTAACTATTACCCAAGGTTTGGCTTTGTGCCATCCGATGAGTATGGCATTCAATCAGAATATGATGTGCCCAGGGAAGTGTTTATGATTCAGGAACTGATACCCGGTTGTTTGAATGGCAAGCAGGGTGTTATTCAATACCATGAGGCTTTCAAACTGATAGGATGAGGATAGTTCAGGAGGTACTGATTAAACTGTCATCTCGAACCAGATGGAGAAATGACAGGACATAAATAACCAGAGTTTCCGCAAAGCTTCGTTCATAAGCCTCAGGGGATCTGAGCTCGCTGGATTTCGGTTCACAAGTACACCGGAATGACGCAATAAATTAATATTTTGTCTTAAACTAAGCGCCATTAAGGTAAGGTTCTAAATTTGCCTGATTAGGCTTTTGATGTTTCTGGTTTTGTATGAATAATGTGCGAGATTCTGCCGCATTAAACTCGTTCAAACTGTGCGGGACAATTTTACCTATGATCAAATTATAAAAAAAGGATGCTATCTAAAATGAAACAAGTAACCTGGTGGTGGCTATCAGCTGCGACAAGCGCAGTCCTGATTATTGTGTTGATAAATTTATGGATACAAATGAATGAATATGAAATACAACCAACACAATTAGTGAATGAGCAGGCCGCCGATGATTATATTAATAGTCATTGGGAAAAACTACCAGAACGGTCCAGGCTACAGATAGAGCCGACGATAAAAATAAAAACGGGAATATTTATCCAGTCCTTACAGTTTTTTAATTCTAGTGAAGTCAATTTGACAGGTTATATCTGGCAACGTTATAAAAATGGAGAGCATGATACTGTTAAGCCAAAACCCTCTGAAGTTGGGTTTATTCTTCCAGAGCAGGTTAACTCTGGTGGTGACATTGAGCCGCGTGAGATCTATCGCGTTCGCAATGGCGACGAGGAGGTTATCGGTTGGTATTTCGAGGCGACTCTGAGACAGCCATTTGATTATTCGCATTACCCGTTTGATCATAAAACAGTCTGGGTCCGTATGTGGCCCAAAAACTTTTCTCAAAATGTGGTTCTTGTGCCGGACTTTGATGCCTATAAATCAACGGGGCTGTCGGATATTTTTGGTATTGAGGAAAATATTGTGCTCGGTACCTGGGAGAGGGAGAACACGTATTTTGACTATAAGTTATCAAGTTATGATACTGACTTCGGGATCGCTGACTACATAGGTCAGGAGGGTTTTCCAGAGCTTCACTACAATTTTGTAGTAAAACGAAAGTTTGAAAATGCATTCATTGTTTATTTGTTGCCTCTATTCCTGGTCGCAGCATTGCTGTTTGCTTTGCTATTAACGGTGAGCGAAAATGACGAACTTTCAAACAGGCTAGGATTTAGTGCTTCTGGCTTTATTGGTGCTAGTTCGGCATTGTTCTTTGTCGTTATGCTGGCGCATATTCAACTGAGGGAGCAGTTCGCAGGAACCAGTATCGTTTATATAGAATACTTTTATATTTTAATGTATGCACTGCTGGTCTCTGCAACGGCCAATACATTCCTGTTCTCTATCCGCGCAACACGTTGGACGAATATCATTCTATACCATGACAACATTATACCTAAAGTGGCTTATTGGCCGGTGGTGTTTGCTAGTTTGATTGTGATTACCTGGATAGTTCTGTAAGTGGCGGCAATATCCGGATTCAGAGAATGAACCATCCCCACGAATATTTATAAATGAATGTTAATAAAGTCAAAAACAGTAGAAAATGAAAATAGTCACTTACGCGCGTCCCTGCGCCAGGTGACATTAGTAAATCCATTTACGTCAACAATTTCGAGCGAGCGAGGGTCAGACCTTAAATTTCACATGAACTCGCTTTGATTTTAAGTGTTTTTATATCCCTTCTGGAGTAAGCAGGGCAGGGAGCCATTAGCGAGTAGTTGCCGGGTTTTTATCCTATAAACGATAAATAACTATGTGCAATATCAGACCTAATTTACAAAAAAATCCAATCAACAGTTATCACTTACTTATCTCCGTACTATAATTTAAATTCATGCAATTAATAAAAAATACAGAATGACTTACGGTTTCACAGACATACTGACTTTACTGGGTTCACTGGGCTTGTTCCTTTATGGTATGAAGGTAATGAGTGATTCCCTGATCGAACTGGCCGGTGACAAAATGCGGGGCATTCTGGCTAGCGCCACCTCTAACCGGTTTTTCGCCCTGATAACCGGCTTCCTGATTACCGCAGTCATCCAGTCTTCATCGGCCACTACACTGATGGTGGTGAGCTTTGTCAATGCCAGCCTGCTTACGGTGACGGAAGCGGTGGGGGTGATTATGGGGGCCAATATTGGCACTACGGTCACTGCCTGGTTAATTTCCATCCTGGGTTTCAAGGTAAAGATGAGTGCCATGGCTCTGCCCCTGGTGGGGCTGGGCTTTGTGTTAAGCCTGTCGAAGAATAACAGCAAACGGAATTGGGGATTGTTCACTATTGGTTTTGCCGTGCTATTTATCGGTCTGGAGTTTTTAAAGGATTCGGTGCCGGATATAAGTCATAACCCTGAAATACTGGCTTTTCTTGCGGATTACACCAGCGGTGGCTATCTATCGATATTATTTTTTCTGATTATCGGTGCTGTGCTGACGCTGATAATACAGTCTTCCAGTGCCGCCATGGCGCTTACCCTGTTGATGTGTTTCGAGGGCTGGTTACCTTTCGATATGGCAGCCGCCATGGTTATAGGGCAGAACATCGGCACTACCATTACCGCTGTTATTGCCGCTTATGTGGCCAATTACCATGCCAAGCGGGCGGCCTGGGCACATCTCATATTCAACCTGTCTGGTGTGGTGTGGATACTGATTCTGTTCTATCCATTCATTGAAATGACGGCGTATATGGTCGAGTCCATTGAAGGTATATCACCCTTCGCCTCTGCTGCGGCCATTCCCATTGCCTTATCCCTGTTCCATACCAGTTTTAATATACTCAATGCATTAATGATGATTGGTTTCACCGGCTGGATTGTTAAAACCGTAGAGCGCCTGGTGCCAACGGTACCGGAAAAAGTTGTGAAAATTGATGAGCCCAAATTCCTTGATGAAACCTCCATGCAATTTTCACAAACCGGTATTAAAGCCCTCACCGATGAATCCATCCGTTTATTGCAGAATGCCGCTTACAAAGTACTTGCCCATGGTTTAAGTATTCATAGGGAAGAGCTGGAAAGGTCTGAAGATTTTGCGGATATTGTCGACCCATCGATAGCGATCAAGATTGATATCGATAAAGTCTACAGTACTAAAATTAAAACCATATACAGCCGCATACTGGAATATGCAACAACATTTCAGCACCAGATCAAACTCAGCGATGAAGAGATAGAAACCGTACGTAATATTCTGGTGGCTGATCGATTGTTAGTGCAGGTGGTTAAGCGAATGAAACCACTGCATAAGAATCTGGCGCGTTATATGGAATCGGAAAACGAAGCCATTCGCAGAGAATACAATATCCTGCGTCGGCGAATTCTAAAAGTGGTTCGCGATATAAAACATATTTGCGATTCGGATAACCTGAAGCAGCAACTGAAAAACATTAAACGTCATCGCGCCAGCGCATCGACTCTGGATGTGTTGTTAACCGGTCGTATCGATGAGTTGCTGATCGAAGGCGGTATTAACCATGAAATGGCCACTTCGCTGATGAATGACAGTTCCAATGCTGCGCGCATTACCAAAAACCTGGTGGATATAGCCACCATCCTGTATGCGCCCAGAGATCAATTAATCGAGGTGATCGATGAGCAGAATGCTGATCAGTATACTCCAACGGGTGAAGTGCTAAGTACACCAGCAGAAGACGAGGTAATAAATGTGTTGGAAGAAGCTACTGAATAAGGTCGCTGGTGAAAGTCAGACCTCGCCTGTGCGTTGAACATTGCCCAGACCATGTTTATGAATGCTCCAGTATGTATTGGCCTCTTACTCAGCTATAGTTTGTTCCCCGAATGGCTGCTGTTGATTATCCTTCACCGGTCTGATTGGTGATGTCTACATAGAGTCTAAGCATCTGACCCGGTTTAAGATATTTGCCACTGATTCGATTCCAGCGATGTAAGTCACTGATGGCCACATTAAACTTGCTGGCAATCAGGTATAAAGAATCACCGTTTCTAACCCGATAGGAAATACGCCGTATGGTATTGATGCCGCTGTTTCTTGCGCTGGTTGCAGTAGGCGATATCGGTTTTCGAGTCCAGATCACCAGTTTTTGCCCGGTACGTAAAGGATCTTTCACCGCCATACCATTCCAGCGGGCCAGGTTACGGGTGCTGACATCATAGCGCCTGGAAATTTCCCAGAAAGATTCACCGGTTTTTACGATATGCACTACCCGATTACCTTTGCGATTGATGGATTGCAAAGTCTGTTTACGCTGGTAGGCGGTGAGGTTGTAATCGGACAGTTTACGACTGGACACGGGTATTACCAGATGTTTGCCAGCACGCAAACGGCTACCTCGAAGATTGTTCAGGCGTTTGATATTGTCTACTGAAATATCATAGCGATCGGAAATGTGGCTCAGGGTTTCGCCATTGCGAATTTTATGGCGTTTCCAGGTAATGCGTTTTTCCGGCGGGACTTCATTCAGGCCTTCGCGAAGGGCATCGGCATGTTCAATGGGTACCATCAGATAATGGGGGCCATGGGGATTGGTGGCCCAGCGATTAAAGCCTGGGTTAAGTCGATACAGGGTCTCCAGATCGATGTTAGCCATGTCAGCGGCCATGGCCAGGTCGATTTGTGAACCGGTTTCAACACGTTCCAGGTAAGGCGTGTTTTCAATACAGCGCAAGCTGATATCGTAGCTGGCTGGATTGGCAACCAGGCGCTTCAGGGCCAGCAACTTGGGTACATAGGCCTGGGTTTCTTTGGGCAGTTTCAGGTGCCAGAAATCCGTGGGGCGATTTTTACTCTTGTTTTTACGTATAGCTCGACGCACCGTACCAGACCCTGAATTGTAGGCGGCCAGAGCCAGTAGCCAGTCACCGTCGAATTCCTGACTGAGGTTTTCCAGATACTCCAGGGCAGCCATGGTGGAAGCGTATACGTCGCGGCGGCCGTCGTACCACCAGTTTTGTTTCAGACCATAGATGCGACCGGTGGAAGGGATAAATTGCCAGATCCCGGCGGCACGACCATGGGAATAGGCAAAAGGCTGGAAGGCGCTTTCCACAATGGGCAATAGTGCCAGTTCGGCGGGCAGCCCACGGGCTTCCACTTCTTCAATGATCAGGTGCAGGAAAGGTTCGGCGCGTTCTATTACCCGATTGATGTAATCATCATGTTTGTTGTACCAGTTCAGCTGAGTCAGCAACCGAGGGTGGTCTTCCTGGGGCGTTAGTGAAAAACCGGATCGAACCCGGCTCCAGATATTCTGTTCAGACCAGTAGGTATAATCATCCGGGTTAATGTCAAATAGAGCATCTTCTTCAGCTTGCTCCTGTGCCAGTTGTAGCTGTTGTTCTTCGGTCAGCGCCGTATTTAGCTGTAAGCATCCACTAAGGGACAGGATGAACAGACTGAGTCCCAGGCCCTGGAGAAATTTGAGTGTCTGGTTTTGGATATTGAATAAAAACAATGTGTTGACAACTTTTTTTAGATTTGTTTTTAGATATATGTACAATGTTACTGAGTGTAAAGCATTTAAAACGATAATGTGTGTAATTTAGCACAAAAAAGATAATTTTTAAGCGGATCGGGAAAATATGACGAGTAATAAAAATTCAGTGGTCGAGATGTTTACCGATGGTGCCTGCAGGGGTAATCCAGGACCTGGAGGCTGGGGCGTGTTGATGCGTTTCAAAGGCAATGAAAAAGAGCTGTACGGGGGTGAACAAGACACCACCAACAATCGCATGGAACTGATGGCGGCCATTATGGGGCTGGAAAGTCTGAGCCGCGATTGCCAGGTTCAGCTCTACACTGATTCCAAATATGTTATGCAGGGTATTACCGAATGGATTCATAACTGGAAAATCAAGGGCTGGAAAACCGCCAATAAAAAGCCGGTGAAGAATGCCGATTTATGGCAACGACTGGACCGGGCTCGGGAGCAGCATCAGGTACAATGGCACTGGGTGAAGGGACATTCCGGCCATGCGGAAAATGAGCGTGCCGATGAGCTGGCCAACAAGGGTATAGACGAGTTGCAATAATCCAGTGTCAGGGTAGACTGGGCCGATCACAACCGCTTAAGAATCACCATGCGACAAATTGTTCTGGATACTGAAACCACCGGGCTTGAGCCCAGTCACGGTCATCGAATTATCGAAATTGGCTGCGTCGAAATCATCAATCGTCGTATCACTGAAAATACCTACCACCAGTATATTCAACCGGATCGTGAAATCGATGAGGGTGCCTATGAGGTGCATGGTATCAGTAACGAATTCCTCGCCGATAAGCCCCGCTTCAAGGATATTGTTGAAGACTTCATGAGTTTCGTGAATGGGGCCGAGTTGGTGATTCATAATGCCCCCTTCGATGTGGGTTTTCTCAAC
>JBLYYN010000300.1:0-2779 GCA_048550535.1 Gammaproteobacteria bacterium
TAAAATCTAACAGCGTTTGTTATTGCATGAGTTGATCAGAAATCACAATATCTGACTGCGACTTCAAGTAATCGAGAACAGCGGCGAATTCCTGGTTAGAAACCATGGTTTCGATCTGTTTTTCCAGCGCTTCTAGCTGTTGTTTTTTGCTGGGTGTGCTGACCTCGGTAACTTTTTCCAGAATTAGCACCGCACTTCCATCTCCCAGATCAACCATTTCGTATTCTGGTTTTTCACCAGGCCTGGGAAGCTTAAAAGCAGCCTGAACAATTCGCTGATCAGATTTTTTATCATCCCGCTTGATTTCACCCAGATCAGATTGCTGTGAATACTTGTTGCTCAGCTCTTTTAGCGTTTTACCTTGCATCAGCTCAGACAAAGATGTTTCTGCCGCCTGCCTGGCCAGTTCCGCAGACTTCTCTGACTTCAATGCTACCTCTACTTGCTGACGAACTTCCTCCAGTATTTTCGGCTTACTGGGCTTGTGCTCATCTATTCTCAGCACCAGGATATGATTCTTCTCCAGTTCGATAACATCTGAATTACGAGCATCTTTCAACACCGCCGGATTGAAGGCTGCATCCCTTACCTTTTTATCTTTGGCAATACCCTGCCCTGCAAAGCGAGTAAATAGATCACTATGTTTAATTTCCAGCCCAAGCGCTTCAGCAACGATTTGTAAAGTATCATCATTCTCATAGGCCAGGGTTGCCATGGTTTCTGAACGCTCATAGAACTGGTTATCTATTTCCTGTTGTTTAAGTTCCTTCACCAGTTCTGCTTTTTGCTTTTCAAACGAAACTGGCGTCTCAGCCTTGATATCTTCCAGTTTGATAAGGTGATAACCAAAACCGGATTCTACTACTTCAGAAACCTCACCCTTGTTCAAGGCAAATAAGGCATCATCAAACGCGGGCACCATCATGCCACGGGAAACCCAGCCAAGATCCCCGCCCTGAGTAGAGGAGCCGGGATCTTCAGATGCCGTGCTCGCTAGTTTAGCGAAATCCTCACCGGCTTTTATCTTTTGCAACAGATCTTCAATCTGCTGTTTTTTAGTGGTTTTAGTCTGCTCATCCGCCGTTTCATCCAGTTGAATCAGTATATGCCTGGCCTTACGTTGCTCCCGTTCAGCCAGGCTTGCGATATATTCGTCGTATTGACGACGCAGATTTTCCTCTTCCACCGGCACATCCACCGATATCATATCACCCTTGAATTCAACATAAGACACACTCAACTGCTCAGGATGCATGTAACGGCTCTGATTATTTTCATAATACTGCTGAATATCTTCTTCTGAGACAGAGAGATTTTTCAAATAATCATTATTCTTGAAGGATAGATAACTAACTTTACGCATTTGCTGCTGCAGCCGATCGATCCGGTCCAGATAGTTTTTACCCACTATGGATGAATTGACTATACCTTGCTGCAATTGCTGAATGACTATATCTTTGCGCATCATGAATTCAAAACCAGCGACAGACATACCCTGAGAGCTCAATAATTGCTCATAACTTTTTGCCTGGAATTGACCATCCTGCTGGAATACATCCATGGCCTGGATTTTCTCAGCCAAAGATTTATCCGATACTCTGAAACCGGATGATTCTGCCAGTTGCTCCAGAATTTGGCGACTAATGAGCTGATCCACCACCTGCTGCTTCATCTGACGTTCAAATGCTTCACCCTGCGGTAACTGACCACCAAACATAGACTCTAAACGTTGTTTATGACGGACCAGTGCCTGGTCAAATTCACGAACAGAAATTTGAGTACCATTTACACTGGCGACATACTGCTCCTGGCCACCGCCAATATATTCCTGAATTCCCCAGAGAGCAAAAGGGATTGAAATTAAT
Source organism: Gammaproteobacteria bacterium (assembly GCA_048550535.1). Classification (GTDB taxonomy): domain Bacteria; phylum Pseudomonadota; class Gammaproteobacteria; order SZUA-229; family SZUA-229; genus CBDULX01. Next base: position 1,866 of record JBLYYN010000300.1, read on the forward strand.
GCGATGATAATCCAGCCAAGGATACCCTTAGCTTTGTCATTGATAGCTTGTAGCATCGACCTTGATTTCCTTCGAAAACCTAAACAGAAGATTGTCAGTAGTTTTTATAATAGTGGCGAATCATACTAAAGACTGACAGCCAGCAAAAGCTCGAATCCGCGATCCGTAGCAAAAACTAGCCTTAATCTGTGAATATATCGCCACTATTCCTCACAATCAGCTGAAATACTAAAATATTCCGTCTTCAGTGATCATACAGATGAATATTATGAGCATAAAAAAAGCCCACTGAAAACAGTGGGCCTCCATAACCACGCTCAACCTGGTCAGTTCCGGATACACGGGACTATTCCGGGCATCCTGCCCTCCTCGGCAACTGCTCGGTAATTGCTCGGTAATTGCTCCTGCATTACTCTACCACCTATATAACTCACATGGATGTGAGGAATGCAGATAATGAAGGATCTATTATCTGTCCTTGTAGGCGCCTTCGGGGCCATGGTTGCTGAGTAAATCATCTCAGCAACCATGTTCAAATTTGTTCCGCTCTTGCGTGTGAGGGTGACACGCAAATCACTATGCCGTAAGGCATTCCATACAAGTAATTTGTCGAATCGGGTTCTCGCCAGAGCCATCCAAACCTGTACAAATAAAAAAGCCCACTGAAAACAGCGGGCTTCCATAATCACGCACAAATTGGCCAGATCTGGATACACGGGACTATGGCGCACTTCCCTGTGCGCCACCCTCCGGGCCATGGTGACTTGATTAAATAGCAATCATGTCACCATGTTAAAAATCGCTCCAGGCGATTTTTTCGAATCGGGTTCTCGCCGGGGCCATCCAAACCTGTACAAACAAAAAAGCCCACTGAAAAACAGTGGGCCTCAATAATCACGCACAAATTGGCCAGA
>JBLYYN010000301.1:0-26454 GCA_048550535.1 Gammaproteobacteria bacterium
ATGGCCAGCCTTCGCAATCCGGAAAGCGGCTGCCCCTGGGACATCAAACAAACCTTCCACACCATCGTGCCCTATACCCTGGAAGAAGCCTATGAAGTGGCTGACAGCATTGAGCGTGGGCAAATGGTGGAGTTGAAAGATGAGCTGGGAGACTTGCTATTTCAGGTGGTGTTCTATGCCCAGATGGCCAAAGAGCAGGGGCTGTTTGAATTCGACGATGTGTTGCAGGCGATTAACGACAAACTAATACGCCGTCATCCCCATGTATTTGCCGATGCAGAATACACCGATGAGAAAACATTAGATAAAGCCTGGGAGCAGGCTAAGGCCGGCGAACGTGATAATCGGGCAGAACAGGAACAAGCCGGTGTGCTGGATGGCGTTGCTAAAGCGTTGCCCGCCCTGAAGCGAGCACAGAAGCTGCAAAAGCGAGCGGCCTCCGTGAGTTTCGACTGGCCCGAAGTGGCACCGGTGCTGGATAAAATCGAGGAAGAAATCCAGGAATTGCGGGAAGCCATGGCTAACCAGGACAAAACTGCCCAGTTCGAAGAAACCGGAGACCTATTGTTCAGTTGCGTCAATCTGGCCCGTCATCTGGATTTAGATGCGGAAGAAGCCCTGCGTCATGGTAATGCCAAGTTCGAGCGGCGGTTTGGATCTGTGGAGCAAGAGGTGAACAAGTCGGGTAAGGGATTTGAACAGTACAGCCTGGATGAGCTGGAAGTGCTCTGGCAGGCATCTAAATAAGCAAAGACTGAAATTGATCTATGAAATAATTAAGTGAAATTAAGAAAAATAATTGGTATCGAAATAATAATCCCCATCATTCAGTTCATAAATAAAAAGTGTCGCTGGAATTTATGTGCATCGGCCTGATAAAAAATAGAATATATGAGTATAATCTGGGCCATGTACGCAGACTACTTCGGCCTCTCTGAGCCGCCCTTCTCCATAGCTCCCGACCCGCGCTATCTCTATATGAGTGAACGTCACCGGGAGGCATTGGCGCATCTGTTGTATGGCCTGGAATCTAATGGCGCGTTTATCCTGCTCACCGGTGATGTAGGCACGGGCAAAACCACGGTCAGCCGCTGTCTGCTTGAGCAGATCCCGGAACATACCCATCTGGCCCTGGTATTAAATCCCAAACTCAGCGCCATCGAGCTGCTGGAAACCATCTGTGATGAGTTGCACATCGACACCTCAGGTGCGACCACCATCAAGTCCTTTATCGATCGCATCAATCATTATTTGCTGGAGCAGTACGCTCAGGGCAGGAACACGGTATTGCTGATCGAAGAGGCGCAGAACCTGGATCAGGATGTGCTGGAACAACTGCGCCTGTTGACCAATCTGGAGACCAGTGAGCGTAAGTTGTTACAGATTATTTTACTGGGGCAACCGGAACTGAAACAGATGCTGGCCCGACCCGAGCTATCCCAGCTGGCCCAGCGAGTGACCGCACGCTTTCACCTGACGCCACTGAGTGAGTCTGAACTGGGGGCCTATGTGGCCCATCGACTGGCGGTGGCTGGTTGTCGTTTCCCTCTGTTCCCACCGGCGGTTATTCGACGTTTGTATCGATTATCCCAGGGTATTCCACGTCTCATCAATGTGCTGTGTGACCGTGCCCTGCTCGGAACCTATGTGCAGAACCGTCAGCAGGTGAATGTAAAAACCCTGAATCGTGCGGCGATAGAAGTGATGGGGGAGGTGCCGTCTCTGGGTTTGCGTAGCATCGCCAGGCCCAGCGCTAACTGGACTGCCGCCGCAAGCATATTGCTGGTTGTGGGTTCATTGATCTGGTTAGGAATAAGTCAGTACGTTGATCAGCCTAAGCTGGTACAGGCTGAACCAGAAATTCTGCCCGAAGAAACTCGAAGCCATTTTAGCTGGCCCGATGAAAACGAGCGTCTGCGCAGCAATTCTCTCGCTTATCAAAGCTTGTTCCAGCGATGGGAGCTGGTTTATTTCCCTGAGCAAGATGGCTCCCCCTGCTTTTTTGCACAAACCCAGGGTCTTGCCTGTTCACGAGATCAGGGCAGCCTGGAAAAATTGCAGCGGCTCAATCGCCCGGTGGTGCTGGATTTGAGTGATGAACAGGGTCGTAGTTACCATGCCACCCTGATAGGCCTGGGTAAATCTCAGGCCCAGCTTAAGCTGGCAAACAAAGAAATCCTTATTCCCATTAAAGATTTGCATCAGTACTGGTATGGGCATTACACCCTGTTATGGCGTCAGCCACCGGGCTATCAGCGGGCTATCCATCCCGGCTATGCCGGCGAAGAAGTGATATGGTTGAGCCAGAAGTTGAATCTGCTCAGCAGCGAAAATAAAGTTCCCGAGCAAACCGTGTATCAAGATCAATTGCTCGATCGGGTGCGTCAGTTCCAGCTGGCCCAGGGGCTGGTGGCCGATGGTATTGTTGGGGTGCAGACCCTGATCCACATTAACAATGCTACCGGCTTGAAGGCGCCGGTTCTAAATGATAAAGGCTGAGTAATGTCGTATATCCTTGAAGCATTGAAAAAATCGGAACAGGAACGACAACAGGGTAATGTACCCGGTTTACAGACCTTGCCACTGCAGTTGCAGGATTCTGCCCAGTCCTCAAGATGGCCCTATGTGGTAATTGGCATGCTGGCCCTGAGCCTGGTATTTGTGCTGGGCTGGATGCGGCCCTGGGCGCCACAGCAGCATCTGGTCGCCATTCAGAATAGCGTTAATACCGCCGAAGCTGTAGCATCCACTCCCGTTCAGGCGAATAATGCACGGGCCTCGGTGTTCGTTCCTGAGCCTGACACCGCAGCCGTTAAGTCATACATAGTTCAAAGGCCGACACCGGTAGAGCCTTCGTTATTCCTGGAATCTGTGCCCCACCTGAGGGATATGCCTCCGCTGGTGCAGCAGGCGATTCCAGACATGGAATTCGCCGGTCATGTATATAGCAGTAACGCTGAGCAACGTTCGGTTATCATCAATGATCGTAGTATGGCTGAGGGGGAAACGATAGTGGATGGCTTGAAAGTGGAGCAGATAACACAAAAAGGCGTGGTTTTCGACTATCAAAACCAGTTGTTTCAGATGCCCATACTTCAGGATTGGGCATTTGACTAAGTGCTGGATCTATTGAATTAGCTCTGCTCTGGTTTCTTGATCAATCTCATGTTTGTGGAATGAATGACGAGTAATTAGAGTATTTTAGGCTAAGCTTTATTGATATTGATGGCAATCCGGGTTAAAACATTTTTTAACTTTAGAAATTAATAAAATGAACAGGGAAGATCGTAAGGGTAGTTTTTATGACACGAATATTAGTAGTTGATGATTCACCAACCCAGATGATGGGTGTAACCAAAATTCTGCAAAAACACGGTATTGAAATCATTACTGCGGAAGATGGTGAAGAAGCTGTTTCCAAGGCCAGCAGTGAATTGCCAGATTTGATCCTGATGGATGTGGTTATGCCTAATTTGAATGGTTTTCAGGCTACCCGTCAAATTACTAAAAATGCAGATACCCAGCATATTCCGGTGATCATGCTCACCAGTAAGGATCAGGAGACAGACAAGGTATGGGCAGAGCGCCAGGGTGCCAAGGACTATATTACCAAGCCACCCCAGGAAGCAGAGCTAATGTCAAAAATAAATGCCTGGCTGCCATAGAATTATAATCAAAAGAGTTAGACAGGACATCAATCCAGCATTTTATTGCGTATTACACCTATCGTAAAAAGGGAAACTCCATGTCTACAAGCGCTATCGTAACTCTGGTCATTATTGTAGTTATGGTGCTTTACCTTATAGCTATTTTTAATACGCTGGTGTCATTGAGGAATCGATTCAAGAATGCTTTCGCACAAATCGATGTGCAACTGCAACGACGTCATGAGCTAATTCCCAATCTGGTTGAAACCGCGAAAGCTTATATGGCTCACGAGAAGGAAACCTTAACTGCGGTTATCGAAGCCCGCAATCAGGCAGTAAACGCGACAAAATCAGCGGCAGCTCATCCCGAAGATGCTAAAGCCATTCAACAGTTAATGACCGCAGAAACAGCATTGACAGGTTCACTGGGTAAATTGTTTGCACTGGCTGAAAATTATCCAGACATCAAAGCCAATCAGACTATGGAAAAATTGATGGAGGAACTGTCTTCCACTGAAAACAAGGTGTCCTTCTCTCGACAGGCCTACAATGATGCGGTGATGAGTTACAATACTTACCGTGAGCAGTTCCCAAATTCCCTGATCGCCAACCCCGGTGGTTTTCAGATCGCTGAATTATTTGAAATTGAATCGGCGGATTACAAAAAAGCGATTAAGGTATCTTTTTAATACACAATTAGCTGATGGATTTTTTTTCCCGGCAGGATAAGGCAAGACGCAGTACCAGCATACTGGTACTGTACTTTCTGCTAGCAATTTTTCTGATTGTTCTGGCGATCAATGCGGTTGTGTATTACGCTTTCAGTGAAGCCGGTGTCTATGTGTCTTATCAGGACCCTGGCAATCCTCTACCCATTAGCCTTAATGAATGGCTGCATCAACCCTACTGGCTATATATTTCCCTGGGCACTATGGGGCTGATAATGCTCGGCAGTCTGCTGCGTTTGTTTAACTTGCGCGGTGGTGGTCAGGCGGTTGCAAAAATGGCCGGTGGGCGATTGCTGGATATGGATAGCCATGATAGCAAGGAAATTCAGTACATTAACGTGGTGGAAGAAATGTCCATAGCTTCCGGGGTGCCTATGCCCAGTTTGTATGTGATGGATAATGAGTCGGGGATCAATGCCTTTGTCGCCGGTTTTCGTCCCACAGAAACAGTGATGGTGCTGACCCGTGGTGCCCTGGATAGTTTAAGCCGCGATGAATTGCAGGCTGTGGTGGGCCATGAATTCAGTCATATATTGAATGGGGATATGCGCATCAATATTCGCCTGATAGCCATACTCGCGGGCATCCTGTTGATCGGTAAAGTCGGAGAGGTGGTATTGCGGGGCAGCGGACGTCGTTCCCGTGGTAATAACAAAGGCGCAGGCGCGGTGTTATTGCTTGCCCTGGCCCTGTTTGCCATAGGCTATATCGGGCTGTTTTTCGGACGCCTGATCAAGGCGGCCATTTCACGACAGAGGGAATTTCTGGCTGATGCATCTTCGGTTCAGTTCACCCGCAATCCCAAAGGCATTGCCGGTGCCTTGTATAAAATTCAGCAGCACTCAGCGGGTACTTTGCTTAATTCCACTAATGCCGAAGACGTGAGTCATATGTGTTTTGGCGAAACGGTGAAACTCCATTTTACTTCCCTGCTGGCCACGCACCCACCTCTGGATGTGCGTATCAATGCGGTGGATCCCACGTTCCTGAAAACTCAGAAAGCTAAGGCACTTATCCAGAATCGAAATCAGGCTGCGCAAGCAGTATCGGCCACAGCTATGGATGCTGCCGGGATCAGTGGGTTTGCAGACAGCGGCCGCTATACCAGTGTAGATGCGGTGACGGCATCGGTGGGTAACCCTACCCCTGAGCATCTGGCTTATGCCCATCAGTTAATCAGTGCTTTGCCTGCCTCCATTTCTGAGGTCATGCACAGCCGGCAAGGAGCCGTTTTAGTGATTTATGGTCTACTCATTGCCGGCATGGATAAAAATATTGGCCTTAATTTTTTAAAGCAACAAAAATTATTGCATGAACCGGCAGTACACCTGATGGATGATTTATATAAACTGGATCGTCGTCAGCGACTACCTGTAGTCGATATGGTATTGCCAGTGCTAAAGCGCCTGGATGATAAAGAAAAATCTGATTTTATTAGCAATATTGAACAACTGATCAGGCTGGATAATAAGTTCACCCTGTTTGAGTTTGTGTTGCTGACCCTGATTAAGCAACACCTGGATAAAGATGCAGGCAAAGTTAATCGCATCAAGCACTATTCTTTCAGGCCGGTGCTGGCCGAGATACGTCTGCTATTGTCAGTGCTGGCCCGGAGCAGTGGCCAGAATGCGGAAAAAACATCGTCTACTTTTAAGCGGGTGATGACAACATTCAGTATAAAACCGGAGACCCTGCAGGCCTTTTCAGAAATCAGTGCAGATAAGATTACTCAGGCGCTCAATGAGCTGAATCTTTTGTCACCCATGCTGAAAAAATCTATCATCGATGCCTGTACAGATAGCGTGCTTGATGATGGTATTATCATGCCTGCAGAAGCGGAATTACTGCGCGCTATTTCCTGTTCATTAGATAGCCCCATGCCACCATTACTGCCTGAAAGATAATATTATTTAAATATTTGCTAATTCAGCTTGCATATAAAACGGTTCTATCCCAGCACTAAATTCTTTAGCTTTCTGACTAAACTCAGGGGATCCCAGTATGGCCAGGTTGATGATAGGAATAACCTCATCATCATGTTTAAAACAGCTGGCTGACAGAGCTTGCCAGAAATCCTGGTTGTATTCAGTCAGGGCACAGGCCTGGTCATCACAGACAGTGATTTTAACAGGTGCCTGCTGTTGGCTGATACCCAGATACTTCAAGTCTTCACCCGGCATATCCTGGTATGCAAGTACACTAACACTGTGTGTAACCGAATCTTGATTACCCAGCAATAAACCAAAATTAACCACTGGTATCATGCGCTCGCTCCAGAGCATGATCGATGAGCAATAATTAGGGGTAAGCGGAATGCTGATCAGTTCCGGTGTAATCACATACTCAATCATTTCATATTCTGCTATGGCAAATTTATGGCCGCCACTGGCCTCCATTAACCAGGCGTTGCTTATTTCAGACATCACGTGCACCCAGGGTTTCAAGATAATGATTCATGGAAAAAGCATCTACAATCAGCGCAATATCTTGCTGGTAGTGCATTAATTTAACTACGGGTGTGGTTTCTGATTTCATCATTTCCGGTATCTCTTCAGTTGGGGTGTCACTATCCAGTAAAGAAACGCCGACACTGTCACATGCGAGCGCGTAAAAAATATCATCGCGTTTGATGCATACACAAAAGCGGCATGATTCAGCCAGATTTGGCATCGGCTTTAATGTGTCCGAAAAAGCATAGACTGGCCATTGGCCATCCTGACGGTGTAGGCTGGCGGCAACCAATGTGTTGTCGGTATCGTTTGGTTTGACATCGGCCACAACATCAACAGACACTATATCAGTCTGGGGAATGGCCAGGCTGAGAGAGCCAATGGAAAGTATGGCTAGATTTTGTGGTGCACTCGAATTGTTCATGCTGGTGTGTCCATCAGGGCCTGGATGTTGCTGAGTAGAATATCTTCGGCAAAAGGTTTGGTCATATATATATTAACCCCAGCTTTTTCTGCTTCCACGCGATGTTTCTGCATGGAGCGGGAGGTAATCATAATTACCGGTAATGCGTTAGTCTGTGAGTTGTTCCGTATGGCTGACGTCAGCTCCAGACCATTCATGCGCGGCATTTCCATATCAGCCAGAACAATATTCGGGACCTGTTTACGAATCATGTCCATTGCTTCAATACCATCACGTGCCAGCACCGCTTCAAAACCGGTATCCTCTACCAGTTGTGACAGGGACTGGCGCACACTGAGTGAGTCGTCAACGATTAGTACCTGTGGAATATTGCGTGTTTCTGTAAATTTAGCTACATCGTTAGCTTGATTTGTGACGGAGTTTTGTGCCTGGTGACGTAACAGGTCAGGCAAATCAAGAACCGGGATGACATTGCCGTTACCAAGCACAGAAATACCGGTAACACCTTTGACGGACTTTACATAACGTCCCATGTTTTTTACAACCAGGTCATAGCTGTTAACCACATTATCCACCACAACCGCAACAATGCCTGAATCAGAACGGACCAGCAGGGTATATTTACGGGTGTCTTCATCGCTGGTCATTTGGCTGTTAATGTTGAGCAGTTTACTGAGCTGTTTGGTTGGGTAAATATCTTTATTCAGCTGGTAGGTCAGGTCGCTACCCAGGCTACCAAATGTGCCTATACCAGGTGTCAGGATCTGAACCAGTGAACTCGTCGGTATAGCAAACAGTTCATTTTCTACACTGGCGAGTATGGAATGGTTGGTGACCAGGGTAATAGGTAGACGCAGTGTGAACTGGCAACCGGAGCTGGAATCGCTGTCTGCGATTTCCAGGACACCCTTGAGTCCTGTTACTGTGGAGTTAACCACATCCATACCTACACCACGTCCAGATATTTGAGTGGCAGAATCCCGAGTGGTAAAGCCGGGTTGAAGAATAAGGCGTGCAACTTCGGTGTCATTTAGTGGTTGTCCACTGGATATCAGGCCCCTGTCCTCAGCCATTTTTCGAATACGTTTGTAGTCCAGGCCACGGCCATCGTCTGTGCATTGCACAACAACCTGGTTGCCAATTTGGGTAAAGCTTAAGCTAACGAGACCTTCTTCCGGTTTGCCCAGGTCCTGGCGCTCTGCCGTGGTTTCTATGCCATGATCGATAGCATTGCGCAGCATATGCATTAGTGGTGCTGTGAGTTTGCTTAACACATCACCATCAATATGCAGTTCAGTGCCATTAATTTCGAGTCGTGAATTTTTGCCGGTAGCACGACAGGCCTGGCGTACACTGCGTTGTAAACGGGCAACGATGGTATCCACGGCCACCATGCGAGTGCGCATGACGATTTCCTGAAGCTCATTATAGAGCTGGTTTTGCTGTGCCAGCAGGCTGTCGAGATTATGGCTCTCCAGTCTCAATTGTTGACTTATGGAACGTAAGTCCGCAACGGATTCGATATAGCTATGAACTGCGCTGTGCATATCATTAAATTCGTCCATTTCCAGTGGGTCGAAACGGGCCTGGTTGCCGCCGATGACTCGCAGGCGACGCTGTCTTGTGGCAATGTTTTTCACATCTACCAGGTTTTCCAGTTCAAAACGGCGTTGTTGTACGATAATGTCCAGATTGTTGAGGGTTTCACCTTCATCAATCAATCCCTTAATCCGTTCCTTTGTCTGCCCTATGGCAATTGACATCTCACCTACCAGGCGAAACATTTCATCGACCTGGCTAATGGGTATATGCAGGACTTCACCTCGGCTTGCGCTGGTGACGTCTTGTGGCACGGTTTGTTTGGAGGCAGGGGGTGCCTTAATTTGATCAGCCAGATTGTTGGCAGGAGCCTGTATGCTACTTATCGCTGTTGCTTCGACGACATCATCAAGATTGCCCTGGTCGATTCGGTTGGCCCAGTCAAGTATGGATTGTAAAACACGCTGGGCATCATCGGGCCGTTCACACACACCCTGCATGGCTTCAATCATGGTTTCTACAGTATCCGCAGATTCTCTCAGGGCTTCAGCTAATTGTGCTGGTGGGGTAGTTTGCTTATGGGACAAATACTCCAGTATATCTTCGATATGATGGGTCAGGTTTGCGACACCTTTGGCGCCGATCAGGTTAGCAGAACCTTTTAATGTATGTGCCAGTCGTTGTGCACTTTCAGTATTTTTTTGTACATTTTCGCCTTTTACCAGTTTCTCTATATGCTCGGTAAATTCAACAGCCAGTGTTGGTGCCTCATGGAAAAATGCGTCAATCAATGTGTCACTGGCATCATTGGCAATTTCCAGTGAAATATCTTCGGCACTGGCAGTATGTACACGATGGCTTGCTGCATCCTCGGTGTCGAAGTCTTCAAGACCTTGAGTCAATAAAACCAGCAATTCCTGTGCCTGTGTATCTAACAGCGGCTCAGGCCAGGTTTCATGCTGCAGATAGTTGACCAGCTGTATACAGGCGTCATCGTCATTGGGTGTCCTTATATAGTTAATGACCGGTGAATGCCAGCCGCTTAGCAAGGTCTTGATAGCTTCAAAATCGGCCTTTGCCAGGCGGATTAATTCATCAAACATAGCGACGTTATATTTAACGAATTTACAGACCTGGCCCAGACCTGAGAGGCTTAAGGAGTTGGAGGTAACTAGTACCCGATCAATGAGTTCCTGGTAATGTAACAAAGCCTGTTGTGATTGGGCATCACTGAAATTTTCGGGAGTAAGGCCGCTGAGCAATTTATCCATGCGTTCGGATACATCGATAAACTCCTCAAGAAACATATTCAGGATGTCGGTAGTGCGCATCATCGATGAATCGAAATCATCGTTGTCATCATCATCGTCAATATCGGACGCCGAAATCTCTGTTTGCCAATCATCGATCGTGCTGATGGCAGACAGTGGAGTGTCACTTTGCTGACTGTTTTTCAGGTCCTGCTGCAACATGTCAGTTAACAATTCTCGTTGTCCTTCGTCAAACGAACTCAACAAACTGCTACATACCTGAGGATCATCAGGCTTTTCCAGATAGCTTGATAGTATGCTAAGCCACTGCAGAAGTTCTGTTGTTTGCAGGTCTGATGTGGCTAGGCTTGCAATGTGCTGTTGAAAGTTATCACACAATAGCTGTAAACCCGGTCGTTCGGCTATAGTTGCGGCCATACTGAGATTGTCCAGATGGAGATTACATATATCTGCGATACTACTGGACTCCAGCTCTTCAGAGGGGGTGCCCAGCAATATCGAAATCTCATCCATTGCATCTAGTATAAGATCCTGCAAGCCTGCTGTCGGTGTATATATCATCACTCTTACCTGATGTGCATGTTTGTCGGATTAACTGGCGTTTTGATTTTGACGCAGTGGTATCGGTTCTACATTGTCTTTAATCTGCATAGATTCTGGTAATTTGAATACATGTACAGAGTCTTTCAGCAGCTTCGCATAATCCACCAGCTTGGAGGTATGTTTCGACTGTTCTTCCAGCTCGCGGCCTGTATCGTTAGTACTGTTACGGATAGCGGTAGTGTCATTCTTCAGGTCATCATGGACTACAACCTGGGCTAATGATTGTTCGGCAATCTGTATGACCGCTTGTACCAGCTCAGATGTTGTTTTCTGGGTTTCCTGCATTTCTTTACCCGCACGTTCTGCCAGGCTGGAGCCTTCAATAACCTGACTGATCGCTTTATTCATAGTTGCCATGGTTTCAGAGGTTTCTGACTGGATACTGCGAACCAGTGACGTGATCTGTGCGGTTGAATTTCGTGAACTTTCTGCGAGGCGCTGTACCTCGTCGGCAACCACTGCGAAACCGCGACCGGCATCACCTGCCGCCGCTGCCTGCATACTGGCGTTCAGTGCCAGGCCATGGGTACGTTCAGCGATGTCCTTGATGATGTCCACCACAGTGGTGATTTCCTGGGAACGTTCACCCAGTCGTTTAATACGTTTTTCTGTTTCGCTTATAGTTTCTCGAATGTCATTCATGCCATCGGCAGTATCGGTTACCGTATCGAATGCAGTTGTAGTTGAAGCGGATGCACGTGTAGCAATTTCATTACAGCTTTGGGCAAGTTTTGATACCTCATTCATAGTCCTGGACGCAGTTTCCAGTTTTATCATGGCGGTTTCAACCACTTCACGTTCAGAGGCCGCCACATGGGTTACTTTTTCACTTTGTTGTTTCACCAGATTAACAACAAATTCTACGTCATCTGAAACTCGGCGGATGCCATTTAGTACCTGCGCGGTTTCATCTGTCATCAGATTCATCGCATCCGCGACGGGTCCGGTAATATCTTCATTTACCTTTGCTTTGATGCTCAGGTCTTTTTCGCTGAGCTGAGATACCGCTTCTAACAGCATGATGATTGAGTCGTTTAATTGCTCGTTTTCTTTCTCGGCCTGAGCCAGAGTTGCCAGGCGTTCATCGAGCAAGGTATCAAACGCTGTACCCAGGGTGCCCAGTTCATCTTTGGTATTCAGCTGAGCGCGAACGTTAAAGTCACCTGCCGCTACCTTGTCTACCGTGTCACGCAGTTTGCCCAGTGAGCGTATGATGCCGCGTGAAAATAGTAACAATACAATGGAAACCAGTACACCGGTGACCAGCAGGATAATAGCGAAAACCCCGGTAATGTTCTGCTGCTGGGTGGTTGAAGTTTCTTTATTTTGGGACAGGATTTTGTCTTTTGCGATAAGCAGGTTGTTAAACAATGGTTCGAGCTGGTTAACTGTGTTCTGTGTGGCCACCGTTGTTAAGTTCTTTTCCTGGGCGGTGTTTGCATATTGCTGGAAGGCTTTATAGTATGCATTTAACTGGTTGGATATGCTGGCTTTAATGCCTGATGAATGTTTTGACTTGTTCAGTTGTGAAGAAAACAAGCGGTGTTCTTTGTCTAATTTTGTAATGTCTTTGTCGTTTCCTCGTAACAGATAGTCCTTTTCATGCCGACGCATCTGCAATAATGAGGCTATAAGTGCAGTGTCCCCCAGTTTTTTGAGTCGCGTCTCAAGATCATGGGAGGCGTTACGCATAGTTCCCTGAAGACCAGTGGTTTCATCCAGACCCAGTTTTACCTGTGACTCTGCAATGCCGTAAAAGTCAGAATGATAACGACGGAACAGGTCCTGGATGTTGATCAGTGCTGTCTGGTCCATGTTGGTTGGTGCGAGTGCTTCAAGTTTTGCCAGATTTTCACGAGCGGCCGTCATCTTGAGCTCGAACTGTTCTACCAGGCCTATCTCAGTATTGATGGCAAAGTCTTTTTCAATACGACGGGCGTCAAGAAGGTCGACATGAACCCTTTCGATATAGGCACCAAACTCAGACAGTTGCTCAGAGGTTTGAATTGATTGAGTATTGATGTCCAATATGTATTTGTAGGTTATACCGATAGCGGCGAAACCCAGTAATACGATGATCAGAATCATCGATAACTTATGAGTGATTCTCATGTTTCGAAGGAAGCTCATGGTGTAATACCTTATAAAGTAAATTTAAAATCTAACAGCCTGTTATGAGACATTGGTGCATACTCATCTATGATGGTATGGGTCTGGTTGCAGGCTAATTATTTGTCGGGCTCAAAACTATTTAACCTGTCTGAGAGCCAGTTGTCTCATCGCCAGACCGATGGTTACCGCGCCGATATTTGCCTTGGTTGCAGGGTCAATGACGGGTACGCTGGCCTGTATCTGGAAGCTGTGTGAGGAATCGTCATATTCGATTTTGTCAATATACAATGCCTGTGGGCCAGCCAGGAATGTTTTCTGCCATTTGGCTTCATCACCCTGCCAGAAGTCGGAGCTTATCTTGCTCTGGCCAACGTTAAGACCCTTGTTGTCCATAATAATTATTTCTGAATACAGGCCATTGCTATTGTTTGCGACATTTTGCAAAAAGACTGACAGCTTATTTTTCAAAACGCTATCAATGGTTGGTTGATCGCTGGATTTATTTTCCGAACGCCAGGTTTTGTCCAGGCGGTCTATATCTCGTTGAGTTAATGACGCATGTTGTGCATTTTGTCGCTTGACGGCTTCTATTAACAGGGGGTCGGATAACCAGGCAGAGGCATCGGACTGCAGGAGAGCAAGGACTTTATTGTCATGCGGGCCGGCATTAGCCACACCCGACACAACGAGCAGTGATATAGTTATCCAGTGGAGAGTAAATTTTTTCATGGTAGTTACCTAGTATTTGTTAAATCAATCACGTACTGTCTGCTGCTGTTTAGACATGGGTCTAAATGCGGTCTCCGACAGCCAAAAAGAAAGCGTCAACATCCCAGTCTATCCAGACTCGTTGTTCCACCTGATAACACGCATGAACAAAGGGTTGTAAGATCGCTGGTAGTGGAGGCGTTATAGCTAACCGGTCTTTCCTGTCTAGAAAAATACGACTGGGCATTTCATCGATAAGTATGCCGATGGTTTTTTCTCGTTGACCGATTAAAAAATACTTTCGTTTCACTTTTTCGGCATTTTTGTCCAGGCCTAATATTTTGACCAGGTCAAAAATGGGTACCACATTGCCACGCTGACTGGCCATGCCGTTTAGCCAGTCGCTGGTGTTGGGTAGTCGACACAGCGGTAGCTTATCAAACACCTCACCAACGGAACCTTCGGGTAATAGTAAGCCCAGGCCGGCAACGGAATAACAATGTGTCCAGAAAGTTGTTGATACTTCCGTATTGTTTTTGTCTGAATCATGCTGGGTACTGTTGTTCAAAATGAACGGTTGGTTCAGTACCTGGCTGGGTAACGGAAGTTCAGCTATCATGGCTTGTTTCTCCTGGGATAAGAAGGCCGTGGTGTGGTGAATTGGATCACTGTGGTTTTTACTTATTTAAAAATATTGATCTGTTCAAGGATGTCTTCCTTGGTATATGGCTTTGTGATAAAACCACGGCCACCCTGTTTTTCTGCCCAAAGACGATCAGCACGTTGATGCTTGCTACTAACAAAGATAACAGGAATATCCTTGGTGGCATCGTTATCCCGGATTTGACGGCATGCGTGATAGCCGTCGACTTCATCCATAACTATGTCCATGAATATCAGATCAGGTTTTTCTGCCAGAGCTTTAGCTACCGCTTCTTTTCCCGATGTGGCAGAAATGATTGTTGTGCCAGTGTTTGAAACCGTTTCTTTCAGGTTGATCAGGTCAGTAGAAGAGTCGTCTACAATTAAAATTTTATTAATTGGCATTGGTATTTTCCTTACAATTGGTATTGGTTGATGGGTTCAGTATTTACTCAATAGTCAGCAGGCTGTCCTGCTGGAAACCTTTTGCTAGTGCTTGGGTCTGGTTTTTTTTTTCATTTGCTTTAACGCTTTTTTCCAGGACTTTTTGTAAGCGATCATCTTTGGGCGGCTTTGTTATGTAGGCATTGCAGCCTGACATGCTCCCGCGCACCTTGTCGAAAGGAGACTTTTTGCTGGTTAGCATAACGACATAAGTTGGTTGTTCGGATTTAATCCACTTGCACACCTGGTAGCCATCGATGCCGGGCATTACGACATCAAGAAAAACGAGGTCGAAACTCTGCCGTTTTATTTTATCCATTGCGGCTTCACCTGATTCGGCAAATTCAACAACGATAGGCACGGCAGACAGTTCGGGCAATTTGCACTCCATGAATTTGCGTACGGAAAAACTATCATCAACTACAAGGATGTGCTGCGTTGTGTTGGCCTGATCTTCGGCACCTGAAGTGAATGCCTTATCAGTTGAAGTTACCATCCGTAACGCCGACATTAGTTTTTTAATGGATAATGGGCGATCCAGCACAAGACCATCAGTAGTGGATGATGTGTCTGAGGTCACCATGATCGGAGTGGCTTGTTTGTTGACTTCTGAAAAAGCTTGCCATTGTGTAAGAGCGTCAGGTGCATCGGCATTTAGAAACACGATATCGGCACTATTAAATAGCTTGTCGGTATTCACTGAGTAGGCCTGTGTCAGGTCAGCAGACAACTTGAATACAGTCTCTATCAGTCTGAGGTCAGACTGGGTCAGACCTATCTGTGTTATGGAAATCTTATCGCTGAGCATCAAACGCATCCTTCTTGACTACGGTTTTTGGCCAGAAAGAAGCCTTAATGAAGTTACTGCGAATGCAGTGACTTGATGAAGTGACTTCTGCCAGCCTTTGATTTGGTAATATCGAATTTGGTAATTTGGTAATTTGGTGAATTTCTGATTCGGGTAAATGCTTACTTGCTATGTCAATAGGACTATAGCCTATATTTTTGGATTTCCTGAAAAAATTCACATTTTTTAACATTATTTTCAGCTACTACCACATTTAGGTTAGGGTTTTTTCCCGGTTAGCTGAGTAAGAGCCTGTGACAAGATTCATAAGAGTCTTATAGAGCAGGTTATTTAAAAAACTACCCGGGCCTTGTTCGGTCACTCAATATAAGCAGGCATTGTTGGTCACGATTATTGGCTTAGTGTGGTATAAATAAGGGGATGGTGATGCCGGTGGCGCCGATTGTGCTAAGTCATAGGGCTTGCCAGGCTCCTTATTAATGAAAGCTATGTCCGCTTTTCTGTCCTTAATGACAATGCCGACCGTCGTATTTGTGCTGAAAATACATGGGTCAAAGCTTGTCGCGATTTAGAATACCTTATAGAGGTTCCCGGGAGGGAGTGAATTTGGTTCGTGTGTTTTCAGTGGCGCCTATGCTGGACTGGACAGATCGTCATGAGCGATTTTTTCTACGCCAAATCTCCAGGCATGCTTTGCTCTACACCGAAATGGTCACCACCGGTGCGATCATTCATGGTGATCGTGATCTGCATCTGGCTTTTAATCAGATGGAGCATCCTCTGGCTTTACAGCTGGGTGGCAGTGATCCCTTACAGCTGGCACAATGTTCACGCATTGCACAAGACTATGGCTACGATGAGATTAATCTTAATGTGGGTTGCCCCAGTGACCGGGTTCAGTCGGGTCGCTTTGGTGCCTGTTTAATGGCCGAGCCTGGGGTGGTAGCCGAGTGTGTGGCAGCCATGAAAGCGGCCACCCGTTTACCCGTGACAGTGAAACATAGAATTGGTGTCGATGACCGGGACTCCTGGGATGAGCTGTGTGAATTTGTAGAAACCGTGGCCGAGGCCGGTTGCGAAGTGTTCATTGTGCATGCCCGTAAGGCCTGGCTAAAAGGCCTGAGTCCAAAACAGAACAGGGAGATCCCACCGCTGGATTACGATGCGGTTTACCGATTGAAAATCCGATATCCGCAGCTGGAATTTATTCTTAATGGCGGCATCAGCGATCTTGATCAGGCTGAGCAGCATTTGAAGCAGGTGGATGGTGTGATGCTGGGTCGAGAGGTTTACCACAATCCTTATATGCTGGCCGAAGTCGATCGACGTTTTTTTCAGGATGATCATCCGTTGCCCAGTCGATTAGACATAGTCCAGAAACTTTTACCCTATATCGAACAGCAACTGGCGCTGGGTCACCGCCTGCATAGCATGACCCGCCATATCACGGGTCTGTATCATGCTATGCCCGGTGCCCGTGCCTGGCGGCGTCATCTAAGTGAGCAAGGGGTATCTAAGGATGCCGGCGTAGATGTGTTGCTGCAGGCGCTGGCCCATGTCGAAGGCAGGGAAGCCGCACAGGTGGTCGCAATCAGCTAAGTCGATATGGAGCGTAAAATTATCCACATCGATATGGATGCCTTTTTTGCCGCAGTGGAGCAGCGGGATAATCCACAGCTAAAAGGCAAACCGGTTATTGTCGGTGGTAAACCGGATTCGCGGGGGGTGGTGGCGACCTGTAGTTATGAAGCCCGTCGTTTTGGTGTGCATTCCGCCATGGCCTCATCACGTGCCTATCAACTTTGTCCTAATGCGGTTTTTGTTCGCCCAAGAATTGCTGCATATCGCAAAGTGTCGCAACAGATTCATCAAGTGTTTTCTGGGTATTCGGAACTGGTCGAACCCCTGTCTCTGGATGAGGCGTATCTGGATGTGACTGATAATCCAGTCTGTGATGGTTCGGCTACACGCATGGCGGAACAGATCCGTAAAGCCATATTTCAGAAAACCCAGCTCACTGCATCGGCGGGAGTATCCTATAATAAATTTCTCGCCAAAATAGCCTCTGATATGAACAAGCCCAATGGTCAATATGTCATTGCGCCGGGGCAGGGTGAGGCATTTGTTCGGCAGCTGCCGATTGGTAAGTTTTATGGTGTGGGCAAGGTGACCGAAGCTAAAATGCAGTCGCTGGGGATTTATATCGGCAATGATCTGTGGCAGCTATCCAGAGATGACTTAGCCATTCAGTTTGGCAGTGCGGCTGATTATTATTACGACATAGTGCGTGGTATCGATCATCGACCGGTCACCGTGAGTCGGCAGCGCAAATCCCTGGGTTCGGAGACTACTTTCGAGTCGGACCTGAATGATCTAAGAGAGATGCGTCAGCATCTGCTTGAGTTATCTGAACAGGTGGCAAACAGTCTGAAGCAGAAGCAGCTGCTTGGCTATAGCATCACCCTGAAAGTTAAGTATGCCGATTTTCAGCAGATCACTCGAAGTCTGACCTTGGATAGCCCCAGCAATGATGCCGTACAAATCGCCGCAGTGGCACTCGTGTTGCTGGAGCGCACCGATGCTAATGTAAGGCCAGTTAGACTGCTGGGTGTGAGTATGTCAAAACTTGAAGGAAAGGGAATGCAGGTCACGAACAGGCAATTGAAGTTGTTTGAGTGATAGAAAAGAATAACGCAAATGAACGCGAATAAACGCAAATATTTTTAGTAGGTTGTTCTTAGATAACAATATTTATTCAAGTCGGGAGGTGTGCGCCTAAAGACGCACCTACAAAACATTTATTAAATTTGCGTTTTCTTTTAATAATCCGCATGACTGGTTTATATTTCTCAGCTCAGAAAAACATATTCCAGGAAATATTAAAGTTTACATCAGGTGATGTGCCAGGACGTATGTCCTCCACTACTGCAATATCGATATGATGCCTGTCTGAAATCAGTACACTGCCACCGAAGGTGAGCTGGATCACGTGATCGAGAAACTTAGTTGCAGAGTCGTAAAACGCGGAATGCATATCGAGCTGGGCCTTGAGTAAGATCATCTCCCAGGGCTGGAACTGCATGCCCAGGTTGCCGAATACAATACTGTGTTTCTGCTGGCCTGGCAGTATGTCGCCGTCAGAGATGAACAGCAGGCCGAGATTGGAGTAGAGCCAGCGGTCATTGATGAATCCCTTGTCCATAGCCAGCCAGAATGAAACATCCACACTGCCACTACCGGTGAGATGATCACTGTTTCCCGTGGGTAGTTCCAGTCCGGCCCACAGGCTGAGCGCAAAGTCTGTCTCGTGAATGGCCTGATATGCGGCCTGCACAGCTATATCTCCCGGGTCTGTGACTGTGTGGTCGAGCTTGAGGAGCTGGCTGCCGTCTACCGAGTAGCCGATGTTCAAATCGTCCTGCGGATACAGCGGCCGGATATCTTTCGGTAAGTGCATGAAGTCATGGTAATTTTCTATCCAGCTATCCAGAAAACCACCGTTATGTGCGGTGAAAGGCAGTTGCATGCGCAGCATCCACTGGTCAAATCCCCAGGACTGGATCAGATTCAACTGGTAAGTTTCCACATCCACATGCAGGTTTTCGTTGTCCCGCTGTTCCACATTAATGGTGTTGCTTATATTCAGGGATGTGGTGAAGCTTTGCTCATTGCGGGACAATAATCGTGCAGGTGCGGGTAAAGGTAAGCCATAGGGCAGAACCAGCGGGTTCATGTCCCGAGTCAGGAATGGGGCCGGGTTTTGCGCATGGCTGGTGGAACATGCCAGCCAGCTCAGCAGGCATAAAAAAACCCTGCAGCCATTACAGCTAGCAGGGTTTTTGAATGCCATTATTCAGCAGAGGGGGTATTACAGGCTGCTGTAGTATGCAGACAGATTTGCAATGTCTGCATCAGACAAAGGCTTGGCCATGGCATTCATGGTAGGGTCTTTGCGGACGCCGTCGCGGAAAGCTTTCATCTGCTTGGACAGATAGGTTTCTTTCTGGCCTTTCAGGTTAGGGTAGGTTGGCATCTTACCAACACCATCGGCGCCGTGACATGCAGCGCATACTGCGGCTTTGGCTTTACCAGCGGCAGCATCGCCACCCGCGATAGCCGTTGCAGAAACAGCCATAGCTGAGGCTGCAACCAGTGCCAGGATTTGCTTCTTCATCAAGTTTACTCCCGTCAATAATTGACAAAATCATTAAAATCTTCGACCGCAGATTGTGGCAGAGCATGGGTATAAAGTAAATTATAGTTTGGTAATATATGAAGAATATATCTTTTGGCCCAATAAATTATATATTATTCAATAGCTTAATTTAGTCATCATACGTTTTAGCCACAAAATACGCACTTAAATACACTCATTTCGACCTTTATCAATGTGCTTTGGTTCGATAAAACGGTTTATTTTGAGCTGAAACTCGGCCATTTATCAGGTAAAGTGTGCAGCTCTTTGAATTTTGGCTCCAGGTGAGGAACAGACAATGGCAGATTTCAAAATCGCCCCTTCGATTTTATCAGCGGATTTCGCCCGCTTGGGTGAAGAAGTAGACAATGTAATTAAGTCCGGTGCGGATATTGTGCATTTTGACGTAATGGATAATCATTATGTCCCCAATCTCACCATTGGTCCGCTGGTCTGTGAGGCCCTGCGTAAACATGGCGTGACTGCTGAAATCGACGTGCATCTGATGGTTAAACCGGTGGATCGCATTATCCCGGATTTCGCCAAAGCCGGTGCCAGCTATATTACTTTCCACCCGGAAGCCTCTGATCATATCGACCGTAGTCTGCAAATGATCCGTGAGCTGGGTTGTAAATCTGGCCTGGTTTTTAATCCAGCCACGCCTCTGGATTACCTGAGGCACGTCATGGATAAAGTGGACATGATACTGCTGATGTCGGTGAATCCAGGTTTTGGTGGTCAGTCATTCATTCCCGGCACGCTGGATAAGTTGCGCGAAGCCCGCAAGCTCATCAAAGAGTCCGGTCGTGATATTCGTCTGGAAATTGACGGTGGCGTGAAGGTGGACAATATCCGCGAAATCGCCGAAGCCGGAGCCGATACCTTTGTAGCCGGTTCAGCCATCTTTGGTGCAGTCGGTAAAGACGATGCCAACGACTACGACACCGTAGTCGGTGCCATGCGCACTGAGCTGGCGAAAGCTAAAATCTAAAGGCTTTGCCACAGAGGCACAGAGAGCACAGAGGTCTATTTGGTAAAGACCTTACATAGATATTTCTCTGTGTTCTCCGTGCCTCAGCGGCAAACAGTTTTTTCCCTGTATTCGGAGTTATTAATGGCTATAAAAAAACCAGCCATGGTGTTAATTGATGTAGACGGTACGCTGGTGGATAGCGTGCCCGATCTGGCCTATTGTGTTGATGAGATGTTGAAGCAGCTGGATATGCCAGTGCGTGGTGAGGAGCGGGTTCGTCACTGGGTGGGCAATGGGGTCGAGCGCCTGGTGCGTAGAGGGCTGATCAATCAGCTGGACGGCGAACCGGACGAAGCCCTGTTTCAGAAAGCGCTGCCCATCTTTGAGGCTTTGTATTCGGAGAACACGTCCAAGCGCAGTTGTCTCTATCCCGGAGTTGCCGAGGCGCTGAAATTTCTCAAGTCCACCGGTATTCATATCGGCTGTGTCACCAATAAGGCCGAGCAGTTTACCTTGCCTATTCTGGCTGACCTGGGTGTGAAGGATTATTTTGAAATCGTTATTTGTGGCGATACCTTGCCGAGGAAAAAGCCCGATCCTTTACCTTTATTGCATGCCGCTGAGCAGATGGGAGTGACTCCGGATCAGTCCTTGATGCTGGGTGATTCCATGAGTGACGTGAAAGCGGCCCGTGCCGCAGGTTTTGCTATCGTCTGTATGTCCTATGGTTATAACCATGGCGAGGATATTCGCGATTACCATCCAGATGCCGTAGTGGATTCTATGAATGAAATCCAGACCGTGGTCGATTGGGCTTGATATTTATTGCTGTTAGGTTAGTCTTTCACCATCTAAACCAAAATTAAAATCATGCATACACTTTTCAGACAAACCGATTTGCGTGCCTATACAAGCTGGCGATGGTCATGGGTGTAAGCCTGTAATCCGTCCCTGTTTGTAATTGCATGAATGATGTTGTCTGGAAAGTGACATGAGCCCTGAAAAATTCGACGAACTGAAAAAACAGAACTACACCTATATTCCACTGGTGCGAGAAGTTCTGGCTGATCTTGATACCCCCCTCAGTACCTATCTGAAACTGGCCAATGGGCCTTACTCCTACCTGTTTGAATCGGTGCACGGCGGTGAGAAATGGGGCCGCTATTCCATCATTGGATTGCCCTGTCGTAAACGCATCAAGGTATTTGGTCATCGTATCGACATAGAAGATGACCTGGGCCAATTGCAGTCCCTGGATGTGGAAGATCCCCTGGACTGGATTGAGCAATACCAGCAGCAGTTCAAGGTGGCAGAACTGGAAGGTCTGCCCAAGTTTACCGGTGGCCTGGTGGGTTATTTTGGTTATGACACCATTCGTTACATCGAGCCTCGTCTGGCCAATGACAACAAACCCGATGCACTGAATACACCGGATATCCTGCTCATGCTGTCCGAAGAAGTCGTGGTGTTCGACAACCTCAGTGGCAAGTTGTACCTGATAGTGCAGGTGGACCCGGCGCAGGACGCGGCCTATGAGCAGGGTGAACAACGCCTGGCACAGCTGGAAGCCAGATTGTATGAATCGGTGCCCACTTACAAGCCTGTTGCCAGCCGCCGGAAAGTGTCAGAGTCAGATTTTATTTCTGGTTTTACCGAGCAGGGTTTTAAAGATGCGGTGCGCAAAGCCAAAGAGTATATTGTGGAAGGCGACGTCATGCAGGTGGTGTTATCGCAGCGTCTGTCGATTCCTTTCCATGCGCCACCGCTGGATTTGTACCGCTCACTGCGCAGTCTGAATCCTTCTCCCTATATGTATTACCTGAATCTGGATGACCATTATGTGGTGGGCTCATCGCCTGAAATTCTGGTGCGCCTGGAAGATAATCAGGTCACGGTGCGGCCCATTGCCGGTACTCGCCCCCGGGGTATGGACGAGGCAGAGGATCTGGCACTGGAAAAAGAGCTGCTGGACGATCCCAAGGAGCTGGCTGAGCATCTAATGTTGATCGACCTGGGTCGTAATGATGCCGGTCGGGTGAGCAAAATCGGCAGTGTGGAACTCACCGACAAGATGATCATCGAGCGCTATTCCCATGTTATGCACATAGTCTCCAATGTGGTGGGTGAGCTGGCCGAGGATATGACGGCGATGGATGTACTTCGTGCGACATTTCCTGCGGGCACGGTCAGCGGCGCACCCAAAATCCGTGCCATGGAAATCATCGATGAACTGGAGCCGGTGAAACGAGGCGTCTATTCCGGAGCTGTGGGATATCTGTCCTGGAACGGTAATATGGATACAGCCATTGCCATCCGCACCGCAGTGATCAAGGATCAAATGCTGACTATCCAGGCCGGGGCCGGTATCGTGTATGATTCGGTACCCGATAATGAATGGGCAGAAACCATGAACAAAGGTCGGGCGGTGTTCCGGGCTGTGGCCATGGCCGAAGCGGGCCTGGATGGCTCGCATCGCTAAGATATTATTTGCCACGGAGGCACAGAGGTCACAGAGCTTTAAAAAGTTAAGAGTACTTTAATTTGTATTTCGTTGTTTAAGATAACGCCCTGATCAAAAACGCTATATTTATTCTTAAATAACCTCTGTGTTCTCTGTGCCTCTGTGGCAAAAAAACGAGAGCATTTTATATGAAAACATATTGTTCGTGCGGGGTGGGTCATTTGCCGGCACAGTTGGAGAAAACCTCACCATGATGTTGATGATCGATAACTATGATTCATTTACCTATAACCTGGTGCAGTATCTGGGTGAGCTGGGTGCCGATGTTGTGGTGCATCGAAATGACAAAATCACACTGGATCAGATCGAACAGATGAAGCCAGAACGCATTATGATCTCTCCCGGACCCTGCACACCCAATGAAGCCGGTATTTCCATGCAGGTGATCGAGCACTTTGCGGGCAAGTTACCCATTCTGGGTGTCTGCCTGGGTCACCAGAGTATCGGTCAGGTATTTGGTGGCAAGATAATTCATGCCAAGCAAATCATGCACGGCAAAACCTCGATGATTTATCATAAAAATATCGGCGTATTCAAGGGCTTGAGCAATCCCTACGAGGCCACTCGTTATCACTCACTGGTCATAGAAAAAGAAAGCCTGCCCGATTGCCTGGAAATCACCGCCTGGACACAAAACGCCGATGGCAGCATGGATGAAATCATGGGTGTAAAGCACAAACAGCTGGCCGTGGAAGGCGTGCAGTTCCACCCCGAGTCGATATTGACTGAGCATGGCCACGATTTGCTAAGGAATTTTTTAAAGACATAATTGCCACAGAGTCACGGAGGACGCTGAGAATGGATATAAATGATTTATCAAGTAAAGTTATAGGTGCTTCAATTGAAGTACATCGACATCTTGGTCCTGGGTTACTGGAATCGGCATACCAACAGTGTCTTGTTTTTGAGCTGGAGCAGCAGGGTCTGAAGGTGGCGACTGAAGTAATGTTGCCCTTGACATATAAAGGACTAAATCTTGAGCATGGCTATAGAATTGATTTACTTGTTGAAGGTCAGTTAGTGGTAGAGTTAAAAGCGGTTGATAATCTGATGACTGTAAATGTGGCGCAGATATTATCCTATTTGAAAATGGGTAACTACAAACTAGGTTTATTAATTAATTTTAATGTCCCACAGTTAAAGCAAGGTGTTAAGCGCATTATTAATAATTAACTCTGTGAGCTCCGTGTCTCTGTGGCAAAAATAAAGGTTATACCTATGGATATGCAATCTGCAATCAAAGCAGTCACTGAATATAAAAACCTGAACAGTGAAGAAATGGCTGAGGTCATGCACCTGATCATGACCGGTCAGGCGACGCCATCCCAGATCGGTGGTTTTTTAATCGGACTGCGCATGAAAGGTGAAACCGTGGATGAAGTGGCTGCTGCCGCCAGTGTCATGCGTGAGTTGTCCACCAAGGTGAAAGTACCGGACCAGCATCTGGTGGATACCTGTGGCACCGGTGGCGATGCCTCGGGCAGTTTTAATATTTCGACGGCCAGTACCTTTGTTGCCGCGGCAGCCGGTGCCAAGGTGGCCAAACATGGCAACCGTTCTGTTTCCAGTAAATCCGGCAGTGCCGACGTGCTGGAAACCGCCGGTGTCAATCTTGATCTGAATCCGGACCAGGTGGCTGAGTGCATACACAATGTAGGTGTTGGTTTTCTGTTTGCGGTGAAACATCATGGCGCTATGAAGCATGCCATTGGGCCCCGCAAAGAAATGGGTGTGCGTACTATATTTAATGTGCTGGGGCCATTGACCAATCCTGCCGCTGCGCCGAATCAGGTCATCGGTGTGTTCAGTAAAGACTGGGTAGAGCCATTAGCCAGGGTGCTGAAACAACTGGGCAGTCATCATGTCATGGTAGTGCATGCTGAAGATGGCATGGATGAAATCAGTATTGGCGACGCTACCCATGTGGCAGAATTGAATAACGGTGTGGTCAGCACATACTCTATAAAGCCGGAAGATTTTGGTTTTCAACGAGCGGAATTGGCGGCAATTCGAGCGGCTGATTCAGATGCCAGTTTAGCAATGATTAAAGCTGTGCTGGATAATCAACCCGGCCCGGGCCTGGATATTGTATGCATGAATGCCGGTGCGGCCATTTATGTGTCGGGTATAAGCGATTCGCTGGCGGCAGGCGTGGAAAAAGCCAGGGCTGTTATTGCCGATGGCAGTGCCAAGCAGAAACTCGATGCCCTGGTGCATTATTCGAATAATTGTTGAATAAAAGAATGACGCAGACGACTGCATGGATTTATGCCCTTTGGGTACGCAGAGGCTGTTTTGAGTAGAAAGACAAAACTATGAACGGTACATCAGATATTCTGAAAAAAATACTGCAACGCAAGGCGGAAGAGATCACCGAGCGCTCGCAAAAAGTGTCTTTGGCTCAGCAAAGCCAGTTGGCCGAACAGGCTTCGCCGGTACGTGGTTTTATCCAATCCATAGAACATAAAATTGCAGCGGGTCAGGCTGGAGTTATTGCTGAAATCAAGAAAGCGTCACCCAGTAAAGGCATCTTACGTGAGAACTTCAATCCGGCTGAAATTGCCAAAAGCTATGCCGATCATGGAGCCGCCTGTTTGTCGGTGTTGACCGATAAGGATTTTTTCCAGGGCTCGGAAGACTATCTACAACAGGCTCGGGCTGCCTGTGAGCTGCCGGTGATTCGTAAGGATTTTATTATCGATCCGTACCAGGTCTATGAGGCCAGAGCCATAGGCGCCGATTGTATACTGCTGATTGTGGCGGCACTGGGCGATGCGGCGATGAATGAATTATTAGGGCTGGCCCATCATCTGGGTATGGATGTATTGATGGAAGTGCATGACCGGGAAGAGATGGAGCGTGCACTGATGAGCGGGGCCAGGCTGATTGGCATTAACAACCGTAGCTTACGTACCTTTGAGGTCAGTCTGGATGTTACCCTGGATATGCTGGATATGGTACCCGATGATCGCCTGCTGGTGACCGAGAGTGGTATACATTCACCTGAAGATGTGAGGTTGATGCGTGAGCATCAGGTGAATGCGTTTCTGGTGGGGGAGGCTTTTATGCGAGCGAATGACCCAGGTATAAAACTGGCCGAATTATTTAAATGATATTTGACGCAGAGGCGCAGAGACACAAAGACACAAAGACACAAAGAATTATTAAGGTAAATGATTTATTTTTAGGGAGCCTCTGATTAAGTTGTCATTTCGACCAAAGGGAGAAATCCTGCTTTAAATAGTGGCATAAGCATCAAGCATTTAAGATCCCTCCTTTTCAGTCAGGATGACATATTGTGACTTGATCAGAGGTTCCTTAGTATTGTTTGTAGCGATTGATGATAGAGGCAGCGATAATCGTTAATGTTCTTCAACCGTTGCCGCCTC
>JBLYYN010000302.1:0-25986 GCA_048550535.1 Gammaproteobacteria bacterium
ACAGAGAACACAGAGAACACAGAGAACACAGAGAACACAGAGAAATATAATATTATAAAACCCTGTGTTCTTTGTGCCTCTGTGGCAAATCATTAATTATTACAATTTAATCTAAATTAACGTACATCAGTCTTTAATATTCAAGGCCCGGGCAAACACGATGGCATCCTCACGTCCCTCATCGGCAGGGTAATAGGCCTTACGTAATCCGATACGATTAAAACCTTCCTGTTCATACAACTGAATCGCCACGGTATTGGAACTACGCACTTCCAGAAATACCGAATCCACATCCGATTGCTCCGCCACATCGAGTATTTTATAGAGTAATTTTTTACCGAAACCCTGCCCCTGATATTGTTTGGCAACACAAATATTCAGGATATGGGCTTCGTTAGCGGCAATGGAAATCAGGGCATAAGCCTGTATCTGAGTTTCGATCTCATACACCCAGCAGCTATAACCCACCCGAATACAATCCTGGAAGATCCCTTCTGTCCAGGGATGGGCATAAGCTTCAGACTCGATTTCCATCACTCTAGGCACATCATCAATCAACATGCACCTGAAATGACAGTTAAATTCAGTGTCTGGATTAATCGCCATGATATTACATAGATGCTAACTGTTGTTTTAGCCTTAGCAGGTCCTGCCAGGATTTTCGCTTTTCCATCGGCTTGCGCAACAAATAGGCCGGGTGATAACTCACCAGCAGGGGAATACCATTATAATTATGCACACGCTCTCGCAGCTTACCCAGTGCATCCTGGCTAACCAGTAGATGATGGGCGGCTATGCGGCCCAGGGCCAGAATTAATTTTGGCTGGATTAATGCGATCTGCCTTTGCAGATAAGGGTCACAACATAAAGTTTCACTGACGTGGGGATTTCGATTGCCCGGTGGCTGGCATTTAAGAATATTGGTGATATACACCTGCTGTCTATCCAGATCGATGGCTTTTAGCATGGCATCCAGTAGCTGACCGGCGTGGCCTACAAATGGTTCGCCTGCCAGGTCCTCATCAGCCCCGGGAGACTCACCAACAATCAGCAGGTCGGCATTCTGATTACCCACACCAAATACGGTATTGCTGCGACTGCTGTGCAGCTCACATAACTGACAACTGGACACAGTCTGCTGCAACTGAGTCCAGTCCATACTGCTAACATCGCTACTGCTGGCTATGACGGGAGTATTGGCTTCAATTACGGCTTCAGACTGAGCAGACCGGCTTATCTCAGGCGGATTTTCCACTGCTTCAGCGGTATATCGGGACTGCCAGGGCTGTATGCCCATGGCTTGCAGATAACTACGCCGATCCGATTCGGCCAGTGAACATCCCTGCTCCTGCTGTTCTGGCTGTGCGCTCAATTAAACGTCTCCCAGCTGGGGGTGCTCCCGCTGTTCTGCCGATACGATGATTTTGTTTAGCGCATTGATGTAAGCCTTGGCGGAAGCAATCACGATATCGGTATCAGCACCCTGGCCATTGGAAATACGGCCATTTTTCGACAGACGAACCGTAACTTCACCCTGTGAGTCTGTGCCGCTGGTAATATTGTTCACCGAATACAGCTGTAATTGTGTGTCACTCTCAACAATGGACTCTATGGCCTTGTATGCTGCATCTACCGGACCACTGCCTTTTGCCGTACCCGATTTTTCCTCACCCTCGACACTGATCACAATGGTCGCCTCCGGGATTTCACCGGTCTCCGAACAGACTTTCAGGCTCACCAGATTAAACAGTTCATTTTCCGCTGACCAGTTGCTTTCTGCCACCAGGGCCTGTAAATCTTCATCGTAGATTTCGTGTTTTTTATCCGCCAGATCCTTGAAGCGACTGAACGCTTCATTCAGCTCTTCTTCTGACTTAAGTTCAATGCCCAGATCATGCAACCTGGAACGCAGCGCATTACGACCGGAATGCTTACCCAGTACGATGCGATTTTCCGTCCAGCCCACATCCTGGGCGCGCATGATTTCGTAAGTCTCACGGCTTTTGAGCACACCGTCCTGGTGGATTCCCGATTCATGGGCAAATGCATTGGCACCGACTATGGCCTTGTTAGGTTGTACCGGGAAACCGGTAATGCCCGACACCAAACGGGAAGTAGGCATGATTTGAGTTGTATCCAGACCGGTTTCCACATCGAACAGGTCGTGACGGGTATGCACCGCCATCACAATCTCTTCCAGAGCCGCATTACCGGCCCGTTCACCCAGACCATTAATGGTACATTCCACCTGGCGAGCCCCATTCTGTACCGCCGATAAGGAATTGGCCACCGCCAGACCCAGATCATTGTGACAATGCACTGAGAAAATGGCCTTGTCGGAATTGGGAATACGCTCGATCAGGGTTTTAATCAGATGACCAAACTGATCCGGCACGTTGTATCCGACCGTATCGGGGATATTAATGGTGGTGGCACCGGCATCGATCACCGCCTCTAAAATCCGACACAGAAAATCGGTTTCAGAGCGACCGGCATCTTCCGGTGAAAATTCCACATTGTCGGTATACTGGCGCGCCATTTTTACTGCTTCCACCGCCTGGGCCAGTACCGCATCGGGCTCCATGCGCAGTTTCATCTGCATATGAATCGGGGATGTGGCGATAAAGGTGTGAATACGTGACGAGTTCGCCGGCTTCAGCGCCTCACCGGCTCGGGAGATGTCCTTCTCCAGGGCTCGCGCCAGACCACACACGGTGCTGTCTTTCACCGCCTGTGCCACGGCCTTCACAGCTTCGAAGTCACCGGGACTGGCAATCGGGAAACCGGCTTCAATAATGTCGACTTTCATCCGCTCAAGTGCCTTGGCGATACGGACTTTCTCGTCTTTGTTCATCGATGCGCCCGGGCTTTGTTCACCATCACGCAAAGTGGTATCAAAAATAATTAATCTATCTTTACTCATGACTTGCTCGCAAATCAACTCATCTTAAGGGTATAGGGTTTTTGAGTGCGTATTTCCCCTCGCCAGGGATAGTTAACTGCCCTGGAGCAGTAGCAGGGATAGCGCTGCATTGCCAGCCAGGCTTGAGTTTAGAGACAGACAAGGCAGAACATCGCATAACTGCGAAGCACCGAGATTGGTTTGTGTTCTGTATTGAGTCATAGAGTTACTGTTTATGATGCTCATTCGACTATATCTACAATTGCCACATTTGCCAAGACTTAAGCCGGTTTCCGGCGCACTAATTTCTTCACCCGACGCACCACACCCAGCACCGGTCCTGACAGTATATACAACAGGAAGACACCAAACAGCACCGTGGGTGGGTCAATGGAGGCAAAAGCCAGTGCCAGTGCAAATACCAGTATGGTCAAAACGGGTACTCGGTGTTTGAAGTTTACTTCCTTGAAACTGTAGTAGAGGACATTACTCACCATCAGTATACCCACCAGCGTGGTTAACACCAGGGCCGGTATGGCCACATCCGGCCCCTGTATACCCATATCGAAACCGACCCAGACCATACCGACCACGGCTGCAGCCGCAGATGGGCTGGGCAATCCCTGAAAATAGCTTTTGTCCGCCACACCGACCTGGGTATTGAAGCGCGCCAGTCGCAAAGCTGCACAGGCGGTGTAAATAAATGAGGCCAGCCAGCCCATTTTGCCCCACTGGCCGCCCATATTCACCATGGATGCCAGAGACCACTGATACATAATCAATGCCGGTGCCAGGCCAAAAGACACCATGTCCGATAAACTGTCGTATTCGGCCCCGAACTCACTCTGGGTATTGGTGGCCCGAGCCACCCGGCCATCGATACCATCCAGCACCATGGCGATAAACACGGCCACCGAAGCCTGCTCAAAGCGCCCGTTCATGGATGCTACTATGGCATAAAAACCCGCAAACAGAGCCGCCGTGGTAAACAGGTTGGGCAACAGGTAAACACCTCGACGCCGGTATCCGGGTCTTGTGGTATCTTCTGCACTGGAATTGTTGTCTGGTTCCATATAATGGGCAATCACTTTGTATAATTATACTAACAGGGCCTAATAGCACTTACTTAAGGAAAATATAGTCCGTTGCTTCGTCATACCGGCATGCTTATAGCCGGTATCCAGCTATCTAACAATGGATTATAAAGCCCATCCCCGGGCTTTACCCTACGGCCAAACGGAGTTTGTTCAAATTCGATCCAATCGAATTTACCCAGCTAAATACATGCTGGAATGACGAATGGGACGCAGAATGTCCTTAAGTAGCACCATTACTAACAGAGCCCGGTTAATCAGCCTGGCTGAGCCCTATGTGGAACATACCATACCACTTAAATGCGGATAAATCTGCGAAAAAAAAGGGGCTAACAAGCCCCTTCTTTTTTAAGCCGAACAGGCTCAGTTTTTGCTTTTATCCACAATCTGATTGGCCTGAATCCAGGGCATCATCTCACGCAGATTGGCACCTACGACTTCAATGGGATGGGCCGCATTGTTACGGCGACGCGCTGTCATCTCAGGATAATTGGTAGCGCCTTCCAGGATAAAGCGTTTGGCGTAATCACCGTTCTGGATATTACGCAGAGCTTCGCGCATGGCTTTACGGCTTTCCTCATTAATGACTTTATCACCCGTCACATATTCACCGTATTCCGCGTTGTTTGAAATCGAGTAGTTCATGTTGGCTATACCGCCTTCGAACATCAGATCAACAATCAGCTTCAGCTCATGCAAGCATTCAAAATAAGCCATTTCTGGGGCATAACCGGCTTCCGTCAGGGTCTCGAAGCCCATTTTAACCAGCTCGACGGCGCCACCACAAAGCACGGCCTGCTCACCAAACAGGTCGGTTTCTGTTTCATCTTTAAACGAGGTTTCGATAATCGCGGTACGACCACCACCGACACCTGAGGCATAGGACAGTGCCAGGTCTTTGGCTGTTCCAGAGGCATCCTGATAAATAGCAATCAGGTCCGGCACACCGCCGCCACGAACAAATTCACTGCGTACAGTATGACCCGGGGCCTTGGGTGCAATCATAATCACATCCAGGTCTTTACGCGGAACGATCTGGTTATAATGAATGGCAAAGCCGTGGGCAAACGCCAGGGTAGCGCCATCTTTTAAATTGGGCTCAATATCAGCCTTGAACAAATGAGACTGAATTTCATCGGGCGCCAGTACCATAACCACATCCGCCGTTTTTACAGCATCCACTATGGATGCCACTTTTAAGCCTTCATTCTCAGCTTTAATGGCAGAACTTGAACCGGCACGCAATGCCACGGTGACATCGACACCCGAATCTTTTAAGTTCAGGGCATGAGCATGGCCCTGAGAGCCATAACCGATGATAGCGACTTTTTTGCCCTGGATGATGGAAAGGTCGCAGTCTTTGTCGTAGTAAATATTCAAACTCATGTTTATATTCCAGTAAGTTATTAATTCAGAATTAGATAGTTAAAGAGTTTTCGCCGCGGCTGATACCAATCATGCCTGAGCGCACCACTTCATAAATCGTAATGCTGGACAAAGCGGTTAAAAACGCATCCAGCTTGTCACCCTTACCCGTCATTTCGATGGTGTAGGTGGTATCGGTCACATCGATGATGCTGCCTCTGAAAATATCCGCCAGCCGTTTCACTTCACTGCGGGCATTACCCGTGGCCTGCACTTTCGCCAGCATCAGTTCGCGCTCGATGTGACCACTTTCGGTCAAATCGATCAGCTTCACCACATCCACCAGCTTGTTCAGCTGTTTCATGATCTGCTCGATAATTTCGTCCGTGCCCGAGGTGACAATAGTCATGCGCGACAGGGTTTCATCATCGGTGGGCGCTACCGTCAATGACTCGATATTATAAGCTCGAGCCGAAAACAGGCCGGCAACCCGAGACAGGGCTCCGGATTCATTTTCCATCAATATAGAAATAATATGTTTCACGTTCATACCAGAATCATTTCATTAAGGCCTGCACCGGCAGGAATCATAGGATAAACATTTTCTTCACGGTCGGTGAGGAAATCGATGAACACCAGGCGGTCTTTATATTTGCCCATGGCATCTTGCAGCGCCTGTTCCACCTCTTCAGGTTTGGTAACCTGGATCCCAATATGACCATAGGCTTCCGCCAGTTTCACGAAATCCGGCAAGGAATCCATATAAGACATGGCATAACGCTTCTCATAGAAGAATTCCTGCCACTGCCGCACCATACCCAGATAACCGTTATTCAGGTTGATAATTTTAATGGGCAAATTGTATTGCATGCAGGTCGCCAGTTCCTGAATACACATCTGGATACTGCCTTCACCAGTCACACAGGCTACCGTGGCATCTGGGTGCGCCATCTGCACACCCATAGCGGCTGGCAAGCCAAAGCCCATGGTGCCCAGACCACCGGAATTGATCCAGCGCCGGGGTTTATCAAAATTATAAAACTGGGCCGCAAACATCTGATGCTGACCGACATCGGAGGTGACATAGGCATCACCCTTGGTGACCTTATGCAACTGCTCGATAACATATTGAGGCTTTATCTGATCACTGGTGTGATCGTATTTCAGGCAATCCTGAGCCCGCCATTCATTGATCTGCTGCCACCAGCTTTCCAGGGCACCTTTTTCAGGGCGACGTTCATCACTGGTCATCAGCTTGGTAACTTCGTTCAGCACCTGTTTAACATCGCCCACAATCGGCACGTCTACCTTGACGTTTTTCGAAATCGAGGCCGGATCCACATCCACATGCACGATACGAGCACCGGGACAGAATTTCTCCAGGTTACCGGTGACCCGGTCATCGAAACGAGCGCCAATGGCAATCAATACATCACAGTGATGCATGGACATATTGGCTTCATAGGTACCGTGCATCCCCAGCATGCCCACAAACTGCTTATCACTGGCGGGATAGGCGCCCAGGCCCATCAGAGTATTAGTGATCGGCGCACCCAGTGCCCGTGTAAACTCGGTGAGCTCTTCCGAAGCATTACTCAGAATGACACCGCCGCCGGTATAAATCATCGGCCGTTTGGCTTCCAGGATAAACTCCAGCGCCTTCTTGATCTGGCCGGTATGGCCCTTAACCGTGGGGTTATAAGAGCGCATCTTGATTTCACGGGGATAGGAAAACTCCGTGATATGGGCGGTTATGTCCTTGGGAATATCCACCACCACCGGGCCAGGGCGACCGGTGGTCGCGACATAAAAGGCCTTTTTCAGTGTGCTTGCCAGTTCTTTGATATCTTCCACCAGGAAATTATGTTTCACGATGGGACGGGTGATGCCGACGCAATCCACTTCCTGGAAGGCATCATTGCCAATTAACGGTCGTGGCACCTGTCCAGACAGCACCACCATAGGAATCGAATCCATATAAGCCGTGGCAATACCGGTGACCGCATTAGTGGCACCGGGGCCAGAGGTCACCAGCACCACACCAGGTTTACCGGTACTGCGAGCGTAGCCATCGGCAGCATGGGTCGCTGCCTGCTCATGTCGGACCAGAATATGCTTTAATTTATCCTGCTTATGCAATGCATCATATATATGCAGGACAGCACCCCCTGGGTAACCAAAAACGTGTTCAACACCCTCTTCAATCAGACATTGAACAACTATTTCAGCGCCGGTTAATTCCACCTTGATCTCTCCAAGCAAAAAAACTCTTTAAAAAAACCTTATAAATCATAGACTTTAAGGAAAATCGCAGAAAAACGCGAGCCGTCAAGTTTAACCTGAAACTTTGCCAGAGTCACGAATTCGCTTAAAAAAGCAGTTTTTAACTTAAATATGAACCAAAATTGTGTTTTGCTGGGTTGATGAATGTTTTAAGTCCTAAGTCTTCCGACTATACTAAAAAATTACACCATAAAAAAACCCCGAAAATCGGGGCTTTTTTTATGGTGTAATCGAAGCGTAACTCAAAAGTCGTCTTCAAGCTCACCACCAGCAACCAGTATTAAAACATCACGAATAGCATCGGGTGTCGACATGATGTTCATGAAGCTGTTATCGCCCATCATACTCAAATCAGGGAAGCTCATGGCAATACGGAAACGGGCATGCAAGGCCTCAGCTTCTTTGCCTTTTACCAGAATTTCATAGGGTAGATGAGCGGTTGAGCGAAGCTCCTTAAAATCAATTTCGCTCATGACGAATTTCTCATCCATATATTTTTTCTTATCGTTGGGCGCTTTCAATCCCACGCCGAACAAGGTCTGAGTGCTGTTCGGAATATCAATGCGGTATACCTTGAAGGCACCGTTCAATTTCGCAGCCAGATTTTTCTCGATGGTGCTGATCAATTGTTGCCGACTACTTTTTTCAGACAGCTCCAGAGGTTCATCGAAATACTCCATACCGAATGTATAGTGGTATTTACCCAGTTTTTTCTTAGTTAATCCTTCTTCAGGACCAAAGAACTCAATAAAGCCCAGAGCTTTTTTAAAGGCCAATGAGGTTGCAGCCAGATCGGATTCAATCCAGTAAGCTTTGGCCATGTAATAAGGATTGGTGTAAGAAACCTGCACCTTACCTTTCATTTCGGTCAAAGACACACGCTGGGCAGCAACATAGCCACCACGGGGATGTGAAGCGGCGGCCTTTTTCAGCTCATTATTGGTCACCACGATAACATGGGCACCTTCGAAGGGTGAGTAATCGCCAGCGATAGTAAAACCATTGCTCTGTAAGGCTTTTTTAGTTGCCCCCAGTTTATCGGCGATTTTTCCAGAATTATTGGATGCCAGGGCAAAGGGTTTATAAGTGGTTGCGGCCTGTGCGGTAAGCACGGTAAACACAGCCAGAACCGCAAACAGTGACTGAAATATTTTAGTTTTCATGTTTTTATATAACTCCAACTCAATCAAGTGTCGAAATGACGAATAATTTTAAAGACCCAAGTTAACCCCGGCCTAAATACTTGTCAACGCAATTGTTTTCGAGTTTGACGATTAAATAACAAACTTGCTGGACAGTTAAAAAAAAAGCCATGCAGTGCATGGCCTTTTTATTTTAGCTTAACTTAAACCACGTTTTAGAACTTCTTGGCGTAAGACAAACCCAGTTCGATCTGGTCCATTTCCAGCTCGATGGTCTGACCATCGCCTTGTGGATTTACACCAGAAACATCATTAGAAGGTGCATACATGAAGGCAAAATCCAGCTCAGAATTCGCGTCCAGCGGTTTGGTAAAACCAAAGGTCAGATGAGTTTCGATAACGCCTGGCGCCAGAATATTGAACAACACTTCAGACTCTGGAATCGGCTGAGAACCATTGCTCAGACCCACACGCCAGGTCATATCACTTTGCATCATCCACTCATAACCAACTTTAACCACGGTCATATCATCCCAACCGAAACCGGCACCATCATCAGTACCCAGGTTTCCAGGCGCTAACTTGCTAATTGGATTTGAAATTGAAGCAACACCACTGTAATAAATGGTCTGAACATCGACCAGCAGTTTGCTCTTGTCGTTAATATCCCAGGCTACACCCAGATTCAACACAGCCGGGATGTCGAAATCGCCACCTTCGGCAAACAGACCGGCGTAATCGTCAAACTCGCTCATGGACATCTTGGTTTGGTAGGATGCACCCAGGGCCACCGATGGAGCAACCTGGCCCTGCCAGCCAAACTTGGCACCAAAACCCATGGAAGTATCATCACCATTATTAGATAATTTGTTTGGATCACTTGAAAAACCAGCAAGGCTAGCCAATCCGTCAGCTTTAAATTGCTGATAGGCAAAAATCAGGCTGGCCCCCAAAGCGTGCTTGTCATTGATTTTCTTGGCGTAAGACATATTGATAAATAACTGGGCCAGGTTAACACCGGCGGTTCCCGCACCAAAAGTACCAGGTCCAGGCACATTCGGATAATTCGAATTCATACCACCATTACCATAGGCAGCCACGCCAAATGAACTGGTCTCATCCAGCATCATGTTCCAGCCAAAGGATGGAATCAGGAAGTAATCATGGCTACTCTCATAAGTACCTGGTGAAAGAGGGAATGTCGCAGCAATTCCAGGATTTCCTGCTGTATATTGACGACTAGGGGCAAAGATGGCAGCACCTACGTCCATACGATCACCCACATCGACCATACCGGCGGGATTATTGGCTGAGGCCAGTGTGTCCTGTGAATAGGCAGCACCGGCACCGGCCAGAGCTTTTTCTTTCATGCTATAGCCGTGGGCAAAGTAACCGTTGGTGGCATGGGCCGCTGGTGCGATTAACAAACCAGCAACCGTGATTGATAATAATGATTTTTTAAAACCACATGACATATTCATAACTCCTCAAAAATTATTTTTTGGCCTATCTAAATCTTTTATGCTTGGGACAATTTATCAAATATTAGAAACGGCTTATTTGTTGTGTTGCTGTCCGTTTATATGTTTTGTTCTACAGCAGGCCTGACAATCTCAAACGCAGATATTTTTGTCAAACGAAAACAACAATAAATTTGAATTATTATTGAAATTAATTAAGTTTTATTGAAATCCAGTAGCTACTTGCAATTTAACTAATATTATAAATTTATAATATATAGCTATTGCCTTGAATTTCAGGCAAAAAAAAGCCCGGCGATGATTCATCGCCGGGCTTTATTTAAAACAATTTTGAAAAAATTAATCAGGCCACCAGGGAAAATCCATTCTGTTGCCAGGCAATCACGCCGCCGCGCAAATTGTAAACATTATCGAAACCCTGGGCCGCCATAAATCCCACACCCTGTGCCGAACGCGCACCACTACGGCAGTATAAAATACATACATCATCATTTTCGATTTCATTCAATCTTACCGGCAGAGTATGTAAGGGCAGTTTCTCGGCATTGGGAATCATGCCAGCACCCATTTCTGCAATACTACGAACATCCAGCAGGCGAATATTCTTACCTTCGTCCAGATAGGCCTTGAGCGTAGCCGCATCCAGTTCCTTGATTGAAAACATACGATCACCTATATAAGCGGTTAATGAAATAGCTATTTTAGCTGATTTAAATCAAATTTCATAACCCTGGAGTAAAAAATCTTCTTCTCTATAAATTAGTTTTATATAATATTCAAAAATTCAATAGCTTTAATTTACAGCCTCAGGCACAAAAACACTAAAATAATCATATAAAACATAGATTTAGTAATTTAGGCAGTTGTTATAGCTCAGATATATTCCCTTGATCAATGCCCATTATTCAAACATAATAAATAAATTCTTTAGCTTTATACTTGCCTTTTATGATGAATCGAAGGTATGGTTTAAGATTGAAAATATTCATACGACCGACTAACTTTTTTTGCAATACGAGTCAGCAATCTGGCATCAGCGTGTAGATTGTACTGGCTTCTGAGGAGATGAAACATGAGTGCCGACCCCAAGTTAACCATTATCGCGACCAAAGGTACGCTGGATTGGGCCTACCCCCCCTACATTCTGGCAAGCACGGCGGCCGCGCTGGGTATGGAAGTTTCTATTTTCTTCACGTTTTATGGCCTTAATCTGTTACTGAAAGACACTAGCAGCATGCGTGTTACGCCTACAGGTAACCCGCAAATGCCCATGAAGATGCCATTCGGCCCCAAATGGCTACGTAAAATAAACTTCGGCCCTAAAATACCCAATATTATGTGGAATGTTCCCTTTATGGATGGCATTGCCACCACATTAATGAAGAAAACCATCTCTAACTGTGGCGTTGCTTCCATCGATGAACTGCGTGATCTGTGTCAGGAAGCTGAAGTTAAATTCATGGCCTGCCAAATGACAGTTGAACTTTTTGGTTACGACCATACTCAATTCATAGATGGCGTGGATTATGTGGGTGCTGCGACTTACTTTGACGAAGCTTCAACGGCGACTCAGTCACTGTTTATCTAAAGTACCGATTATAAACAATAAGTGAATTAAAAAAGCTGCGCAGATTGCGCAGCTTTTTTTTGACTGAATTTCAATTTCCCCGCCCATTCAGTTAACCTATTCAGCAGGCCTGTTTTATTAAACAACCCATGCAAAATTTAACATTCATTTTACGTCTTGTACTACTCTTGCTGTTCCTGTTACCAGCACGTGCCGAGCTGCCGCAGCTGGGCGATCCCACTCAGCAGAATTTTTCTCCGCAAGAAGAAAAACAGATGGGTCTCAATTTTTATAAAGCCCTGAGGGCAAATCTTGTATTTATAGATGAACTGACCGTCACTCAATATCTTGAAGATCTGGGTCAGCGCCTGGTATCTCACAGCGACCAGCCAGACAGTCAGTTTAAATTTTTTATAATTAATGTACCCAATATCAATGCCTTTGCCGGCCCGGATGCCTACATTGGCATACATACTGGCCTGATACTGGCGGCGGACAATGAAGCTGAGCTGGCGGGTGTGCTGGCTCATGAGATTTCCCATGTTACTCAACGCCACATTGCCAGAGCCATTACCGAATCCAACACCTCTCCTGCTGCTCTGTTTGCCACCATTCTGGCCGGTATTCTAATTGGTGCACAGGACCCTGATGCCGGTGCTGCGATTATTTACGGTGGTACTGCAGCTATGATGCAGGCACAAATAAATTTCACCCGGCAGAATGAACATGAAGCCGACCGGGTTGGCATAGCCCTGCTTCGTGACTCGGGTATCAACCCACAGGGCATGGCCGACTTTTTCGAAACTCTCCTGGAACAGGTTGAATCGAATAACCAGCTGGCACAGATGGAATATTTACGCACTCACCCTTTGAGTTCAACCCGTATCGCCGAAGCGAAAAACCGGTTAAAAGCAAGTGACAGCAAACTTCCCAGCGACAGTCTAAATTTTCAGTTATGCAAAGCTCAGTTATTGTTAGCCGTCAGCGCCAGCCCGGGCAAACTGATCCAGAATATTCAGGCCCTGGATGAATCAAAACAAAATATCCTTAGCCAGTACACCCTGGGTATAGCTTTGCTAGCCAACGACCAGGCAACAAAAGCGATTTCCGTTCTGCAATCAATTATTAAACAAAACAACCATCCCTGGTTCCAGTTGTCACTGGCACAGGCCTATGAAAAAAACAAACAGACCGACCAGGCCCTTGCTGTACTATCGAAACTGGATGCCCTCTATCCTAACTATTTACCGGTAAGCATTGAGTATGCCCGGGTGCTGAATCAAACCAGCCAATATACAAAAGCCATTCAACTGTTAAGACAATTGTTGCGATATAAGCAGAAGCCTGTGATATATCAAACCCTGGCTCAAAGCTACCATGGTAATGGTGAGACGGCTCTGGCACTGGAAGCCACCAGTTTTCAGTACGAATATGAAGGCTATATTAAGTTAGCGTTTCAACAACTGGATAACGCACTCAAACTACCCAAACTTGAATCATCGACGCGGCAACGAATAGAAAGCAGAAAAAATATGCTAATGGATACTCTGGATAGTAATAAGCAGTCTAATTAATTAGCATTTCCTTATATTACTTACAAGTAACATGCCATATATGACTAAATTTTTCTTGCCTTAATCATAGCATTCAGTATGCTATATCCCTCAAAATACTTATTATAATTAGTTGAGTACGCTCATATGGAATGTGCGGAGATTAGGTCATTTATTAGCTTATTCTCCAGACATATCGCCATTGACAGGAATTACGGATTGCATATTTCTGAGTGCTTACATTTTTTACTCTTTTACTTAACCCATGCAAATGTTTTAAGGAGTTAATTATGCGGAACACCGCAAAAGTCATATCGACAGCGACATCTATCGCTGCGCTCCTGGGCAGTCTCGCCTTCTCAATTCCAGCCGTAGCCCAAACGGAACCATCGGCCATTGAGCAAGGAAGAGCGATTGCCTTTGATCGCAAGAAGGGTAATTGTCTGGCCTGTCATCAGATAGAAGGCGGCAGTTTACCTGGCAATATTGGTCCTCCATTAATTGCTATGAAAGATCGATTCCCGGATAAAGATGTACTGCGTTCTCAAATAAATGATTCACGCAAAAGCAACCCGGCGACCATCATGCCTCCGTTCGGCCCCCATGAAGTACTCAGTCAGGCCGAAATCGATAAGGTTGTTGAGTTTATCCACTCATTGTAAAAAGAATTCTTAAGGTAATTTCATAATGAATACGACACGTAGAAGTTTTTTGAAAAAATCTGCAACTGCAGGCGCTGTTGGCGTTGCTGTAAGCGCTGGTTTAATTAGTCCTCGTGCAGTTCTAGCAGCCTGGCCAAAAGCCGCTTTTGAAGCGAAAGACCTGAATGCTGCCATGACTGCCGCCATTGGTAGTGCCAACACCACCGAAAGTGGTGACATTAAACTTAAAGCACCCGATATTGCTGAGAATGGTGCAGTAGTACCGATCGAAATCAAAAGCAAAATTGCTGGTACTGAATCGATCAGCCTGTATGTTGCTGAAAATGCAACTCCATTAGCAGCAAGCTTTGAGCTTAGCGATATAACAGAAGGTTTTGTGGTTACCCGAATCAAAATGGGTAAAACATCTGATGTTATCGTCGTGGTTAAAGCTGGCGGCAAATTATATAGCACCAAGAAACAAGTCAAAGTCACCATCGGTGGTTGCGGCGGTTAATTAAGAGACGAGGAATTAATCATGGCGAACAATATGCGAGTACGTGCGCGAATCAAAGGTGGCGTGACTGAAGTTAAGACACTGATCAATCATCCCATGGAAACGGGTCTGCGCAAAGATTCAAAAACTAAAAAGACTATTCCTGCTCACTTCATTCAGGAAGTAAACTGTGAGCATAAGGGCAAAAATGTTATAACTGCACTCTGGGGCACAGCAATATCTAAAAATCCCTACCTTAAATTTAAGTTCAAAGGTGGTAGTGCTGGCGATACTCTGAAGATTTCCTGGGTTGATAACCTGGGTAAAAGTGATTCAGTGGAAGCCACTATCAAATAACACTTTTGACCATTAAATAATTAAAGGTTCTAACTATGAAAAGATTAGTAGGTATTGCTTCAGCTCTTGTAATGCTTGCGGCACCCATGCTTAGCATGGCAGCCAATCCATCTCAGGATCTGAAGGATTTTCGTAATTTTTATACTGACCGTTTCCCAGACACACCCATGTATGAGTTTGTAAACGGTGTGTATGCAATTGACCCGCCTTCTCGTGAACAATGGGAAGCGTTTGAAGATTTCCCTCCCTATGAAATCTATGTTGATAAAGGCGAAACCCTGTTCAATACACCTTTCAATAATGGCAAAGGTTATATCGACTGTTTTCCGAATGTACACAAGGGTATTAAGCAGAACTATCCGTACTTCGATACGGCACGCAGCGAAGTCATCACACTGGAAATGGCCATCAATGAATGTCGTACCAGCAATGGTGAAAAACCTTTAAAATGGAAAAAGGGAGCTATCACTCATTTAGCTGCTTACATTGCCTTCAAATCACGCGGCAAGAAAGGTAACGTGAAGGTACTGTCATCAGATGAGTCTATGCAGTGGTATGAGCGTGGCAAACGCCACTTCTATGCAAAACGTGGCCAACTGAATATGTCCTGCGCAGATTGTCATATGCACAATGCGGGCAATCGCATCCGTGCAGACATCTTAAGTCCTGCATTGGGTCATACTTCTCACTTCCCTGTTTATCGTAATAAATGGTCAATGGCCAGCAACACGGGTGATGGCATGGGTAGCTTACACCGCCGTTATGGTGGCTGTAATAAACAGGTACGTGCAAAACCATTCAAAGCACAGAGTAAAGAATACCGTGCTCTGGAATATTTCCATGCTTATATGAGTAATGGCCTGATCATGAATGGACCCGGCGTTCGTAAATAACCCTGTTATTTACTGGCACAATAAAAAGCCCGATCGATGATCGGGCTTTTTTTATGACTGATATAAAGTTACAGGCAAATAACAGTTGCAGCTAATCCTCTGATAATCGACCGCTTAGTATTCCCACATGGCACTCGCCAAATGTATGTAGATCAAACCGATGTTACACATTGCAAATAGCTTGAGGCTTAATCTGACAATTTAGATCTTAAGCTGAAAGCTATAAAACATCTTATAGCTGTCGTTTAACAGTAGATATAAATACACAAATTAACGCCAATACTTCCATAGCTGCAACTAAAGACACGGCTAAAGATAGTCATCTAAGCACATATTTATTTGCGTTCATTCGCGTTTTTTTAAACCAGCATACATCCACTTACGATTAGTAGCCGATATAGTCACTGTCGGTTCAATGAAAATAATTTATAGAAGTGGTGATAATTAAGATTAAGTAATCTGAAAATCCCCCTCGACATGTGCTCATGGGAGGGGGTTCAGAGATCTGGCTTTTGATATAGCAGATCAAAATATGGTGGGCCGTCCGCGACTCGAACGCGGGACCAATGGATTAAAAGTCCAGTGCTCTACCAACTGAGCTAACGGCCCGTTTTTGCGTGTAAAGATGACACGCGATTTATCTTG
The DNA here is from genome assembly GCA_048550535.1 of Gammaproteobacteria bacterium. GTDB lineage: Bacteria > Pseudomonadota > Gammaproteobacteria > SZUA-229 > SZUA-229 > CBDULX01. The sequence goes on from JBLYYN010000302.1 coordinate 16,420, forward strand.
CGAAGCACACCACCGCGTAGCGCTGCGTGTGTAGGTGACTCGCGATTATTGGTCCCGGAGGGACACAACCGTGAAGCGCAAAATTTACGCATCTGGCACAATCCAAAACTGTAGCCTGATCTCGCAAGAGGCCGGTATACTACCTGAATTCCAGAGAAAAACAAGATATTGAGCATAAGAAACTGATCATTTTTCGCGATAACAAGTTGGATCGGCGATACCTGCCTGCTCAAAACCCTTTGCTCTGAGACGACAGGATTCACACTGGCCACAGGCACGACCCAGATCATCTGCTGCATAGCAGGATACCGTCAGTGCATAGTCCACTCCCCTGGACAGGCCGAGCTGGATAATTTCAGCTTTGCTCAGTTCAATCAAGGGCGTATGAATAGTCATTTTATGGCCTTCGACTCCGGCTTTGGTCGCTAAATTGGCCATGGTTTCAAAGGCTTTTATATATTCAGGACGACAGTCGGGGTAACCGGAATAATCCACTGCATTGACACCGATAAAAATATCCTGGGATTCCATCACCTCAGCCCAGGCCAGGGCAAAAGACAGGAACACGGTATTGCGCGCCGGCACATAGGTTACAGGTATACCTTCAGATGGCGTGGTTGGCACGTCAATATCGCTATCGGTGAGCGCTGAGCCGCCAAACAGACCCAGATCCAGATTCATGATGCGATGTTCGAGTGTACCCAGGGCCTTAGCTACATTCTTTGCAGCCTCCAGCTCGGCACAGTGGCGCTGACCATAATTAAAGCTGAGCGCGTAACAATCAAAACCATCGTCCCGTGCACAGGCCAGAGCGGTGGCGGAATCCAGACCACCTGAGAGCAGAATTATAGCTTTTTTTGCTTGATGCATATTCTCAATTTAACTGACATTAATCGATTAGTGACCCGGCTTATCGCCCCAGAGGTATTTGTGCAGCTGTACCTGAAAACGAACCGCTAAGCCATCTTCTATGATCCAGTCCGCCAGATCTGTGGCTGAAATTTCACCATGCACCGGCGAAAATAACACTTCACATCGCTCATTTAGATTATATTTGTCCAGTATCTGTTTCGACCACTGATAATCATCCCGGTTACTGATAACAAATTTTACTTCATCATCAGGCCCCAGATAGTCAATATTCTGGTACAGGTTTTTTTCACATTCGCCAGAAGCCGGCGTTTTCAAATCCATCACCCGCTTGACCCGACTATCCACAGCCGAGATATCCAGTGCACCACTGGTTTCGATAGACACCTTATAAGCTTCATCACACAGTCGACGAAGTAACTCAACACAGGCTTTCTGGGCCAGTGGCTCACCGCCCGTGACGGTGATGTAACGGGCGCTATACTGCTTTACCTGCTGCATGATCTGATCCAGATCCAGCCATTCGCCACCGGAGAAAGCATAGCTGGTATCACAATAGACACAGCGTAAAGGGCATCCGGTGAGCCGGATGAACACGGTCGGGCAGCCGACCGTAGTGGACTCACCTTGCAGGGAAAAAAATATTTCGCTTATCCTGAGTCGAGAGGGAGATTCAGTCATAATTCAGATTAGATGTGTAGACACCCCGCCAGATACGACGGTGTGTAGATAGCCGCTAGGGAGCATCTGAATAAGTCTGGTTGATGAGATTTTTGTTTAAAAATTTCAGATTCAAGGCGAAGATCGCAGTTAATAGTAAACTATTAACAAGATGACGTACAGGAGGTACTAATGCCATGGGTGCAGGGATGCACAGGAGTGGCGATTCAACGAAGAAGCTGGAATTTTTAGACGATAAGATCACAATCATGACTTGTTTAGATGTTCCCTTATGTTAATGGCCTTCACGCTTGATGCGTTGCAGGCGTTCCTCGGCCTTGCGGGCAAACGTGGTATTGGGGTATTTGGTGATGACCTGTTGCAACGCGGTTTTTGCTGAGTCCCAGTCCTTCATTTCATAATAGGTATAACCCATTTTCAGGGCCGCACCCTGCACCTTGCCACTATCGGGATACTCGGTCAGCACTTTCTGAAACTCTTTCAGGGCGGTCTTGTATTCACGGGACACATAGTTCGCCTCACCCAGCCAGTACTGGGCATTACCGGCAAACTTGCTCTGTGGATAAGCAGACAAAAAGTTACTGAAATCCCCCACGGCTTGCTGGTAACGACCTTCTTTTAACAGGTTAAAGGCCTGACTATAAGCCTGTTTACCTTCCTTATCGCCTCCATCCGTAGCCGCGACCACGGCAACCACAGGTGGCGCAATAGACGAATTGCTACTGGGTGGAGCAATGGGTGATGGCTGGGTAGAGATACTGCGTTTTCTTGGAGAGCCGGCTTCAAGATCATGCATGCGACGATCCATGTCCTGATACAGGTTGCGCTGGCGTTGTTTAATCAATTCCAGCTGGTGCTCCTGGTTTTCTGCCATTTCCCGAATTTCTGCCAGTTCCATACGAATCTGATCCAGGTCGGTAATCTGATCCATCAACACCTGATTACCGAGCAATTTTTCCATACGTTCGACTCGATCTTCCAGGCTCGCCGCCTGCACCAGCCCTGTAGAGGTCAGCAAAATAATCGAGCAAATTGAAACTTTTTTCAACATAATCATAACCTTCTGGATTACTGTTCAGATTTCCGGGGCACTTAAATATACACCCGCCCAGACATCGGGTACTCAGATTGTACGGATCAGCACAAGGGCGGAGTATATATGCAATGCCGGAACTGCGCAAAACCGGTCCCGACAGTATGCCCCAATCGACTTATATAATGGCTTATTTCACATTGTAAACCAGTTCAACACGACGGTTGAGGCGCCAGGCCGCTTCATCATGATCCAGGGCCACCGGTTTCTCTTCCCCATAACTAATGACGGATATCTGATCGGGCTGAGCACCCTGTAACATTAACAGCCGCTTCACGGCTTCCGCTCGTCGATTGCCCAGGGCCACATTGTATTCACGGGTACCCCGCTCATCGCCATGTCCCTCCAGTCGCATGATGACATCATTATTGGCTGCCAGATAACGGCCATGATGATTGACCAGATCGATGAAGTCCGGAGACACTCGATCACTGTCGAAATCGAAATAAATAACCCGCTCCACCAGTACGTTGTTGACATCATTAATGGCACTGCGCTCATAGGACACCTTCTTATCCATGGCCGCCAACTCACTGCCACTAAGCTGGCCGTTAGCGTCCAGACCGCCGACCTGTGCACCACCCGTGCTATCACCTTCAGGTCCTTCTTTTACAGCTTCTGGGGTACAGGCGGCTACCGCTGCCGCCAGCACGATTGCAGATAATAGTTTAAGCTTCATTGAAAACTCTCCAGGGTTCATTGACGACGAAACGGTCCCCAGGTGGGTTCACGTACGTCACCTTCGGATAAAACCAGTTTTTGTTTATAACGGCCGTCGCTGGATACCGCTGCCAGTACACCTCGATTGCCCGATTGGCTGGCATACAGGATCATACTGCCATTAGGCGCAAAGCTGGGGGATTCATCCAGTACACCATCGGTCAAAATCTGCACAAAACGGGTTTCAAGATCCATAATGGCGATTTTGAAATGTCGACCATTTCCCTGTACAAATACCAGCTGTTTACCATCGGGACTTAGTTCCGGATTGGCATTGTAGTTACCTTCAAAGGTCAATCGTTTGGCCTTACCTCCAAACAATCCAATCTTGTAAATCTGAGGCTTGCCACTGCGACTGGAGGTAAATACAATTTCAGAGCCATCCGGTGTCCAGCCAGGTTCAGTATCTATGGCCCAGTGACGGGTCAACTGGGTCAGTTTTTTGCTGGCCAGATCCAGGATATAAATATCCGTGTTACTGCCCTTGGACAGGGTAAGTGCCAACTTGTTGCCATCCGGCGACCATACCGGAGCGCCATTAATACCTGCCTGAGATGACACCTTCTCCCGCTGCTGGTCAGACAGGTGCTGAATATAGATTTCCGAGCGTTGATTCTCAAAAGAGACATAAGCCAGACGTGAACCATCCGGTGACCAGGCCGGCGACATAATAGGTTCATCGGAAGTTAAAACAGTTTGGGAATTATGGCCATCCGTGTCGGCTACCTGTAGCCTGAAGACGGGAGCAGCCTTAGCCTTACGTTCAACTGTGACATAGGCAATTGTGGTATTAAACGCCCCCTTTTGCCCGGTGACATGCTGGTAGATCAGGTCGCTGATATGGTGGATAGTTCTGCGCAGGGTCTGTTCATTGGCCCTGAATTTATAGCCCAGCACCTGTACCCCCTTGAATACATCCAGTAGCCGGAACTGCAATTCGTATTCACCGGATTGCCGACTATGAATCTGACCAATCACCAGATGATCAATACTGGCCGTTCGCCACAGTTTATAATTCACCGCATCCAGGCTGGTCGGTTTGGCCAACAACTTGTCTTCTGCCAGTGGTGAAAATTTACCGCTGCGTAGCAGGTCGGTGGCAACTATTGCTGCCACATCTATCGATGCACCAGGCTTACCGCTATTCACAAAAGGAATAATGGCTATGGGTATAGCGCCTTCAACACCCTTGGTGATTTCCAGTTCCAGTACCGCCTGTGACGATACCGCCCACAACAGGCCATTGAGTAATAACAGGATTTTCAGAATATTTTTCATATCTCAGGTCTGAAGGTAAATTGTAGTTTCTGATCAAATACATCCGGAGATGGCGGTGATGGCAAGGGCGAGGCTTTTCTCACTGCGCGTTCCACAGTACTCTTAAAGGCCTCGCTGCCAGAGCAGCTCAACATCTGTACCTGGGTAATATCACCCAGACGATTCTGTTGTACCATCACTTCACAAAACCAGCCTTGGGTCATATTGGCCGGGGGCAACCAGTTACGCGCCACCTGGCGTTCAATCATCTGTGCATACTGGCTGCGCAAGACCTGTAAACGGCTATTATTCTCCAACTCCCGTGCCTCTTCTTCAGCCAGTCGCTGTTTTAATTCCGCTTCTTCCGCTTTGTGTCTGGCTTCAGTCTGTTCCGCCTCTTTCTTCTTACGCGCCACATCCTCTTGCGCTTTGCGTCTCGCTTCTATGGCCGCCAGTTGTTGCTGTTCGGCCTGTCTCTTTCGTTCCAGATCCAGTTGTTGCTGTTTCAGCTTTGCCAGTTCCTGTTGTTTCTTTTTTCGCTCAGCATCCAGTCTGGCTTCCCGGACTTTGGCTTCCTTTTGTTTTTTCTGTTGCTGGCGTTTCAGTTCCGCCAGTCGTTGTTCTTCTTTACGTCTCTGCTCACGAGCCCGCTCCAGTTCTTTTTTCAGCTGCTGTTTATGTTGTTGCTGTTTTTGTTGCTGGCGCTGTTCCGCTTGCTTGAGCTTATTCAATTCAGCATCCACCACGGCGGCATCCACCACCACCGCCTGCACGGTTTTCACTTTAGCCGTCTTTGGCAAAGAGGGCTTTTCGCTGTGACTGAGATTAAATACCAGCACCACCACCAGCAACACATGCAAAGCAATTGATATTGCCATGGCCTGTGGGTGCCGCTTGATCTCTAGCCAGAGGCTGGATTCCATTACGGCAATATCTCCGGTTGTTCAGTCACCAGCCCCACTCTGGGCACACCGGCTTTCTGCAACAGCACCATGACATCGACTACCTGTCCGTAATTCACTTCCCGGTCACCCCGTACCAGCACCGGCACATCCGCTTTCAGTTTCAAAACTGCGGCCACTCGGTTTACCAGTAACTGTGCATCTATCGGTTTATCCGGCTCATCACCAATATCAATATAAAATGCGCCACTCTTATCCACCGACACTACCACCGGCTCGGCCTGATCCGGTGCAATGGGATTGGCCGCCGCCTGAGGTAAGTCGATCTCCACCCCCTGCTGGATCAGTGGTGCGGTGATCATAAATATAATCAGCAACACCAGCATCACATCAATGTAGGGCACCACATTAATCTCAGATATAGGGCGACGTTTTTTCTGCCCGGCCATTAACCGGCCTCAGCTGTTTGCTCAGCCTCAGGCAGGGGGCTGGACTGGCGCTGTAATATGGTAGCGAACTCTTCCGCAAAATTCTCATAGCGGCCAATCAGGCGCTCCACACCGTCGGAAAACCGGTTGTAGCCAATCACCGCAGGTATGGCCGCAAACAATCCCATGGCGGTGGCAATCAATGCTTCAGCAATTCCCGGCGCCACCATAGCCAGGGTGGCATTCTGTACCGTACCCAGGGCGGTGAAGGAATTCATGATTCCCCACACCGTGCCAAACAGACCGATATAGGGGCTGGTGGAACCGATGGTGGCCAGCATGGATAGATTCGATTCCAGCTTGTCTTCTTCTCGAGACAGCGCGACCTTCATGCTGCGCTGGACACTGGCCATCATAAAGGCGGGGTCAATCTTGCTCTTGTAGAATCGGGCAAACTCGGCGAAGCCGGTTTCAAACACTTTTTCCATACCCTCCCTGGGTAGATGTCGATGCTTGAGTGAAGTATAAAGCTCACTCAAATCACCACCCGACCAGAACTGATCTTCAAATTTGAGTGCGGCTTCAGAAGTGCTATTAAGTAATTTGTATTTATTGAATATAATAAACCAGGACAGAACCGAAGCCACCAGCAGCAGCAACATTACCAGTTGCACCAGCAAACTGGCATCGAGTATTAAGCGAAATATGGATAAATCAGTCGACACTTAATGCCTCCCGGAAAGCATCAGGCAACGCCCTGGGTTTGAAACCATCCGCAGTTAAGCAGGCAATAAGCACCGAAGCCTGACACAGAAGCTGTTGATCGGATGGACGTATAATTTTTTGCTCGAATAACAAACTGGCTTTTTTAATTTGACTGACCTCAGCCGTGACATCAAGCAGCTCATTGAATCGGGCCGGTTTGTGAAAATCGAGCTTAATGGAACGCACCGCAAATAATATATTATTGTCATTTTTGAGCCGATCCTGCTCAAAGCCCAGATGCCTGAGAAATTCGGTTCGGCATCGCTCCAGAAAATTCAGGTAGTTACTGTGATAAACCACGCCACCTGAATCGGTATCCTCGTAATAGACGCGTATCGGCCAGCTAAAGTTCATTTCTCTATTTATTCTCTATTCCAGAACTGAAATTAATTCCGTCATTGTAAGGATTAATGATTCTGCAACTGTGACTTTGTCTCAAATTATTATCACCCTATGTAAAAACATTCATAACACTATTAACGACGACGCAGCCATTTAGGGGTTAAACCTAGGGAACCTCTGATCAATTATATGATGGCTTCTGCGTGACCTGAAGCGTGCAGCTGCAAGACGCAAAGCGCAGTTAATGGCCTTAGTCCTTAACCAGGTTTGCAACACCGCAAATGTGCGATTCAGGCCTCGCCCTTCGGGGCTTACAGGCTTACCCGTGCTCAGCGTTATGACTTTTCGACAGGTGCCCAACCTGCTTTCAAAGTCATGTCTTGTTCACGAATAAGCCTGTAAGCCAGAAGCATCATATAATTGATCAGAGGTTCCCTAATTATTCACCGTCATCAAACAGATCCTCATGCGCTTGATCCTCAGGCTTTGTTTTTAAGCCAAAATGTCGATAGGCATTGGCCGTCGCCACCCGACCTCGGGGAGTACGCATCAGAAAACCCTGCTGAATCAAATAAGGTTCGATCACATCTTCGATGGTATCCCGCTCCTCACCAATGGCTGCCGCCAGGTTTTCCACTCCCACCGGTCCACCGTCGAATTTTTCAATAATCGTCAGCAGCAGGTTACGATCCATATTATCGAAACCAAAGGTATCCACTTTCAACATATCCAGTGCCCGGGATGCCACATCGCCATTAATCTTGCCATCGGCTTTGACTTCGGCAAAATCACGTACTCTGCGTAACAAGCGGTTGGCGATACGCGGCGTTCCTCGAGCACGCCGGGCCACTTCATCCGCCCCGGCCTGATCGATTTCTACCCCAAGAATATGCGCCGAGCGTTTCACAATAGCGGTAAGGTCATGGATATTGTAAAACTCCAGACGCAACACAATGCCGAAGCGATCCCGTAACGGTGAAGTCAGGGAACCGGCCCGGGTGGTGGCACCGACCAGGGTAAAAGGAGGTAAATCGAGTTTGATAGAACGCGCCGCCGGTCCGTCACCGATCATGATATCCAGCTGATAATCCTCCATCGCCGGATACAGCACTTCCTCCACCACCGGGCTCAGGCGGTGAATTTCATCCACAAACAGGACATCATGGGGCTCCAGATTGGTGAGCAGGGCCGCCAGATCACCCGGTCTTTCCAGTACCGGTCCTGAGGTCTGGCGTAAATTCACCCCCATTTCATTCGCCACAATATGGGCCAGGGTGGTTTTACCCAGGCCGGGCGGGCCAAAGATCAATAAATGATCCAGCGCCTCATTTCGTCCACGGGCCGCCGGAATGAAAATTTCCAGCTGCTCCGTGGCTATTGGCTGGCCGGAATAGTCCTTCAGGTATTTGGGACGAATGGCATGATCGATGGTTTCTTCATCAAAACTGCTAGTGGCGGATATCAGTCGATCATCATCGGCACTCATTTTTTGGCTGCCCCCTGTAGACTGAGACGAATAATATCTTCCGCCTCCATGCCATCACTGTTCACTGAGCGAACCATTTTAGCGGCTTCCTGGGGTTTGTAACCCAGGGCGATCAGGGCACTCACGGCATCACCGGATGGCGTCGTGTGGTTCTGAGCCAGGCCCGCCTGTTGTGATGGCAATCCGCCGGATGCACTGGTCAGCTCGTCCTTCAGTCGATCTCGCAGTTCGATAATCAGCCGTTCCGCCGTTTTCTTGCCTATGCCCGGCATCCTTACCAGCGCCGCCACATCATTATCCTGTACACAGTGGATGAATTCCTCAGCGTTCATGCCGGACAGGATAGTCAGTGCCATCTTGGGACCTACGCCACTGATTTTTATCAGATTTCTGAATAATGCCCGCTCGGATTCCGAGGCAAAGCCATACAACAACTGTGCATCTTCCCGCACCACCAGGTGCGTATGCAGGGTCACATCCTCACCCAGGTTGGGTAGCTGGTAGAAAGTCGACATGGGTGCATCGACTTCATAGCCCACCCCCTGTACATCTATCAGCAACTGGGGAGGTTGTTTCTGGAGGATCTTTCCGCGTAATCGACCTATCATGCCTAGTTATTTATCCGGGTAGCGGTTAATCGATGTGCCTGCAGCAGACTCATTATTGTTTTATTCATAGCCAGCGCCCTTTGCTGCGACGTCGGCTGGGCAAGGGTATCTTACCCGCCAGTTTGCGGTTATGGGCATGACACAGGGCCACTCCCAGGGCATCGGCCTCATCAGACTGTAGATTTGTTTTCAGGCTCAACAGCATATTCATCATATGCTGCACCTGTTCCTTAGTCGCGTTACCCGTACCCACTACGGCACTTTTCACCGCCTTGGGTGTGTACTCACTGACCTGTAAACTGGCCTGCACGCCAGCACAGATGGCTGCACCGCGCGCCTGGCCCAGCTTCAGCGCGGAATCCACGTTCTTGTTCACGAACACCTGTTCTATGGCCATTTCTATCGGTTGCCACTC
>JBLYYN010000303.1:0-16170 GCA_048550535.1 Gammaproteobacteria bacterium
CTCTGTGACCTCTGTGACCTCTGTGACCTCTGTGACCTCTGTGACTCTGCGGCAAAATAAATATGCGCTTTGATTCTCTGCAGCAGTGGCTGGGCTGGCAGGAAAGTCTCAACCCTAAAACCATCGACCTGGGTCTGGACCGGGTACGTCAGGTGCTCAGCGCACTGGATCTTAGCGAAGATTTTAATTGTCCGGTGATCACCGTAGCCGGAACCAATGGCAAGGGATCATCGGTGGCCATGCTGGAGTCTATCCTCAGGGCGGCCAATTATCGTGTCGGCTGTTACACTTCACCCCATCTTTTTCACTATAATGAGCGAATTCGTATCAACGGTCAGCCAGTGACCGACCATAAGCTATGTCAGGCTTTTGAGACGGTTGATCAGGCCCGAGGGGATGTGGCGCTGACTTATTTTGAATTCGGTACCCTGGCAGCACTGATCATATTTGCCCAGACCGGGCTTGATGTCATGGTGCTGGAAGTCGGTTTAGGTGGACGCCTGGATGCGGTGAATGTGATCAACCCCGATGTGGCCCTGATCAGCTCAGTGGGCATGGATCATATGGAATGGCTGGGTGCGGATATCGACAGCATTGCCCGGGAAAAAGCTGGCATATTCAGGGCAAATCGAGCGGCGATCTATGGTGGTCTGAAAGCCATGCCTGCCATCCAGCAAATGGCCAATGAAACGGGTGCCAGCCTGATTGCCGCAGGAAAAGACTATTTGTTCCAGAATGTGAGCGATAAAACCTGGCAGTTCCATGGGCCGGATATCCATTATCCCGATTTGCCAAAGCCATCATTGCAAGGCCAGGTTCAGGTGCAAAATGCTGCAGCCGTAGTGATGGTGCTGAACCAGTTGCATCTGCCACGGGCGCAAACAGTTGCCGCTATAACTGAGGGATTAAATCATATTGAACTGGCTGGGCGTTGCCAGACCATACAAAAACGACCCCAGGTGATTGTGGATGTAGCGCACAACCCAGAGGCAGCCGAAGCCCTGACCGAAGCATTGTCTGGCCTTGAACACCATGGCCGGACACTGGCAGTAGTCGCCATGTTGGGTGATAAGGCGGCAGCTGAAGTGGTGGCAAAAATGTTCTCGGTGGTGGATCAGTGGTTCACCGCAGGTCTGACGGTTTGCAGAGGGCTGGATGCGGATTCCATGGCAAAAGCCGTGAACAGTCAACTCCCAGATGGTACACTCAGCGCCGGGAAAACCGTTGCTGAAAGCTGTGAGCGGGCCTTGAGCATGATGGATGAAGACGACCGTTTGATCGTATTCGGTTCTTTTTATACGGTTGTCGAAGCGACAGATTATTTTAATGGGATAAATCTTGGATAGAGCCTTGAAACAACGTCTGCTGGGTGCGGTTATTCTGGCAGCCCTGCTGGTGATACTGGTGCCTGAGTGGCTGGATGGCTCTGGACATCGGGCTCGCTATCCGAAAAAGATAGACATTCCTCCAGCCCCGGTATTTAAACCTCTGGCTGACTTCAGGCCTGAACAGGATAAAATCCAGCCTCCGGCATCTAGCTCAGAAACAGTGGAAGCAACCGAACCTGCTGAAAAGCTAAAACCCAGTCAGAAACCGAAACCGGCGGCTAAATCCAGCATCCATGCCTGGGCTTTACAGGTGGGTAGCTTCAAAGAAGAAACCAATGCTCTGGTGTTACGGGATAAATTACGCGCCAAAGGTTATCCGGCCTATGTGGAGGCACTAAAATCATCCACTAAAATACCCTACCGGGTGCGTATTGGGCCGGAGCTGGATCGAGAAAGGGTGAATAAGCTCAAGCAGACCATTCTGGAAAAAGAAAAAATCCAGGGAATGGTGGTTAAACATCCTTGATGTGTGTCTGTCTCCTGTCTAATTCTGGTATGATTCCGACTTTCTTGAACTGGAGTAACGATGACCCTGGTTGATTTTGCTATTGTCCTGATTGTCAGTATTTTGCTGGTGTTAGGCTTGATCTGGGGTTTCGTCAAAATCGCTATGGCACTCGGCACCTGGATGGCTGCCAGTATTATCTCATTCTCATTAGCACCCAACCTGGCGGCATCAATACTGAGTTCGATAGAAAATCCAGCCATGCGCTTAGCGGTGGCCATGGGTATACTGTTTATACTGACTATAATGTTAGGAGCACTGGTCAGTGTTATGGCGCGACATCTGATTACAAAAACCGGTCTGACCGGACTGGACAGGGTGTTGGGTATGGTGATTGGTGCTTCTCTGGGAATGATTGTGGTGGTCGGGCTGGTATTTATTGCTGGTTTAACGTCTGCACCACAGTATGAGTGGTGGGAATCTTCTGCACTGGTTGGACGGTTTGAACATCTGGCTATGTGGCTGCAAAGTTATTTGCCCAGTGATGTGGCAAAATATTTTCGTTATTGAGCGAGTCTCTTCGAGGTTTTTATGTGCGGTATAGTCGGTATTGTTGGCCGAAGCCCTGTAAATCAGTTGTTATACGATAGCTTGTCCCTGTTGCAGCACCGGGGTCAGGATGCCGCAGGCATAGTGACCTGTGATGGCAATAAATTCTATCTACGCAAGAACAATGGTCTGGTAACGGATGTGTTTCATAGTGAACACATGCTCCAGTTAAAGGGTAATATGGGTATAGGCCATGTCCGCTATCCCACTGCCGGCTGTTCATCATCAGCAGAAGCCCAGCCTTTTTATGTGAATTCACCTTATGGCATTGCCATGGCCCACAACGGTAATCTCACCAATGCCGATGACCTCAAAGCCAAGCTGTTCATGGATGATCTGCGTCATATCAATACTGACTCCGATTCTGAAGTGCTGCTCAATATATTTGCCCATGAATTGCAACAGATAAACAAACTGAGTGTGAAGCCGGAAGAGATTTTCCAGGCAGTCAGTGGCGTGCATAAGCGTTGCCGAGGTGGCTATGCGGTGGTCGCCACCATTGTAGGTAAAGGCATTCTTGCATTCCGAGATCCCTTCGGTATTCGTCCTCTGGTGTACGGCAAGCGTGAAACCGATCAGGGAACTGAATATATTGTGGCATCAGAAAGTGTAGCCCTGCATGCCCTGGGCTTTGAGCTGGTGCGTGACCTGGAACCGGGTGAAGCCGTTTTCATCGATATTGATGGTACCTTTCACAGCCAGCAGTGTGCTGAAAACCCGCAACGCTATCCCTGCATTTTCGAATTTGTCTACTTTGCGCGACCGGATTCCATTATTGATGATGTATCGGTGTACAAGGCACGTTTGCGAATGGGGCAGACACTGGCAGCTAAAATACTTAGATTGAGGCCGGATCATGACATTGACGTAGTGATACCGATACCGGACACCAGTCGAACTTCAGCACTGGAAGTGTCTTACCATCTGGGTTTGAAGTATCGTGAAGGCTTCATGAAAAATCGCTATATAGGCCGTACCTTCATCATGCCGGGACAGCAGCAACGCAAAAAATCCGTGCGCCAGAAACTCAATGCCATAGACCTGGAGTTCAAAGGCAAAAATGTATTGCTGGTGGATGACTCTATTGTGCGTGGCACTACTTCACAACAGATTATCCAGATGGCTCGTGATGCCGGTGCCAATAAAGTTTATATGGCCTCAGCGGCACCGGCAGTTCGTTATCCCAATGTATACGGTATTGATATGCCATCGCCCAAAGAGTTTATCGCGGATAATCGTAGCGATGAAGAAATTTGCGAGGCTATAGGTGCAGACTGGTTGGTATATCAGGATTTGGATGACCTGATCAAGTCGGTTAACAAGGGTAGCAAGCATTTTAATGGTTTTGACTGTTCCTGCTTTGATGGCAAATACATCACCAATGATGTGGATCATCATTATCTGGAACATCTCGAACAGTTGAGATCAGACGTATCAAAAACAGATCGAGAACAGAGTGAACAACTGTCAGGAATCGACTTGTACAGCAGCCAGTAAGAAAATGCAAATGACCCGATTCAGTGTGTTCGGTATGGTAATGGCGATGCTGCTGTCAGCTACAGCACTAGCGGCAGACCTGCACATCCAGTTCGAGCAGGCATTGAGTCTGAGCAAACAGGGTGAGTGGCAACAGGCGGCTGAATTATTTCAGCAGCTGGCGAAGCAGCAACCGGATTGGCCAGAACCTAAGAACAATCTAGCGGTGGCATTATTGAACCTGGGGCAGCTGGAGCAGGCTCGACAAAGCCTGGAGCTGGCAGTCACCAGCCAGTCCAGTTTCAAAGTGGCTCAGGACAATCGACAGAAGTTATATGATCATCTGGCCGCTAAAGCCTATGAGAAAGCTTTGGGTAACAACGGAAACCTGCAGCCACCAGAGCTGCAATTAATAGACAGGATTCAGCAGGCGACAGTACAAGTTGTTGAACCGGTAGCTGTTACAGACTTTACAACAGATAAGGATGACATGATTCGTCAACAGCTGGATCTCTGGTCTGGAGCCTGGTCAAAGGCCGATGCTGATGCCTATCTGGCCTGTTATTCACCCCGGTTTAAATCATTCGATCAGAATATTGATTTACAGCAGTGGCGTTATCAGCGTCGTATCCGACTGAAATCGTCAAAAAATGTAGACATCAGTCTCGATAATATCAAGGTGTTTCTTGATCAGCAGGGTAATACGGCGCTGGTAGAGTTTATACAATTTTACCGGTCAGCCATCTATAATGATAAAGTCATTAAACAACTATTACTGAGCCATGAAAATGATCAGTGGTTGATAACCTCAGAACGGGTAATCAAGACCTTATAGCCATGTTGCCGCAAAAGATTCGATTATTGATATTACTGAGTTGTCTGCTTGCAATGCCGCTAAAGGCGGAGTTGCATCCCGAGCAGCGATTGTTGCAGGCGCTGGATGCTATGCAGCAGGCTGATATGGAATCGGCGGAACATATTTTGCAGGTACTTCTTGATGATGAGCCAGAATTCAAACTTGCTCATATGTTATATGCCGACATCCTTAGTGCACGTAAGGGTAGCATCCAGCCCGGTCAGGGATTATCCGATCCTGAGGCAATCAATACGTTATTGAACGAAGTGCGAAAACGCTGGCAGGCGAAAGATCAGCAGACCTACGCCAAAAAAATACCGGCCGCCCTGGGACGACTGGATAAATATTATCTGAATGCACTGGCGGTCGATTTAAAACAGTCGCGCCTGTATGTGTTCGAAAATCATGATGGCTATCCTAAACAGGTAGCAGATTATTATGTTTCCATGGGTCGGGCTGGGGCACGTAAGGAAAAACAGGGTGATTTGAGAACCCCTCTGGGAGTGTACTTCGTTCAGTCTTATATCCCACCCTCACAGCTGGCTGATAAATACGGCTCGGGTGCCTACCCCATTAATTACCCCAATGCCTGGGATGATCATAATGGCCGCACCGGCTATGGCATCTGGTTGCATGGCACCCGCAGTGGTACCTATAACCGGCCGCCCCTGGCATCGGAAGGTTGCGTCGTTCTGCCCAATGATGATTTGCTTGAGGTAGGACGATTTATCACCCTGGGTCAAACACCGGTGGTGATCGGTGATGATTTACAGTGGCTGGAAGCGGATCAGTGGCAACAACAGCAACAGCAGGTCAATGCTATTTTTGATCGCTGGCTGGATGACTGGCAGAGTATGAAAACCGATAATTATCTGTCCCATTACTCGCAACAGTTTTCCAATGGTAAACAGGATTACCATCACTGGGTCAATCACAAGCGTCGTATTGCGGGACAAAAAAGTTTTATCGAAGTTAAGGCAAAGCATCTGAGTCTGCTACTGCACCCCAATGAAGATGTCATGGTGGCTACATTCAACCAGCATTACCACAGTGATAATTTCAGTAGCCAGTCCTGGAAGCGACAGTACTGGAATAAGGAAGCAGACGGCCAGTGGCGGATTATTTTCGAGGGTCGAATTGATGCGCCGGCCGTACAGCAACTGGCCAGAGCCGATAATCAGTAATCTAATCGCTATTTCTTTGGGATATTACTGCGCAACCAGCGTACCAGGTCAATCCAGATTCTACGAATTTCAGCATCGCTGGGCATAATGCCAGCATAGGGCAGTTCTACTGTCACAATGGGTATATCCAGCTGCGTGCCGGCGAAATTGCCCAGTGAGCCAGGGTAAGTGCCTAGCAGGTGTAGGTGCAGGGGGCCCAGATGTGTCGGCGGAGGTCGCGGGCCGTCAAAATCCACTATGCCGTAAGGGGCGTGTACCGATACAATGGCATCGGGCTTGAAGTCCTGAATCAATGCCATCATCCAGCGTGTTTCCACTTCACTGGCCGGGTGTTTTCCCGGATAGCGACGAGGATCTCGCCATGTTCTGTTTTCCCAGTACTCCAGACTTTCATCGGCATCATGGCCATTGGGGAAATTGCGGTTGAGATCGACACCATTGGCATTGGTGCGTTGTGATCTGGTTTGTAGTAAGCCGTCCGGGTTTGTCAGTGGCGCAATTTGCCAGTGGAACAGGCCGGAATGAAAACGATCCAGTATCGCCATCCATTTAAACATAATACTGACCGATGAGTACTCGTCACCATGAATACCGCCTAGCATCAGAATACGGGCCTGGGGTTTTCGTTTGCTCAGGGGTGGGTATTCTTTTATCAGCAGTGGAATATTACGCTGTGACTGACTGCCGCTGGTGGTCAATTGCAGATCCAGGCATTCTTTAAGGTTCACGCTGGATAATTTTTTAGCAATGCTGACGCAGGTTTTTTCAACTTCTGCATAAGCCGCATGTAACAACATACTTTGAGTAAGCAATAATGCAATACTGAGTCCAAGCAGTCTGGCAGTCATAGTTTTTTACAATGGATATTTAATGTTGATCAGCATATCATAAACATAGTCTGAGTCGGGTTCACTGTAAATGCCAAACATAGATCATATACAAATTAATCTGTCTGAACAGAAATTGTATTTGCTGGATGCCAATCAACAAACCATTCATGAATATCCGATTTCTTCATCGGCCTATGGCAGTGGTAATCAGTCCGGCAGCTTCCAGACCCCTCTGGGCGAGCATGTTATTTCGGAGAAAATTGGTGAACAGGCGTCTGAGATGGAGGTATTCATTGGTCGACAGCCACAGGGTGTTTTGTCCGACTTGATGGATAAGGCTGTCGAGTTGCCGGAAGATATTATCACCAGTCGTATTATGTGGTTAGAGGGCTGCGAACCGGGCCTAAATCAGGGTGGAGATGTGGACACTCATCAACGATATATTTATATTCATGGGACCAATGAAGAAAATACCATCGGCAGCCCAGTATCCCATGGTTGTATCCGAATGAAAAATACAGATGTGATTGAGTTATTTGGTCTGGTTGATACCGGTTGTCCGGTCATTATCGAAAAATAAAAGGTATTCCAATGTCGGAATTTGAAGATGATTACAGTTTTGATACGCTTGCGGTCAGGGCCGGTCAGGTGCGTACCCCTGAGGGTGAACACAGTGAGCCTATTTTTCCTACATCGAGTTATGTATTTGCTTCGGCAGCGGAAGCGGCTGCCCGTTTTTCGGGGGAGCAACCGGGTAATATATACTCTCGATTCACTAATCCTACGGTCAGAACTTTTGAACAACGGCTGGCGGCACTGGAAGGAGCAGAATGTTGCGTGGCCACCGCTTCCGGAATGTCGGCTATTTTATCAACCTGTCTGGGGCTGTTAAAAACCGGTGATCATATTGTTTCATCGCGCAGTATTTTCGGAACCACCACGGTGTTGTTTACCAACTATATGGCCAGGCTGGGAATAGAAACCAGCTTTGTCGATCTGGCGGATATCACTAGCTGGGAAGCGGCCATCCGCCCTGAAACTCGTCTGTTGTTTCTGGAAACACCATCGAATCCCTTAACCGAACTGGCCGATATTAAACAGCTGGCAGAGCTGGCCCATACCCACGACTGCTTGCTGGCAGTAGATAACTGTTTCTGTACACCGGCCCTGCAACAACCGATCAAACTCGGTGCCGATATTGTGATTCATTCAGCGACCAAATATCTGGATGGTCAGGGACGTTGTGTAGGGGGGGCAGTACTGGGTACAAAAGATATCGTAGGTACTGATGTCTATGGTTTCCTCAGAACAGCGGGGCCAACCATGAGTGCCTTCAATGCCTGGGTGTTTTTAAAAGGGCTGGAAACACTGAGTCTTCGCATGAAAGCCCACAGCCATAATGCAATGGCTTTAGCTCAATGGCTTGAGCAACAGCCAGCGGTGGAACGTGTTTATTATCCAGGCCTGGAAAGCCACCCCCAGCATAAGTTGGCCAGGCAGCAACAATCAGATTTTGGCGGTCTACTGTCGTTTGAGCTCAAAGCTGGTAAAGATGCTGGCTGGAAACTAATTGATGCCACTCGTATGGTATCTATTACCGCCAATCTGGGTGACACCAAAACCACCATTACCCATCCAGCAACCACCACCCACGGACGCTTAACTGCAGAGCAGAGAGAACAGGCGGGTATTGCCGATGGTTTGATTCGGGTAGCTGTAGGTCTGGAAGATCTCGAAGATCTAAAAAGGGACCTGGCCAGGGGAATGAGCTGAATTAGATATAGTGTCATGCATGTAAAAAATCATTTAATGCAATCTGTGTCGTTCTGGCTATAAGTCGATGAGCCAGATATATAACCAAATTGACCAGGCTAAAGTGTCTTCTTCGCAAGCAGTAGTTCTGATTGCGGAAGATGATAATGTCATCAGGTCCATGTTCCGTAAAGTGCTGGAGAAAAAAAACTATTCTGTTGTTGAGGCGGTTAACGGTGTTGAAGCCGTTGACCTGTTCCGTACTCATCATCCGGATATGGTATTTCTGGATGTGGGCATGCCGTTAAAAAATGGCATTGATGCCTGTGCGGAAATCAGGGATATGGATATAGAACAATCAATACCGGTTATATTACTGATAGCCGATAATGATATGCAGTCAATGGCGATAGGAAAAAATGTTGCAGCAACCGATTTTATTACCAAGCCGGTGAACTGGAGCATGCTCGCTGAACGCCTGGATTATTTAATAGCCGCAATTGCATTACAAAAACAGTGTCGCAAGCAACATGGTCGTGCGCAAAAGATTCTGACTATGGCCCGCCTGGGTGACTGGTGCTGGACATTGCAGAATGATCAGTTGAAACTCAATAAACAGGCGCGCGACTTGCTAGGTGTGCAGCAGGCAGAAATTAATGATATTGATTCTTTGGTGAATCTATTTCCTCAGAATGATCGTGAGCGATTGCGGAAAGTTTTTGATCAGGCAATTCAGCAGGGGCAGGGTTTTGAAATAGAGCAAAAAGTGATTCGTGCATCTAAGCAGGAAAGCTATCTGCGCTTAGTAGGGCAGGTCAATATCGATGAATCCGGTAGTCCAGCAAGCATAGATGGTTTTATTCAGGATGTAACATCCATCCGACGTGATGAAGATATGATTCTTCATCAGGCTTACTATGACTCATCAACTGACTTACCTAATCTTGTATTGCTAAAAGAACGATTAACACACGCACTTAAAGTCGCTGAACAAACAGACGCTCAGGTAGCCATAGTGCTACTCGGTATCGATCGTTTCCAGATTATTAATGCCAGCCTGGGGCATGAAAAAGCCAAGCAGCTGTGGGTCGAATTTTCAGGTTTTCTCAGGCAATGTTTGCAGCCTGGCGATACTCTGGCTCGTATCAGTGAAAATGATTTCGTTATAATGATGGAGGCTGTGAAAGATATAGATCAGGTACAAAGCTATCTGAAAAATGTTCGTAAATCTTTAATGGCTGCGCCTTTGTGTCTATCTGGAGAACAGTTACACGTGTCACTCAGTATGGGTGTGGCTATATTCCCGGAAGATGACATTACCCCGGATGCTTTGCTGAAGTCGGCGAATCAGGCCATGCGTAAAGCACGAGCAAGGGGTGGCGATCAGGAATGTTTCTACAGTCGTGATATCAGCCAGAGATTACATGACCGCTTACAGCTTGAAACAGAGCTACGCAGGGCATTACAGCTAGGGCAACTGGAAATTCTATTTCAGCCACAGCAGTCAGTGCAGACAGGAAAAATTATCGGTGCTGAATCTTTATTGCGCTGGAATCATCCTGAGCACGGCGTTATTTTTCCAATGCGTTTTATCCCATTGGCAGAAGAGAGTGGTTTGATTAGTGCTATAGGTGCCTATGTTATAGAGAAAGCTATTCATCAGGCTCTGCTCTGGCATGAGCAGGGCTATGATTTACGCATGGGGATTAATCTTTCAGCTCGACAGTTCAGACAGTCCGACCTGGTAGCTAAAATCGAGAAAGTGCTGAAGACCTACCCGGTATCGGCATCAAAAATCGATTTTGAGATTACTGAAAGCATCGCCATGAGTGATGCCGATGCCAGTATTGCTCAATTGCATCAATTGAAAAAACTGGGTGTTCGTCTTTCCATGGATGATTTCGGTACCGGATACTCATCACTCAATTATTTGCATCAGTTTCCTTTGGATATTATCAAGATTGACCAGTCTTTTGTTAAGGATATAAAAGATAAACAAAATGGCGCCATTGCAAAGGCTATTATTGCAATGGCTCATAGCCTGGGTCTGGAAGTCGTTGCCGAGGGCGTAGAAAATCAATTGCAGTTAGATTTTCTGAAGCACAATAATTGTCAGTATATACAGGGTTATCTGCTGTCGAAGCCGTTGACTGCGGATGAGTTTGAAACATTTATAAAAACATTTGACGCAGAGACATGATAATCACTAAATGTAGCTCAGTTTTTTATTTTAAAGTATAAGTAAATTCTTACGTTTTAAAATTAATTTTAATATTTATATTAATTGCTCTCTGCTGTTTATTGTTTACAATGCCAGTTCGTGAGAAGTTGAAAAACTCAAACTCCTTATATGACTACAATAGGGAATTCATTGCCAATGTCTAATAAAAATAAAATAAATACTACCCAGGATTTTGAAACTGTATTGCCCCATGAACAGGAATGGATTGCACAGCGTCGACAGCATGTTAAAGATAAAGGTTATGGGAAACCAGAGGAAGATTCGACAGGGCTTGGATTGTCGGGTGGCGGTATACGTTCCGCGACATTCAACCTTGGACTACTCCAGGCTCTGGAGCGTTACGGGGTAATGAAAGGGGTCGATTATCTGTCGACCGTATCCGGGGGTGGTTTCATTGGAAGCTGTTATACCTGGTTGAAACATCTGTTTCCAGAATCATCACCTTTTGGTACTTCACGTAGTGACTTTAAAGGCCAGGCGGGCGAAAACCTGGCCTGGTTAAGGTCTCATGGAAAATACCTGACAGCGGGCGAGGGCTTGAGTGGCTGGAGTCTGGCTGCAGCGGCATTTACAGGTATTTTAGCCAATCTTCTGGTCATTGTACCGGTGATGCTGTTGCTGTTTTACTTTCTCACACGTCAACTATTAGTACCGGCTTCGATTGAGCCCTTATTGTCGCCGATTCTGAACTTTACCCAGGGTGGTGACGATGGATTTGCTTTCCTGCTGTTGTTCGGTGTGGTGAGCCTGGGTTTATTTATGTTGTTGCTGATTTTCTATATGAGTACTACAGCCATAGGTGTATTCCGGGAGTTTCTATGGCAAAGAAATATGCGGCGTTTACAGGGTGCGACCTTGATGTTCGGTGTATTTTTTATCCTGGTCGGTACCATTCCACTGTTTCATCAATATGTAGCTGCCTTTGAGCAGAAGATCATTGAGGATTTTGCTAAATCTGAAACAGCATCACTGGGCTCCTATCTTATTAACTGGATTTCAGAGTCCACTATTTTTATCACCATTGTAACCGGTGTTTTTTCAATATTGATGGGGCATCGTTCTAGTCAGAAGCCAGGTGCTACACCATCACAAGGTATGTTGCTTATCAATGTGGGCCTTAGTGTTTTAATTTATGGCATGTTCTTATTAAGCTATGAGTTGATGAAGGAGCCTAATGATGTCAGCGGCTCAGCCAGCCTGGGTGACTCGCCCTGGTTCTGGCTGGCACTGCTGTTTTCTTTTTATCTGGCCATATTCGGTAATGTGAATATGGTTTCTATGCATCGCTACTATCGTAACCGGCTGATGGAAGCTTTCATGCCTGCGATGAAACCAGCAGGCAAGGAAAGCGAGGTGCCGAGTCCTGACCGTTTTTGTATTTACAAAGAGAAGCCTACTAGCGATGCACCGCTGCACATTATCAATACCGTTGTGAACATGGTGGGATCGGCGGATACTAAGCTGCAGGGTCGAGGGGGTGATAATTTTGTGTTCAGCCCACTGTTCTGTGGCGCTGAATCCACGGGCTATGTATATACTAACCAGTATGTGGGGAACACTATGGACCTGGCGACAGCAATGGCCATTTCGGGTGCTGCTGTCAATCCCAATTCTATAGCGGCTCGCTCACGCCCGGTTAGTTTTGTAATGACCTTGTTGAACCTGCGCCTGGGCTACTGGATTCGTAATCCTAAGCATCCGGCGTCATTTAACGGATTTTTCTCGCGACCCTGGTGGTATATCTATATGCTGCGCGAGATGTTTGGTAGAGGCTTGAATGAAAACTATCAACATATTCATCTGGCGGATGGCGGACACCTGGAAAACCTGGCTTTATATGAACTGGTACGGCGTCGCTGTCGCTTTATTATTATTTCAGATGCAGGAGCCGATCCAAAATTTGATTTTAGTGATCTGGCTAAAGTAATTGAAATGGTACGAGTGGATTTTGGCGCCAAGATTACATTATCCACTGATGATTTAGTGCCTCAAGGTGATCAAGGTTTGGCAAAAAGCGCTTTTACCATAGGTAGTATCAAATATATCGATCGTGAACAACCAGCAAAATTAATTTACATTAAGACCACGGTTACCAGAGGGCTACCCGAAGATATTTATGGCTATCGCCGCGGCAATCCTAGTTTTCCTGATGAAAGCACTTCGGATCAGTTTTTTGATGAGTCACAGTTTGAAGCTTATCGTGAGCTGGGCTTCCAGATCGGTAGAGCTTTATGTGGCGATGAGGTACAGCAGGATATGCCAGCGTTTTTTAATTCAACTGAACAACGACTAAAGCATGATGAAAACCAGGTGAATAGCAATGAACTGGCAGAGGATTTAAACAAGCTTGGTGCAACTTAGTGTGAAAACGGCCGAAACAAATAGATGCATCTGATACAGTGTAGTAGTTCAGACTTGATCTGACAATATGCATATGGCTTGGATGTCTCTAGCCACCCTGAACCGGCCGTAAAATCAAAAAAGATTTGCCACAGAGGCACAGAGTGCACAGAGAAAGCTGTCGTGCTTGTAATAGGGCGTACTTATAAAAACTCTGTGCCCTCTGTGCCTCTGTGCCTCTGTGGCAAAGTTTTAAATTTTTGATCAGTCCGCTTTTGGCTGTGCGGAACTAAGCGACTGTCAGCTCATATTAAGATGGGTTGCACAATCGTCGTATTAAATCGAGACTTATACACCTAGGTTTTTAATTAATTTAGTAAACCGTTTTTTCAGAATGCTCAAATCTTTCGGGGAATTTTCCTTTCAGCATATAAGCAAAGGCAATCACTTCAGCCACCGCATAATAGAGCTGCTCGGGTATATCATCACCGAGTTTTATCTGTGTCAGTATTTCCACCAATTCGCTATCGGCCTGTAAGGGTATGTCATGTAGTTTTGCCAGTTCGAGTATCTGTTCAGCTAAATTCCCAATGCCCTTGGCGGAGACTTTTGGCGCATGGCTGCCATCGTATTCCAGGGCGACAGCGATTTTGTGTTCTGTTTTCATCAGGCTTTTTCGTCCAATATGTGTATATTTTCCGTTAGCTGTTTGGCTTCGGTAAGTTTTTGTTTAGAAATATCAAGTCGTATATCCCTAAAACCTTGTTCGATGAGTGCTAGCTCCAGCAATGGCAAATTGTTCTGGATGAGGACTTCAGTCTGTTTTTTGTCTGCATGGAATACGCTGGATAAAGTGTCCGCTACCAGATGTATCCGGGCCTGAATTAATCCCAGTGTTGCGAAATCGAAATGAATGGTGACTGACCAGTTGTCATGCCCATCAGCGCTGGCGCTGTGTTCCTGCTCAATGCGAAAACGCAGTAACTGATTCTCTTTATCATCTTTTACCGGTATTTCCAGTAACCAGAGTAAGGGGTTGTCTGCTTCTCGAGTCATGGGCATGAGTTGCTGGCTGGTTAAACGGGCAATGCTCGTTTCAACTGCCGAGCGCAATTCCAGCAACAGGGGCAGGCTGCGCAGCAGGCTGAACAGCGTTTGTTTGAACTGATTCCCGTTTCTGGACTGCTGTATATGTGTAACCAGTAACTGTAGTTCGTTGGGTAGGCTGGCCAGTGCAGGTAACTTTTGACCCTGGCTCAACACATCCACCAATGTTTGCAGTTGAGTGAGTGGCATTTTACTGCTGAGTGCAACAGCCAGTTGCTGTGGACTGATATGCGCCTCAGTGAATTGCTGGATAGCACGAGTTAGAAATTGAGGATCTGATGGTTTCAGGTCTGCGGGTAGTTTAGGTAAATCGCTGGCTATCTGTGTGCTCAGTTTCAGTAACTGGGCTTTTATATCCTGCTGGCTGTTCATCGGGTTTTTGCTAATGGCCGATTCATGGAAATAACCACTACGATGGATCGTTTGTTTGAGCTCGGATACCTGACTGAGTTGTGATGGTGTTGCCTGTAGTTGCGCCAGGGTGCGCAGCAGCTGTTTACCTGGGGTAGATAAAACCTTGCTGGAATCGAATTTTGGGAGCTGTTCCATTAAGCTTTTCATACTGCCCTGTCTGGCAATGAAGTTTTTCAATTTTTCTGCAGCCAATGCACTTATATTCTGTTGCCCCTGTATTTTGAAAATGGGCTGCTCCCCCAGGGATTTGATTATTAGTTGTATCGAATCGCCGGTTTTTAAAGGGATAGGGGTGCGGGCTTCGAATAGCTGCTGGCCTATGCGAAGCACAACCTTGCTGAGTGCATCGCCTCCGGTTTCAGTGGTGGCGCTGAGCAGCTGACCCACCTGCCAGGTTTTAGTGACATCGGGCAGGAGCTGGGTTTTTATTTCCGTTCCCTGTTTGATTGGTGGAATATTGACCATGCTCTGCCTGTTATGTTGGAAAAATACTTGCCATACCCAAATATAGCGGCCAGTTGGCTGTTTTCTGTCGGGAAATTGGCGAAGCCAGTTAAATAAGCCAATTCATTGTCATTTGTTTTTACACGACTGGCCGCTTTTGTCAGATGGTCTAGAATCCATATTAACTATAAATAACCCGATATTCAGCTGTTGATTAAACTATCTGAATCTAGTTGGTGTATAAGTGATTGAAAATTATAATAATTAATACCTATTCCAGCAGGGCTTACAGATGCGTCTCTATTTTTCATACAGCTATAAATATTGGATTGTGCGTTGAATTTAGATGTTTGTGCTCAATGGGCATAGTCTTTGCTTTAGTCAAACTAATCGAGAGGAATGCTAAATGGTAGACGAAGAAGAAAATACTCCAGACCAGACCAAGGAAAGTGG
Organism: Gammaproteobacteria bacterium; assembly: GCA_048550535.1. Taxonomy (GTDB): domain Bacteria; phylum Pseudomonadota; class Gammaproteobacteria; order SZUA-229; family SZUA-229; genus CBDULX01. The sequence goes on from JBLYYN010000303.1 coordinate 15,541, forward strand.
CGGCATGATGAAAGTCATTTTGCTGGTGAATGCAGTATTAGTTCTGATTGGCATTGCGGTGGGTGTCACCGTTTTTATGATGTCGGGTGATGATGAAAACGCAACGGCACAAACCGATACAGAAGTTCTCGGAGGGGAGGAAGCAGAAGCAGTCGAGCCTCAGCGCTCGGGCGGAACCCCAATTTACATCCCCTTGAATCCCGCATTTGTAGTGAATTTTGAAAACCAGGATCTGGTCAGTTTCCTGCAAGTAGATATTCAGGTGATGACTTATGATTCTTCAGTGGAACAGGCCTTGAAGACACATATGCCTGTGGTTCGAAACGAGCTACTGCTGCTGTTGGGGGGCAAACAATATCATGAAATCAATACCAGAGAGGGCAAACGAAAACTGAGTCAGGAAGCCATCAAGGAGATTCGGAGAGTGCTGGATGAGGCTGGTGCACCTTCTGGTATTGAAGCCTTGTACTTCACCAGTTTTGTTATGCAATAACCATGGCTGTTCAAGACGTACTAAGTCAAGATGAAATCGATGCCCTGTTGCACGGGGTAGATGGTGGTGATGTTGAGACGGAAACCGATGAGCATCTGATGGATGGTGTGGCACGGGAATTTGATTTTAATTCCCAG
>JBLYYN010000304.1:0-15005 GCA_048550535.1 Gammaproteobacteria bacterium
GAGGCTTTCGACGATCTGTAGCACACGTGCATTTTCATGGAGACCGAGATGTGTCAAGTCGTAGATCGAGTGGCCTGTTTGAATACGGTCTATCACATGTTTATATTCGGTACCATTCAAGGATAGTGTTTCAGTTTCACTCAACAGTATTGCACTATCATCAGAAATTATTATTGATCTTATCCGTGGATTCCAACGAATTTTCATGCGTTATTTCGATCAGATCCCAAAATACTGCTTGGGGTTATTACTTAGAATCAAATAAAGTTCGCTTGCACTAAAACCACTATTTTTACCTTGCTCTGTATCGAATGAGAAATGCAGCTGGTCGGGGCGGGAAAAGTCTCTGCCGTATAACAATCTGTCCGCACCGACCACGAGTAAGGCAACGTTCAACCGGGGATGACACTGGTGCATTTCGGATTCCTATATTGTGACATGTAGATTCGGTTATTTCCTGGCGATGTGTTCAATCCATGTGATGACGCTGATCGCTTCCGGGTTATTGGGCCATTCGTTCATTTGTTCGATCAGTTGCTCGCGTTCTGAGTTGGAAAGTAAATTATGTTTCACGGCCAGCTGACCCAGGCTGCCTTGTAGAAGGCTCTGATGCCATTGTTTTAACATCTCCATATCCGCTGCTGTATCGTATACCTCTGAAAAGGGTTTGATCCTTATATCGTTAAAACCGCAATGATGCAGTAAACCCTTTAATTTGATGCCAACATCCGGATCGCCACCGCTTAGAGCAGTGATCTTTTTCAATAGTTGGTAGAGATCGGAAATTTGCGGGTTAATCGGACCTGTCAGTAACCGATCAATACTGCCCAGGCCATCACGTATACCGACAATAGCGCCCTTTTTGCACACGCGATGGATCTCCTTTAGCGCCGCTTCTGGTTGCGACAGATGCATGAACAGGGTATGGCCAAACACGATATCGAAGGTATCATCTTCGAATGGCAGCTCATAGACAGACGCATGATGAAAATCCACATTGTCCATACCCTGGTTAACAGCCGCTTCGCGAGCCAGAGTAATTTGATCTGTGTCGATATCAATGCCGCTGATCCTGCCGGGTGCGATATGCGGTGCGAAACCCAGGGTTAAGGAACCGGGGCCGCAACCTGCATCAAGCATGCGTGCCTCCGGTTTAACATACGGCAGGATAAAAGCCCCTTCCCGGGCGACAGAACGCAGGTTGAGTTTACTGACGATTTCGTTTTCGTAGCCCAGGGCATAGTGTTCCGTATCGGGTTGCTGCATAGTCGATGACTCTCTTTTATATGAAACATTGTAACGTTAATGCGCAGCGGAGTAGATCACCGGGCAGATTAAGGGATCATCCAGATAGGCGCCATAGCCGTAGTGTTCCTCATTTTCCAAAATATTCGAATGTTCCGTGCGCAGGTTTATCGCCAGACTGCAGCGTGGTTCAGTTGACGTATTCGTGCCGCTGTAATGCCAGGTACGGCTATGATGAAAGCTCAGGCCGCCTGCGGGCAGCAGGGCCTGTACCTCCTGCATGGGCATTGCGATTTCATGCTCGATTTCCCGCCGTTGCCGGGATAGGTCATGCCCATACCCATCACCCCGGAATTCGAGGTTTGGCCACTGGTGTGAGCCCCGGGCAAAACATAATGGCCCACTGGCTTTCTGAATCGGAGTCAGTGGGAGCCAGGCGGTAAACACCTCGCCTTGCCAAAAGCGCCAATTGTCCTGATCGGTGTGCCACCCAATGTGCCCTTGTTCACCACTCCCGGGCGGTTTGTAAAACAACTGTGTCGCCCAGACCTGTATGTGTTTGGCGCCCAATACCCTAGCCGCCCATTCACCGATGGCCGGATGGGTTGCCAATTCAAATAAAGCAGTATCGGTCAGGTGTACCTGATCGATTTTTTGTAATTTATCTGCCTCACCGCGATTCCAGTGTCGCCATGGCGCCATGCCTGATTCATATTCACCCCTTAAGACACAGCTAAAACGTTTTCTGGCCCGGTCAAGCAGATCATGTGGGATTCGCATATCGGGTACAATATAGTAACCATTCATGTTGTAATCATGGGCGGGATCGCCCATCAAGCGTGTCATATCCATTTCCTTTCAGCTTAGTCCTAAATCACTGTCTATGCGTCAGTCATACTGACTGTTTTGAATAGCTGATAAAAGCACAATGGACGGTGTTACTGCAAACCAGCACCGTCCATCATTACTAATCTCTCCAATATCAGGTTGTGAAGGGGTAGGTTTTTCCTGTTGCTTCATAATCTGCTAATGCGATAGCTTGAAATTCTGCTTTGGGTTGTTTAGGTAGTTTCACAGTAATTGTTGCTGACAGAACTGACTCATTGTTAGCCCAACCATTTTTACGAGATTTACCAGATTCAGGAGGGCTAGGTGTATATGTACAATCTCTTTCGTCTTCTACATTCAACGTAAGACCATTCGGTAAAGTGTAACCAAGCTCCTTAAAAGCATCTATAGGTTTCTCTTTTAACAATTTCTTAAAAACTTGATTCCTCCATGCCAAAGCTATCGCCCGCGCCCAAGCTATTCGCCAATCATGCTGAGATTCTATGCTTTCTAAATAAGATGCATCGCCTTCCTCTGGTGATGCGTTCCTGTCTGATCCGCCCATTGTTATCTCCTATGTTGTGTTGTTTGAAATTAGTACCACTCACTAATACTAATAATATTGTAATACTACGTCATCATCACTATTCAGTTCTTTTAAAAGTAAATTTGTCCTGCATAATAATGGCATAGCCACACCTTCCTGCAACGGCCCAATCGCAGATGACACGATGGTTGATGCTTCGCTCACATCGCCCGTATCCAGAAATACCCGGCCGTAATGGTATGCCACATCCAGTGCCAGCCACTTGGCACCTTGCTGTTCGGCACTGATCAATGCCTGTGTGAACAGCCGTTTCACCTCGGCGGTGAGGCCACCATCGCGGTGATAGCAGGCCAGGGCCAGAGTGCGTTTTAACAGGGGCAAAGCCCAGACCTCATGCTGATCTTCGCAGCGTTGCAGGGTCTGTGTCAGCCTTTGGATCGCCTCCGTATATTTCTCTTCCTGGATAATAAGTGTTTCCGCCAGCATGGCCTCATACCAACATAATGCACCGGTCAGGCCTGACTCTCGTTGTTGTTCAATAAAGTTCAGCGAATATGTGCTTGAGTGATTGGCCCAGTCGAGGCAGGTCTTGCAATAATGGATCAGCCATTGCTCCTGTAGGGCCTGTTGATCCAGATGTGCGTAGTGACTGGAAAGTGCAATAACCTTGTCGGCATCGGCACACAAATAGGCGATGACGGAGTTGAAGGAGATGGCGGCGTCCGCAGACATAGCGCAGCCCACTTGCCTGGCCCAGTCCAATGCTTGTTGGCATAGGACTGTGGCTGACTCCGGCTTGCCTGAACAACACAGTACCAGGGCGAGGATGAACATCGCCTGGCTTTTGGGTTCAACGCCGTATTCGGTCCAGAGTTGGTCATCTTCGCCATCACGATACAATGCGAGCGCCCGCTCACAACATTCCCTGGCCGTCGTCAGATCACCCACCGTGTGATAGGCCTGCCCCAACAAGGGCAGCACGAGCAATTCCCTGACCCGTTGGTTATTTTCACGCGCCTCGAAGATGATTTGCTCGCCTAAAAAGATGGCCTGCTGATTTTTGCCATGAAAGTAGCTGTCCTGGAATTGTACCCATTGTGTCAGGTAGGCCTCTTTGTCGCTAATAATGGCATTGGATTTGTCATGCGCATGCAACATCGCCCATAGTTCTTCGTTGCGTTGGCTTTTTTCAAGCAAGCCACAGGCGCCCAATCCCTTTACGGCCATAAGGGCCGGGAACATGATGCCGTTCAATTTGAGCTCCGTACGCGCCTTGGCCGCGTCATCTTCCAGATATTCACTCCAGCGCAAGGTTTGTTGGGATATGGCCAGGGTTTCTTCATTCAATGAGCGCGCAAGATTATCTTCTGCGGCTTTTGTGGCGTATTCAATGGCGTGATCATAATCAGCCGCCCCCGCGTAATGCGCCGCCACATCGAAGGACTTTTGCGTAATAACAGCTTCAGACTCGCCGTCTAGCATGGCATCTGCTATACGTGCATGCGCCTGTTGCCGCACACTATTTAACATTGAGTCATAGGCTGCATCCCGAATCAGGGCATGGCGAAAGATATAACCCTCGCCCTGTACTCTGCGTTGACGATAGACCAAATTGGCCGAGAGTAATAATTCCACATCCGCTTGTAATGCGGCTTCATCCCGCATTGATGTGGCTGAAAGCAACGCATAATCAAATTCACGGCCTATCGTCGCAGCCAGCTGGGCCGTTTCCTTCGCCGGACCTAAATGACCTAAGCTTTCATTTAAGGAATCCTGTAACGTTATTGGAATCGAGCCGCTATCAAACTGCTCGCCTAACACATAGACGCCGTCACGCTCAATGAGGTATTCCCTGCCAAGCATCATGCGGGTCAATTCTTCCACAAATAACGGTATGCCATCGGTACGTTCGGAGAGCAGTGAAAGGGCACGCTTATCGATTGGTTTTTCTCCGACGACGTTGCGGATCATGTCTTCAACTTGTCCTGCTGCCAGTCGCTGGAGCGTGATTGTTTGAAATTGTTTTTTGTTCCAATGGGGTTGGAACTCAGGTCTTGCGCTAATAATCATTAAAAATTTTTGATTTGAAGCGGCGTTGAGCAAACGATCCAGTAATTCCATACTGGTGGGGTCGATCCAATGAACATCCTCCACCGTAAGAAGAAAGGGTTTGTCATCACCTAAGCCGATGATCAATTGCTCCAATGCTTCCAGCAGGACTTGTTTTTGTTGCTCCGGGGAAAGCGGCACGGGGGGCATTGTATTTGGTACGGGTAGTGAAAACCAGGAACAGAAGATAGGCATTAACCAGTCAAGCTTATGTTCACAGCACTGTAATGCCGTTTGCAAACGCTGGACCGCTTCCTTCGGCGTGGTGACTTCATGCAGTCGCAGATGGACTTTAAGCATGGCCAGGATTGGGTATAGTGCGTTATTTTTCTGTTCTGGATAACAGCGGGAGTCACTCGACAGGAACCCTTCCTTGAGCACGTCTTGGCGCATCTCGTAGACTAGGCGCGATTTTCCTATGCCCGCCTCACCGGTCAAGAATACGACAGTTCCCTGTTTGTCTTTAGTATCAGCCCATATTTTTTGTAATGCGTCATACTCCTGTTTGCGGCCGATCATTGTTTGTGTGATATTCCCTGTGCGCAAAAAGGACATTGCCTCGGTTCTTCGCTCCCCGGTCATCAGATAGGTTTGTATGGTTTTATTACCACTGCTTACGACAGGATCAGGGGTTTGCTCAAATTCGATATATTGTTCCAGTAAGTGATGTGTCGTTTCACTCACCAGAACGGTACCTGCCTTCGCCCGTTGCGCGAGCCGGAAAGCCATGTTTGGCGTTAATCCACTGGGAGGGGTGTCTGAAATAATCAGCGCCGCACCCGAATGTATACCAATGCGAAGTTCCAGTTTTATACCCTGGTTTTGCTGTAATAAACTACTGCGGTGACGTACCTGCATGGACAACTCAAGGGCCGTTCTCGCCGCCCGCCTAGTGTCGTTGTCACTCACAAAGGGATAACCAAAATACAGCATGACACTGTCACCCAGGGAGCCGGCTGCATATCCACCATATCTCACCCCGATATCGAGACAGGTACTCATTTGGTCACGCTGTAGCGCTTCTATCACTTCCATGTCTACTTCAACTTCAGTGATGGCTGTTAAACTGAGACCAAAGCACAATACCGTGATTTGCCTGCGTTCACTTTGCGGGCTTTTCCAAATGGATGATGCTGCCTGCGTTTTTGCCTCTTCGGTACTGTTACTCGTATATGGGTTAAATACTATGTTATGGTTTGTTTCATCTAGGCTCCCAACGATATTATTAAGATTGAGATCCCTGAACTCAGTGTAAAGTCGTGCAGCCTGCTCCACACGATCCCTTGGATTTTTTTGCAATACTCTACGCAGTAAACCGGCCACAGGATGCGCTGCAATGGCCGGTGGTAGCGGGACATCCATCGGGCTTAACTGCTTGTGAAAAATCTCCGCCAAAGATTCGCCCTGCATCACGGGCTGGCCCGTAAGACATTCCAGAAATAGCAAGCCCCAGGCATAGAGATCCGACTTAATGGTGGGCGGTTCACCCCGCAGTTGTTCCGGTGCGCTGTAGGAGGGTGTACCCACCGCCTCGAGGGTGAGGGTGAGGCTTTTATAATCCACCTGCCGCGCTTCTGGGAGAAAGGCGCCGATGCCAAAATCCAATACCTTGGCATGGGGACGTGTGCCGGTGGTGGTGATCATGATATTTTGCGGTTTTAGATCCCGATGCACGATGCCCTGCGCATGTGCACAAGCGAGGGCGTCCAGCACCTGCCCCATGAGTTCACCTGCCTGGACAGCAGTAAATGGCCCTTGTCGTAATAAATGGTGTTTCAGGGTTTCGCCGGGCAGATATTCAAATACTGCATATATTTGTTTCTCATCCTGCCGGCCTTTATCCAAAAGTTTGACAATATGAGGATGCTGCAATCCCGCGCATAACTGGGTTTCGCGTGAAAAACGTTCAATCTTGCGGAGTTGTTGCTGATCGTCTAATTCTTCATCGAGCTGTAATATTTTGATGGCAACTTGCTGGCCTGTACTTTCCTGCCTGGCCAGGTATACCATAGCAAACCCGCCCGAACCCAGGTGTTCTATGATCTTATAACCCGTTATCTCTGGCATTACATCCATTTAAAATGTCACCGTTTTTTATTGTTTAGTTATAATGTCGCTGCTATTTTTTTGCACACGCGGCCCCGAATGACAATCCGCTTGATAATCACCTTCAATCTCTCCTGCACGGGTAATTTGGTACTTTTTCCCAGCAAAACGAATACTGCCGATGCGGCGTTCCAATATTTCCAGGTCGCTTGAATTCATACTGAGATTTTTTTTAATTTGTTGCCGCGCTCGGTAGATATGGATATTGAGATGACAGTTATCCAGCCCAAGCATCTTTTGTAAATCGGCTATCTCTACCCAGCCTACACTGTCTTCACCAAATCCATTATGGTAATCCTCCAATTTCTTTCTCGCCAGGGTCAATAACAAGTAATGGTGGACGCGTTCCCCCATGTCAATACGATTTTTACCGAAAATGATGCTTAGGCAAGTGTGCTCTTCATCCGCACTTACACTAAATTCAAAAGTACATTCCTCTACTGGATACTCACTGTTCAATTCGCGAGCCAATGTTTCACTGGCAGGCAACGCCATCTGAAAGCGCCAACGTAACTCTGGACCTAGAGTAATAATGTCTCCATCGGATAATTTTTTTTCAATATTAGACTCAGCTAAAATCCATCTGCCTTGCTCAATCATATACAAACAAAGCTCAGGGTCTTCCTCGTTTGGCAACATGTGTATGGAATCAAGGGCAATATCCCTGGCTTTATCTGTCAATCCCAACAACATCGTTTTTGATGCAGTATCATCAGACAAGGTCCATGTTTCACTACCATCCCGTTTGAATGCAATTTTATCTCCAACCGTTAGCTTCATACTCTGGCTCAAGCGCTCATCATTTAACCAGGTTCCATTGCGACTGTGGTCAATGAGCTCCCAATACGCCCCGCTCCAACGAACCGAAGCGTGAACCAATGATATTATAGGATCATTAATACAAGTATCTGTTTTGTTTTTAGCTCTACCAAACACATGGTGCGACCGAAGTAATACCCATGCGCCAGATTGATGATTTTGCATTATTGCCATACGCATCTCCGGGGGGGGGACAATGGCACTTACTTAAGCATTAGCGAGTTATAAAAACACCTAAAGCCATTGAATAAATAATACCTGGCATGATGATACACTGGATGCTACTACACAATCCAACATCACCGGGATGTCGCCACCCCTGATAAACATAACCCAAAAACCCAAACAACTTCAACAAAAACTTATCACCCAGCAAGCAAATAAAACAGATAGCTATAGCTCTTTTTTATCTACTCGCCATTCCGCAGTTACTTGCAGTTGTTGAAGAATAATTGCCTGAACATCGATAGGGAATTTTTCCCACCTACGACCACGCTATCATTATATTCATCCCTGTCCATGAATGCGGATACATCATGTCTATTTACAGTCAATTCATATGTAATTGAGCACATATATAACGAACTTTAGCAAAATTCATTATCATGTCTTGCATTTACCTGAATAACTCTTTCCGAATAATACAAAAACCAAGACCTGATACTGATCTTGCTTTTAATATAATGATGTCAAAGAAGGTTTTGAACTGCACTGAATAATTGATCTTTTATTTTCACAAGTTGTGATTACCGGTTGACCGGCCAACAGGAATTGACAACATCAGAAAATCTTGTCTTCTTATAGAATTTTCTTACCAGTAATGAAAAGTATAGTCATCTTAAAACACCTCAACAAGATTTCCTTTAGCTGCTGGTACTGAAAGTATAGGTAGTGAGGGAAGATTTTCGCTAAAGACACCAGAATCCCACAAGACGCAGTGGCGACAGCGAGCTCAATACCCGTGAAAACCTCTGTAAAACACCATTGGATTTTAGCAAAAGAGTCGTTCATTTTTCTTATACTCTTATATTTTTATACTCTTTAATTAGCCTGCAACTGGGCCATTGTGAGATCATCAAACCATAGAATTCGATAAATAAAAATCCATGCCTCTGTTACTACGACACTAATGCATATGCAAACCTCGCTCCATTCGATGAGCAGGCGATAGCTTCAGCTTGTTAGCCGCATGTTGCTGAGTTGAAAGCTACTGGAAAGCTCGCCATCCAAGGCTCACTCTCGTCCCTGGAATATTGGAGTCATTTCGTGCCCAAGGAAGGGAAGCCAATTCAAGAACAACATTCACGCTAATTGCATAGGCTAGCAATGGTTTACCAGGATAAACCTGCATAGCTGCCCGTGAGTGCTGAATGCTACTCCATGGGTAAACCCACATAATTTTCTGCCAGGCTGGTCGCGGCGGCGCGTGAACGGGTAACATAGTCCAGCTCAGCCAACTGGCGTCGTTTATCGAAGGCCGAGGCCTGATCATCGCAGTGCAGTAAGGTGGTCATCCACCAGGAGAAACGCTGTGCCTTCCAGATGCGGCGTAAACAGGTGACGGAATACTGGTCGAGTAGTGTCGTATTAGCAGAAGCATAGAAATCACTCAGTGCTCGGCTCAGGGTTCGCACATCGGAAACAGCAAGGTTCATCCCCTTGGCACCGGTGGGCGGCACGATGTGTGCGGCATCTCCGGCGAGAAACAGGCGACCGTATTGCATGGGCTCGGTAACGAAACTGCGCATGGCGACGATGTTCTTCTGCAATATGGGCCCTTCGATCGGTTGCCAGCCATCATCGGTGGCCAGCCGGGTTCGGAACTCTTCCCAGATTCGATCATCGGACCAGTTGGCCGTATCATCATTCGGGTCGCACTGGAAGTACATGCGCTGTAATGTTGGAGATCGTGTGCTGACCAGGGCAAAACCCCGCGGGTGATGGGTATAGATCAACTCCTTACAGGATGGCGCCGCCTCGGCCAGAATGCCGAACCAGGCGAAGGGATACACCCGCTCATAGGTAGTGAGTACACCTTGTGGCACCGAGGGCCGACACACCCCGTGAAAACCGTCGCAGCCAGCTATGAAATCACAGTTCAATTCCCTGGGCTCACCGTTTTCGAGAAAACGGATCTTTGGCCGACGGGCATCCAGATCATGCACACTAACCTGATCGACTTCGAACAGGATCTGCCCCCCCGCCGCAAGCCGGGCTTCGATAAGATCCTTGATCACCTCGTGTTGGGCATACACCGTGATCTCACGACCGTCGGTGAGTTCACTCAGATCGATACGATGGCCCTGTCCGCTGAAGCGCAGCTCGATACCGTGATGTACAAAGCCTTCCCGCTGCAAGCGTTCACCGACACCGGACTCGACCAATAAATCAACCGTGCCCTGTTCCAGTACTCCGGCACGCACCGTGGCCTCGACATGTTCGCGGCTGTGCTTCTCCAGGATTACCGATTCTATGCCCTGCAGGTGCAACAGATGCGAAAGTAACAGTCCGGCAGGGCCTGCGCCAATGATTCCAACTTGTGTCTGCATGTGTGCTCTCCTACAGCGAAACTTTTGTCCGCATCCACTAACGATTTTTGGGTGATGCTGGCGGCCCCAGTCCAATCGGTGCTGGGGCAAGGCTGGCGATACGACTGAATAATTTGCGGAACTCCTGGCGGGTATCGATGCCGACAATGGGGTCCTGATTCGACTGAAACGCGGTGTTAATAGCTTGCCAGTCGTCCTCCGTCAATGCAGCTTCGGCTCGGGGTAATATAATGTCTTCTTCCTTGCGCATATGGGCCCAGTGAAAGTCGGCGAACTGCTCCACCGCCTGGTCGAAGGCCTCGAATGCTTCAGCACCCGTTTGCTGATATTCAGCAAGCCGGGCCTTGAGATCAATTATGAGCTGGCGGCCGGCGACATGTTCAGCCTCCAGTACATCCAGTATGTCGGCAGAATCGGCATCGCGCTTGCGCAACGCCCGATACAGATAATCATCCTCTTTGGGATGATGCAGTTTTTCCGGAAAGGCTTCGATGTAATGCAACATGGCGCCCAGCAAAGCAAAGTCCGGCTGCATGTTATTGGCTTTGATTTCGCCCACCAGATAAAGCAAGCCGTGCAACACGGCGGCGATGGACCGGTGTTCATCTCTGATGATGGATATGGCGACCTGCATGACACTCTCCTCTATCTAGTTATCTGCTGTGTGTCGGTGAACCACGGCTGAACTCGCTCAGGACACCGATACCAGGTGCTGCAGGGTATCCGGATCATCGAGCAGACTCTGGCTATCGGATTCATGCACCACCCGGCCACGATCCAGTACCATGGCGCGACTGGCCAGCATCAGCGCAAGCCGGGCATGCTGTTCCACCACGATAACCGCCATGCCGCTGTCGGCACTGAGGTCCCTGATGACATTCATCAATTCCTGCACAATGATCGGCGCCAGGCCTTCCATGGGCTCATCGAGCAACAATAATTTAGGATTCACCATCAGCGCGCGGGCGATGGCCAGCATCTGCTGCTCGCCCCCCGATAACTGGTTCCCCATATTGAGTCGTCGCTCCTTGAGGCGGGGAAAAATCTCGTACACGCGCTCCAGGTTCCAGTGCCCCGGGCGTGCCACTACGGTGAGATGCTCCTCTACCGTAAGCGAGGGAAACATCAAGCGCTCCTGTGGTACCCAGCCCAGTCCCGCATGGGCGCGTCGGCAGGTGCTTATGCGCAGCAGATTATGCCCCTGCCAACGCATCGATCCACTGTGCAGCCGGGTCAGGCCCATGAGTGTGAGCAGCAGTGTGGACTTGCCAACCCCGTTGCGGCCGAGTAAGGCCAGGCTGTCGCCAGGGTCCATGGACATGGAAATATCCTCCAGCATGACCGATTCGCCATAGCCGGCGGTAACGTTTTCTATTTCGAGCAGGTCAGCCATGTTGCGCCTCTCCCAGATACACTTCGCGCACCAGGCTGTCGTTGGCAATCTCATCCGGCGTGCCTTCGGTGAGCACGCGGCCACCGACCAGCACGCTGATACGCTCGGCAAAACGAAATACCAGTCCCATATCATGCTCGATGAACACCACGGTGACATCCCTCGGCAGTGCCGCAATCACATTGAACACCTCGGTGCTCTCACCGGTGGGAATCCCCGCGGCCGGTTCATCCAGAAATAAAATTTTAGGCTGGGTGGCCAGGGCCAGAGCAATTTCCAGTAAGCGCTGTTTACCATAAGGCAGGTTGCTGGTGAGTACGTCCGCCTCCTGTTCCAGGTGCAGGCTTTTCAGTAACTCACAGGCCTCTTCCGCTTCCTGTTTGCGGCTGGCTACGGTGCGGAACCAGGAACTGGTGACGCCCTTGCGTTCGCAAATAGCCAGCACCACGGATTCCAGTGCGGTAAGGCCGGGAAACAGGGTATTGATCTGAAAAGTACGGGTCATGCCCCGCTTCACCCGCAGGTGTTGAGGTAGCTGGGTGATATTCTCATCACCCAGGTAAACCTCGCCAGCGCTGGGCGCATGCACACCGGTTAACAGATTAATAAAGGTCGTCTTTCCGGCGCCATTAGGTCCGATCAGGGCATGGCGCGCGCCCACCGGAAACGACAGGCTGATGTCACTGTTGGCCTCGAATTCGCCCCAGCTTTTGCTCAGGCCGACGGTGCGTAAGGCAATGGTCATTTCCCTGACCTCCGCAACCAGCGCTGAATCAACAGCTCCCCGCCCCCCAGCACGCCGCCACGGGCGAACAGCACCACCAGCACCAGCAACAGTCCAATCCAGAATTCCCAGTACACCGGATTGATACCCGCCAGATAATCCTGCGCCAGCATATACAGAGCCGCCCCCACCAGCCCGCCATAGAGTCGCCCGGAACCTCCCAGTACCAGGATGATCACCAGGGTGGCGGAACGGGGGAAACTGAGCACGTCCAGACCCACAAACTGCGTAGTCTGGGCCAGCAGGCCGCCGGCAATGCCGGCAAAGGCGGCAGAGAGGGTGATCACCGTAACCAGATGCCGCTGCACCGGTGCGCCGATCGCCGGCATGCGCGCCCCGCCTTCACGAATAGCACGCAGGGACAGACCAAATGGGGAATTCACAATTCGTCTGGCGATAACAAACAGGCCGAACACGACCAGCAAGGTGTACCAGTACGCGGTCTGGCCGGCCAGATCGAAACGGAACAGACCGAAAATCTTCCACATCTCGACACCGGACAGGCCATCGACCCCACCGGTGATAAAGGCCGCCTTATTAGCCGCTTCGAAGAACAGCAGCCCTATACCCAGGGTCACCATGAGCCGGGTCAGGTCCTGACCGCGCACGACGAGAAAGCTGGTGACGAAACCCACCAGCGCCGCAACAGTTCCGGCGATCAGCAACCCCGAGATGGGTTCACCCCAGCCGTGTACCGCCAGCAGTCCGGCAGTATAGGCACCCACGCCAAAATAGGCGGCATGGCCCAGGGAAACAATACCGGCATAGCCCAGCATCAGATCCAGTGAAACCGCAAACATGCCCACGATCAATACCTGACTCCCCAGCACCAGGTACCCCGGAAACAGGAAGAAACAGGCCACGGGCAACAGCCAGAAACCCCATTCCAGTGGGTGCCAGCGGTCGTTGGGTAAGCGCTGTACCAGATCCAGTGTCTGTGCCATTTTCTGATCAGCCATCATGACGCCTCCCATACAAACCTGTGGGGAATAAAATCAATAACACCACCATCAGTACATAAATGATAAAAGCGCCGGTCTCGGGTATGTAATATTTGCCTGCCACATCAAATACGCCGAGGGTGATCGCCGCCACCACACCTCCAAAGATAGTGCCAGCACCACCCACGGCAACCACGAGCAGGAAATACACCATATATTTAACCGGAAAGGTGGGATCCAGGCCGAGCACGTCTATCCCCAGGGCACCACCCATGCCCGCCAGCCCGGTACCCAGCGCAAAAGTGAGGCTGAATACGCGATCCACAGGTATCCCAAGACCGGCCGCGGCGACCTGATTATCCACCGATGCGCGAATTTGAGCGCCGAAGCGGGTACGCCCGATGAGCAAACCCAGTCCCAGTGTAATCAGTATCACTACACCAATCAGGAACAGTCGGTAGATGCCCAGATCCAGCCCCAGAACATGAATCTGCCCGCTAAGATAGCCGGGCAGATTCACCGGTTGCTGACTGGGTCCCCAGATATAGCTGGCCACCGCCATCGCCATAAAGGTCAGGCCGATGGTGAACAATACCTGGTCCAGGTGACTGGCCTTGTACAGGCGACGATACAACACCCGCTCCAGTACCGCACCACCCGCACCGACCACCACAAAAGCAATGGGCAAAGTGGCGAGGAACGGCACGCCCCATTGGTTCATCAATACCACGGCCAGGTAACCTCCAAACATGGCATAGGCGCCATGGGCGAGATTGATGAAGTTCATCAACCCCATGGTCACGGACAGACCGATACTGATCAGAAACAGCAGGCTGCCGTAGGCAATACCGTCGAAGATAACCCCAATAAAATTCCCAACCATACAATTCCCCGTTTACTTACTGGGGTCTTTGTAGTTCTCAAACTGATCGAACTCGACATTGTAGAGTTCGCCATTGACCCGCTCGACCCGCCGCACATAAATGGTCTGTACTGGATCGCGTGTTTCCGGGTCGATCACGATAGGACCACGAGGACTCATACGCTTCATGCCCCGCAGAATTTTCATCGCCTTGTCGCCGTCGATCTTGCCCTTGAGCTGCTTACTGACCTCAACAATGGCCGCCATACCGTCATAACCGGCCACGGACATGAAGTTGGCTCGCCCGGCCGCTTCGCCATTGGCTTCGCGATAGGCTTTCAGGAACGCCCTGTTTTCGGGTGACTCATGGGAGGCTGAGTAATGGAAAGTGGTAATCATACCCAGGGCCGGATCACCCATCGCTTCCAGCACGTGGTCATCGGTCAGGTCACCGGTGGCGATGACCTTGATACCCGCCTTGGCCAGTCCCCGCTCCTGAAAGCCCTTCATGAAGGCGATACCCTGAGCACCGGCTGGAACGAACACGAATACGGCTTCGGGTTTGGCATCCTTGATACGCTGAATAAAGGGTGCGAATTCGGGGCTCCTGAGGGGTGTACGGACCGAACCGACGATCTCTCCACCACCGTCGGTAAAGCTCTTGATGAAGGCCTTTTCGGCATCTATACCTGGACCATAATCGGCAACCAGGGTATAGACTTTCTTGATGCCATTTTTAGTGGCCCAGGTGCCCATGGGGGCGGAAATCTGCGGCAGGGTCATGGAGAAACGCGCGATATAGGGGGATTTGGCAGTGATAAC
>JBLYYN010000305.1:0-4262 GCA_048550535.1 Gammaproteobacteria bacterium
CACCAGCAGGGTTTCATCGGCTTCGGCGAATATCACTATTTTCAGGGGAAGATAGGGCAGTAACTCGGGATAGCGTTCAGTTAATGCATTAACTTCGTCGCTCTTTTCAAAAAACACAACCCGGTATTTATCACTTTTGTATCCGCTTTCGGCCAGGCCCTGGTCGACACGGCGTACACCGGTCACGGAATAACCCTGTTTTTTTATGGCGCGCTGCAAGCTTTCCATGGCTTGTGCAAACGGTTTTTCAGAGCGCAGCATAATCAGCTCACCGGTAATAATGGCCTGGGCAGGTAAACACAGGCCAAACAGTGCCAGCCCTATTAACAAGTTTCGTAAGCGCCTCATTGCGTAGCCTCCCTGAGGATCTGGGAATAAGTATCGTGCATCTGCTCGCAGGCCTGATCGAGTTCGTCATTATTAAATAACTGACTCAGGCGCTTCGGATTAATGCTCATGACCTCTACCCCACTGAAGGATTCGACAATCGTAATCTGGCAGGGTAAAAACATTCCAATTCGCGGATCTATAGCCAGTGCATCGTTGATCATCTCGTAATTGCAGAAATTGACCCTGGCCTGTTTTTTATTACCCTGGGTTGCGCTTGCCGAGGGCTTATCCCCCAAATTGAACGAAATCAACTTGAACTGGTTATCGACCACGGCACGCTTGATATTTTCAACCGTCTGCTCAAACGAATAGGGAGATCGATACATAATGATCGCCGATTCTTCGATCATTTGCTCACCGGTCATCAGGGTGATCTGTAAGCTGCGAATATAGCTGACCAGGTTATTGATATCATCTGCCTTCAAGCCGAACTGGCTGGCCGCCGGCATCGGCGTGTGCTTGCGCCCCTGGGTGATAATCGTTTTCAGCATCTGGTCACTCACCGAATTTAGAAAGCCCTGATTATTCAGCGCCGGTGGCGCTATCGGCAGGTCACGGGTACGCGAAAACATCAAACCCGTACCTTTGCCACCCCGTGCATCTTTGCCATGACAACTGGCACAATGGGTATAGAACAGGGTTTTGCCTAAACCGGCATCACCCTTGACCGGGGTGGCATCCCATGCCGGCACAGGGCCAGGCTTCCAGCTACGAATATGCTTAATGATCGCCGCGATCTCAGGTTCGGACAGTCGATAAAACGACGGCATAATACGCCCCGGTCGACCCACGCGAATGGTGCGATGGATGTATTCGTCGGGTGTTTGTGTCAGAAACGATTCAAGCCCCAGCGGTATACCCACACCGCCCTGCCCCTGGCGACCATGGCAAATGGCACATTTTTCGAAGTAAAGTTTTTCGCCATCGATCGCCAGGCAGGGGAAGGCGCTGATGAGTAAAAGTGTAAGCAGGGCTATTTTGGGAGCTAGTGAAAACATAGGTTTTAAATTATATCCTCATGGAAAATTAAAGCGCTTTCCCGGGCAAAATCGGTCGCTACATTATTACATGCTCACTCTCTAACAGCCAATCTGGCTCGATAATGCAAACACAGTCGATTATCCATGGTTTGCGGATCGCAGCAAGCTCTGAGCATGACTCATCATTATCCGCGATCCGCGACTGTCTTCCCAGAGGCTAATAGGCGGTTTTTATCATGGCTGAGCTTGCCCCAATAATACAGATGATGGAATTACATTTATAAAAAGGCGCTAACGCTCTTTTAATGCGCTTAAATCTTGGTTTTACTCACATCCTTGAATATTAGCCTGACCTAAGGTCGTTCCTGGCCGATTCTATAAGGTATAATTCGGCACCAATAAGCGACAACCAATAGACATAGTATCCCATGATTACAGCCAATGAAGCACTGGAAAGACTTAAACAGGGCAACCAGAGATTCGTCTCGGGTGTGCGCAGTATTGATACCATCGTAAAACAGATGCAAAGAGCCAGCCTGGTTGAGCGCCAGGCCCCTTTTGCCATCATTCTCGGCTGTTCAGATGCACGGGTACCAGCAGAAATGATCTTCGATCAGGGCCTGGGTGATTTATTTGTGATCCGGGTGGCGGGTAATATTGTCGCTCCTTCCCAGATTGGCAGCGTAGAATTTGCCGCCGAACAATTCGGCACGCCACTGGTCGTGGTTCTTGGCCATTCCATGTGTGGCGCGGTCAAAGCCACCATCAGCGATCTGGAACAACCATCGAACCAGCAATCCAGTAACGTACTGTCCATCGTCAATCGAATTCGACCCACTGTTGAGCCGTTATTTAGAACAGAATTACGCAACAATCCCGAAAAATTATTAGAAGCCGCAATCCAGGCCAATATATTAGCCGCCACCAATCACCTTCGCCACGGCTCAGAAACCCTTGAGAAACTTATCCAGAAAAATCAATTAGCCATCGTCGGCGCAGAATACTCACTGGAAACCGGAGAAGTTGTTTTTTTTGAGAGTGTATAAATATCCAGGCAGTAATATGAGCAATGCTCCCAGCCTGAGATAAACATCCTCGGTTAAATCCTGGGAGACTCACTCCTCTGAGAGACCTGGTCGGTGATTAAACGTGAACGTTAAACTGGCAAAGCTTCAGTCTATCCCCGATGATTATTGGGTATTATGATCATGGCTAACTGGTTGGATGTAAGACATATCAGGGCCTGGGGCCATCCTGCGCCAGTCTCCAGTTACAGAAGCACGCGATGCTGGCCAGTGTTGGCCTGTGTCGTCAGGGAATCAGTGGAATAAATGCCATTTGATGGTTAAACTCCCGAAAATGACTTCTGCCAAACCGGTCCTAATCCTGCAACTGCGCCCCGAAGATGCAACTTCGGACAGCGAATACGCCTGTTTCCTGAAATATGGACAACTGCAGGCCAAACACACATACCGGATGCGCATTGAACAATCCGGCATTCCCGTTGACCTTAGCCTCGACGATTATTCCGCCATCATCGTCGGTGGCAGCCCGTTTGATATCAGTACCCCGGAAAATAAGAAATCCGGCATCCAGAAAAAGATCGAGGCGGATTTCAAGCACTTGCTGGATCAGGTCGTGCCCCGGGACTTCCCCTTTCTCGGCGCCTGTTCCGGTAATGGCTTGCTGGGGAACTACCTCGGCACCAATATCAGCACGAAATATGGTGAGGCCGTGGGTTGCGTCAAGCTAGGCATCACCGAGGCGGGTAAACAGGATCCACTGCTCGCAGGCTTGCCGACGCAGATAGATGTGCTACTTGGTCACAAGGAAGCCTGTGACACCACGCCCGAGGGCTCGACATTACTGATGACCGGTAACGACTGCCCGGTACAGATGTTTCGTCTCGGTGACAACGTGTACGCCACCCAGTTCCACCCTGAAGGCGACGCCGAAGAATTCATACTGCGCATCAACACCTACAGCAATCACGGGTATTTCAAACCGCATGAGGCGGAAGCCTTGAAAAAAGCCGTTAGCACAAAGCCTACGCCATACGCTCAGGAAATACTCAGTCGCTTTGTAAACAGGTACTACTACGCGACCGGTTAAAGTTACATATCCCGGCTAATCCTTTTCCTTCAATAAAAACCGAGGCAGAGAGGACTACCGCTTATATTAGAAATAATTGCACCCAAAGGGCATAAACACCCTGGGGGCATAAATACCCAAGGGGCATAAATACCCAAAGGGCATGAACACCCTGGGGGCATAAATACCCAAAGGGCATGAACACCCTGGGGGCGACCGGGTTTGTCGAGTTTTTACTCTGTCCCCAGAAATTGTAAGAAATTTATGTCATTCCCGCAGGCTTTTTAGCGGGAATCTAGAGACTTAGGCCACTGGATACCGGCTAAATACATGCCGGTATGACGGCGCTTTGAACTATGTTTTCCTTAAGTAAGTACCATTCTGCTCTAACCCTGCTTCTTGATGCCGTCATATCCAGGATGAATGGTCAATATTAATCACTCCAACATTATCCCTGATGACAGCAATACATAAAAATTTAATGACAACAATCAAGTTTGCCCCTGTTTCTATGTAATTTGTAAGCAATGGACTCTGACATAGCCTCAAAAATTAATTAGAATGCATTAATATTAATTTTAGAGAACGCGAATGTCCCAATCATCCTTTGATAAAGCTGTTGCCTTGATGGATGCTGCCAACAGTGAAGACCCTAATATTGAAATGGCCGATGACAAGGAGTGGCCAAAAGAGCTGCTTTATTCCCATCGCATGTCAGATATGCTTGAACGCTATAAACCCGAGGCCGATGATGTGGCCCAACTGGCCATTCGTGGCCAGCATATCCAGCGCTGGAAATCA
>JBLYYN010000306.1:0-5912 GCA_048550535.1 Gammaproteobacteria bacterium
TAACGCGCATTGTGATATATCTTAAATACGGATATTGTTTTACGCTTCGCGGCTGTATGCCCTTCGGGCATCATGATTTGCGAGTAGCCGCGACTCGCAACGCGGGCCCGTAGCTCAGTTGGTTAGAGCATCCGACTCATAATCGGCAGGTCGAAGGTTCAAGTCCTTCCGGGCCCACCATTTTTTCATTCAACACAAATCTTGTTCATGAACCCTATTTTTGGCCGCTTTGGCCAGAAATTAGTAAACTTATTACCTAACTTGGCCATTTTGAATCATAAGTAGGTCGGCTATTTCCAAGGCAGCAGAACACCATTTACCCCTCCATATTGGCATTCGCGCCAGAAGCAGACTTTGAGCTAACTTTAATCATGGCCTGTCCTCAATTGTTTTAAATCATCCAGCGAAAATATACAATCTTTAGCATCATGACTAATATTAGCTTTCCAAATAACCTTGATAGCCTTCATGGACAAGAGCGATATCTTCGAGAGAAGGCCATTGAGATAATTCAAAGCAACCCAAAGCTATCATTGCACTTTCACGCCATTGAACGTGCAATGAGCCTGGCCAAGATCGTAGTAGATTACCCAGAGGATGATGAAGACTTTAAGGTAGTAAAGATGCTTAGCATAAGAATGTTCAACGCATTCGGAGCAAGCCTGACACTCATATTTTCCGGCTACCATCAAAATAGTGGCATGATTATGCGTGACATACTAGAAACGGTGTTTCTGATGGATTTGTTCAAAACCGACCATACTGAGATTGAACGTTGGCGTTTTGCAGATAAAAAAACGCAGCGCGAAAAATTTTCACCGGTAGCCGTAAGAAAAGCCCTTGATGAACGCGATGGATTTCATACAATGAAGCGGGCAGAAACTTATAAGATGTTCTCTGAGCTTGCAGCACATCCAAATATGCATTCACAACATATGCTGCGCCCAGAGAAAGGCGGAGACATTGTTACCGGTCCATTCATGGAAGAATCTACACTTGAAGCAGGGGTTTCTGAACTAGGAAGAATCGCCATACAAGCAGGTGAGATTATGAATGCCTTTCTCCCTGAAGGATGGGATCTCGATGATGTCCGCGCTAGTTTTGCGTTAACCAAGAATGAATGGATAGAAACACTCTATAAACAATCGGTGGCAGACGACGATTAATCAGTACCCGTTATTGGCTTTCCCAAACCGAACTCTTGTTTTCAGTGACTTCTTCTATTTATAGCAAAGCAGATTCTATTTTGGTGCTGAATGACCATACGATATAGCTATCCTTCTCTGAGCACTCGATAACGCCGGCCAAATAAGTTGCACTCTATCAGTAGCCATGTCTGCCAAATCTCTCTTATATTTATCTTTTTTGAGACTAACTTTGAAAAAAGACGGGCTAAAATCAATTTTATTTTTCGACAACCTCCAGAAAACAACAAAAGCATATTTAGGCGTTAAATACTTATTTTTTAAATAAAAATCTAATGCATTAGATAAAATATCGTTACTTTCAGACAGTGCAAGCTTTCTGAGCGCATTAATACACGACTCCAGGCGCATTTTATTCTTTAACTCAGTCAGTTTCTTTTTAGAACTTTTGGGATCAAGCAAAATCCCATTTTCAAAGACTTGCACTTGGAATTTAAGAATACAACTCGAACCAACCCAAAGACTCTGATTAGTATGTCTATTTCTTATTTCAAAATGATATCTTAGCTGCTCTTGATCACAAAGCTCACAGTCCTCAACTGCTATTTCATGATCTTCAACATTTTCTGTAAAATACCACTCTTTAAAAGCCTCTGGCAAAGTACCAGCTAAAGATAGTGGTAAAATATTGTCAGCTACTCTTTGCGGGTAAGTCGTATTCATAGTCTCTCCATTACACTGCCAGCTGACGTTCAGGACCTAACAGTAGCTGAATTCTGGTTTCCCAGCCCTTTGAATGAATAATCCGATCTTTCTGTAGTTTTTCATTCAAAATTTCTGCCTTTGTTAAGGATGAAAACCTCATCCAGTCATTCCCAAAAACATAAGTTGCATTACCTTCGACAATGCTTTCCAACACAACAAGCTGCTTAGACTTGAAGACATAAGCTATATAGGCACGAAAGCCACCTGTGCCTACGTAAACTTCATCTGGCTGATACTGGGTAATACTATCCTGCCTGTCCAGAATTACATTTGAATACCTCGAGTGCTTATCCTTAACCAGATTTTCTGAAAAAGACCTTACTTTATCCCAGGGGTATTCACCCGGGGGCAACATCTCCCAGTTAACACGTCTCAGTTTTGGTGGAAAATATGAAGACATATCACTCTTGCGTATTTCACATTCGCCAAAGAGCTCTAAAAATAAATTAATAACGTGCTTTAACTGTTCTGGCATCACAGTTTTCACTGCAAACACACCTGACGAAATAAAACACTCACCATCCTTCTCAACCCAGGTCAATTCAACCGATGGTGGCGTAATAAATTCCCTCTGATAACACTCACGATAGATGTCTCTAGATTCTGTAATCGCCTCGGTCTGCCCTCGACCACACCACTGCTCCCAGGTCCATTCGATCGTCGTAATATATCGCTCTTCTTTTGGAAGGTCGGTGCGTTTTATATATTTCCCCTCAGCATTAAAACGACTTATGTTTCCGATAGCATTAGGCAATAAAGTATCACCATTTCGCACATCATCCGGAAACCCGGCCCTTTCAGCTAGAGACTTCATCTCAGGCGTGATTTTTACACTTACACGAAATTCTTCGTGCGACTTAATAACGTTCAAATATTTTCGTACTGAACGAACAGACTTTTGCTTGATAAACATACGTCAATCACCTCATATCATTAGATTCATACTCCACCGCAAACAGGGCTCACACAAAACACAAACAACTACAGAGGGACAACCTGTCAAATCGGTACATATTGTTCGGTACACCGAACACAGCTTCATATTTACACCGATTCATGCTATTGTCAAACAAAAAGTTCGGGATACCGAATATCCGACAAGATTTCCACAATCCTCGAGGTTCATAATGGCCAGCCAGCTAGGTAAAAAAATCAAAGAAAACCGTAAAAAACAAGGGCTTACGCTTGAAAAGCTAGCCATTCAAGCAAATATAAGCAAAAGCTACCTGTGGGAGCTTGAAAACCGAGATTCAACAAGCCCCTCCGCAGAAAAATTAACTGCAATCGCAGACGCATTAGGTGTTACAGCTAATTTTTTACTAGACAATGACGAGAGAACGCCAAAAGAAAAAGAGATAGACGATGCTTTTTTTAGAGGCTACCAAAAACTAGAGTCAAACGACAAGGAACAGCTTCGAAAAATACTTGAAGCATTTAAAAAAGAATAATTTTAACGTGGCTCCCAACAGTCAACAGACTTTGGCAGCACTAGCAACGTTAACGTGCAATCATATTGCTCAGAGTACATTTTCATCTCTAGTAAATCAGAGTCGGAATCAGCGTATTTGAACCATGTTTTAGTCGGCACTTCTAACCCCTCCTTATTTAGCCCAATGCGATCATCAATAGCCAAACTGCCACTAGGTAATTCAATCACATTATTTTTAGTCTTATAAAATGCACCTGACTTAAACGCAGGTCTACTTGAGCATGCCCATTTCATAAAACCATCATTGGACATAATAAGTATTGCTTTTTCCTCTGTGTAACTAAGCCATTTCAATATTGCAGCTGTTAGAGACACTCCATACCGATCAGCACAATGACCAAACACATCCAAGTTTATATCCGATTTGACTTGAGCTCGAAAGTCATTCAAGGGCATTAATAGATACGATGCAAATTTATCAGCTTCGGATTCAATATCTGTACCATCCGGTAAATAAAGCATATCGTCTTTGCTACACATAAATTCTGACTGCTTCATGCGATGAAGAACATAATGACCCAGCTCATGCGCTTTAGTAAATCGAACTCTACCTTGTGATGAAATAGAACTGTTATAGGCTATCATCCACTTTGATTTATTATCATTTGGCGCTAGCATTCCTTCAAAACCTGGAATATTTTCATCAGATATTTTTGTGATTGGATCTGACCATTGAAAAAAATCTGCCACCCCATAAGCAAGCCGGTCGACATCTACAGGAAACCTGTCGCCTCCATGAACCTCGTAAAAAGCATCTACAATCCTTGTTAGTTTATTTGCAGCTTTAATTGGTGTTAGTCCCTTACTCATATTCCCTAACTCTCAAGATGCACTCGCCCATTTTCGGCCATTGCTAGTAAAATCAATCACTAGATCATAGACATTGTCGCATTTCTCTTTAAATAGACGTCGATCGTATCCATCCTCAGGTAGGTCTTCATCTAATACTTCTTCTATTGCATCCTTTACTTTTCGTTGCGTCTGACCGTCTTTCCACCAGTCTTGCACAAGAACCTTGGGGTGTTCATCTAGCAAGCGAGTAATCAAATGTTTTGCTGCATTCTTAACACGTTGTTCTTCAGCAGCAGTCATTTTATCTTTCTTTATGGTGTCAAATAACTCCAGCTCGTCCTCATTCAACCCCATCCTTACATGGCGCTCATCTTCTTCATTCATTGCTTGAGCAAATTTTATGATCTCATCAACATAGTTTTCCTGGGAAGAAGAACCAGCATTGTACCTGTCGATGATTTCTTGCAGCCTTTGAGCAAAGTCCACTCTGGTATAATTCTGATCAATCATTTGCTCAAGCTTGGTTTCAATAAAACGACGCATGTCCGCGATTTCAATATTTTTATATTTGGCCTGCTTGAAATCAGCTTTAAGCTTGTTGAAATCGATTGTGCTGAAATCCCACACACGACCTTTTTGTATAATCTGGTATTCTGCCTGATGCTCTTTGACAGCAAACTGTTCTGCGTTGTCTACGACTACGCTTTCGTCTAAGAGCTCAGATATTTTCTGACTCACAGCCTCAATATCAGCCTGCTGTACAAGACTATCCACAACGCCACGCAGAAACTGAATCACGGCAATTTCAGGCCGAACTGGCTGTTCAAAGATCTCAGGCTTACAGGCTTCATAGAGAGATGAAACTGTATTATCAAATACATAAAACGACTTTCGCCAATCATCTAAACTCAAGAGAATGTCTGCATATTCGTTAAACTTGACAATATTCTTAAATGTGCCGCCTTCTAAAGTAATGGAATGCAAATCAATATCTCGTTCATTACAAAACGCCAGGGTTTGTGCAATCGCATCGTCAAGTAGTACAAATAATTCTTTTTTCTCTTTAACGGGTTTTTCACCCTTATCTCCATCCCCCAAGGCATAATCTTTCAGTGCCTTTTTCATGTTACGGAAGACATTGTAATAATCGACAATCTCACCATTACGCTTCTCAATCATGTCTCCACTATAACCGCGTATACTAAATGAAGAAACACGATTGGCTCTCGCAATAGTCTGCATCAAAGAATGATCTTTCATTGGTTTATCGAGATAAAGAGTCGAAACGGTAGGTGCATCAAAACCGGTTAACCACATGGCACAAACGAATACCAGCTGCAGTGGATGTTCTGGGTCTTTGAAGTTGCTATCAATATCATGGCCGTGTTCATCCAGTTTTTCCATGCGCTGTATATGAGGATCAATATTTAGCCCAGCTTCATCAAACTTTTCCTTATCAGCACTGGGATCACTGATCACCACAGCCATATCAACATGCTTCATGTATTCCATAAATGGGGTCGGTGACACTGCTGTCCCAGTAAACTAAATAGACAGGCTTAAATCACCCTGCATTGGTACAATGTAGTTGTCTAGAAAACACTGCAAACACAGGAGATTTAAGCCATGCCGCATTGTAACACTGTACTATCGCAGATGCTCAAAATGCTACCGAGACATGAATTTGAGAAGCACGCCAATCAGGTCGATGGCAAGGTTAA
>JBLYYN010000307.1:0-5576 GCA_048550535.1 Gammaproteobacteria bacterium
TCACGGAGTACACAGAGAAAATAGATTACATAAAAATCTCTGTGTGCTCTGTGTCTCTGTGGCAAAGATTTGAATTACTGGCTAATTAAGAATAGATTGTGGATTGTACTTTCTGAATAGCCTGTACATGATAATCAATAATACGTTGGCGGCCAGTGGCACTCATTAAAAACTCCCGACATTCTGTTTCATTATCCATAAAAAAGTTTTCCGTTAGAATGGCGGGCATCTGGGTTTTGGTCAATACATAAAAGCGTCGTTCCTTGTCCAGGTCATTATCGGAAAAGTCGGTTCTGAGTCTCTGATCGGGAAACAATTGCTGGTAAGTCTCTCCAAAAATGGTGGCGATAGGGTCGCTTTTTGTGGCTCCGGGTGATGTGAATATTTCACAACCGGAACCACCGCCGGCATTGGCATGTATGCTGACAAAGAAACAGTCACGGCGGGTTTCGTAATATCGATTGGCACGTTTTACTCGGGTTTCCAGAGTGATGTCTTTTAGTTCGGGGGTCAACACCACATAATCAATGTTATGTTGTGTTAATTGCTGGATAATGCCATTGACCACCGCGCGATTGAATTCGCCTTCGAATAACTGACTACCATCATCCCATATTGGGGAGCGTTTACCGGGCGTCTGATATTCGCCGGCGATGAGTCCGCCGTGTCCATTGTCGAGTAAAATCAGCATGTTGTTTTCTCAGTGAGTATACTCAGTATATTGCCATGGCTAGCTGAATAATTAATAGGTGCTATTCCTTTTGTTGCTGAATAAGTATTTTTCTATATAAATAAATGTGCTAATTGCGCCACTCAGATTAAATGTTTTTATAAGTATTCAGACATTGTCGAGACTATACTGGATACATGTGAGACTGGGTGCAGGTGATATGCCATGCCAAAATTAACTACCCCCGTAGAACAGGAACTGATCAGTTGTGATATCTGTTTGAAAACCATTCCCAAAGAATCTGCAGAACACGCAGAAACCGAAGACTATGTGGCTTATTTTTGTGGTCTGGACTGCTACGATCAATGGTTAAAACAGAGTCCGAAGCCTGAAACGTCAGATACGGAATAAATTGACAGTTAGACAGGGATGTCTATTAAAATCACTTCATCTGATAATTATGAGGTGAGGGTAAGCTTGTCAGCGAATCCGATATGGAGACTAATATGAAACAACTGTCACTGGTACGACATGCCAAATCCAGCTGGTCCAATCACCATTTAAAAGACTTTGATCGGCCCCTGAATGACAGGGGTCTAAGAGATGCTCCTGCCATGGCCAATCATTTGCTAGAAAGGGATCTGGTGCCGGATTTTATCATCAGCAGTGCCGCCAATCGTGCGCAAACTACCGCCAGGATTATGGCAGAGATCCTGCTCGGAGATGCAGAGCAGATAGTGACTGAGACCGAACTCTATGCAGCCAGCGCGGAGCATTTATTGAGTCAGATCAGAATGGTGGGTAATCAGGTAGAGCATTTGATGCTAGTGGCTCATAATCCATCGATCACTGAGCTGCTGGATATCCTGGTCGATGGAGCAGGACAGGATATGCCCACCTGTAGCGTAGCGGTGATTGGACTGGATATTTCAGACTGGAGACAGTTATTACCTGGAACCGGCATGCTCAATCACTTCATGAGCCCGAAACAACTGGCTTAATTTTCGTCCTTGTCGTATACCGCCATGATGGATTTAAGTTCTGCCAGTACACTGGCCGTTTCTTCATCAGATAAATCCTGAGTATGTTGAAGTTCCTGGCCTTTCTCCAGTTCTATAATGACCTCATTGACTCTGATACATCCGTGTGCACATATCTCTTCAATGGCTTTTGTTACTTTTATCTGATTCATTAATCGTTACTTTTATAATTTTCTCGCCATAACTGGAAGGTGGGGTACTGAATATATCCCTTGTCCAATACATAATTTAAAACATTATGCAGGCGATAGAGGCGGATCACTGAATCTACCCTTATTATTTCCTGGCCATGGCCATCGAAAAATAGCAGGGTGGGTGCAAAGTTAAGTTCCAGTTCCTGTGCCCATGCCCGGGCCGTGGTTTTTTTTCCGGCTGGGGTGATCAGGGGCAGGTCACGACTGGTATCCAGCTGCACCACATCCATCTGGTTCATGGCGTCGGCGATCAGGGTCTGAATCATGGGCCCGGCATGCAGAACATCACAGGCATGGCACTTAGGGTGTTCGAAAAGCACCAGCAATGGGCGTTTGGAGGCTATACGGCTGCGATCCAGTATGTAGGGAGGCGACATGAAAACATCATTTTCATTCAGTTCTTCCTGGCCATAACTGAGTGCCTGTTCGGCGCGAGCCAGGTACTGGCTGAAGGGTTCTTTTTTATAATGCTGGTCGGCGATATATTCCAGCGCTGCCCGAAACTGGTAGGGTGGGCGAAAGCCCTGGATTTTTAGAACCTGTTCACCCCTGAGATTTAAAAACAGCAGGGTGGGGGTGAAATTGGTTTTCTGACTGATGGCATATTGTTTTTCGGAGTAAGTGCTGCCATCCAGGTCAGTGACTTCTCTTTGTCCTCGGACATCTATGGCAATCACGTCAAAGTGTTTCTGGGTATAGTCAATGATATCCCGTGTGCCCCAGTTGATTTCAAGCTGGGCTTTGCAGTAGGCGCAATCCTTACGGCCAAAATAAATAATGATACCCTGTTTACCCTCGGTTTTAGCTTCTTCAAGGTTATCACTAATATCCAGAAAACTGAGTTTGAACCAGCCGGGAAGTTGCAGATCTTCTTTGAGTGTACTGTCATCAAAAGATAGTATGTCATTATCAGCCAGCGCCGTAGGTGCAAACTGGATAAGTGACAGACAGATAAGAGTTCGAAATGCTATTTTGATCATAGAGGCTGATAAATTAATGCAATCTCTATAATACATGCTTGTATAAGAAATGTCTCCGATCAGCGATTCAGGGCTTGTGGGCTTTGCATAGATAGCTGTGGCTACGCATTTCCTCCAGTCGACTAATGGTACGTTTAAAGGGGAATGCCAGTTGATTGCCCTGATACAACTGCTCTGGTTCACTCTGGGCCGATACAATAACTTTAACATTACGATCATAGAGAGCATCGATCAGGTTGATAAACCGTCTGGCCATATCATCCATGTATTCATCCATCACCGGTATGTTGGAAATGAAAATAGTGCTGAATATTTGAGCCAGTTCCAGATAATCGGCGGAAGCTCTGGGGGTGGTGCAGATAATATTGAAATCAAACCAGACCACATCATCTGCCCGGCATCGAGTCTGGATATTGCGATGATTGATATACAGGAGTTCCTGATCAATGATGGTGCAGGGCGCCAGTTCTGCGAAACGCTGCAGCAACCGCTTGTCCGTGTCGATGCTCACTGGCTGATACCAGATATGGGATTGTTCCAGCAGGCGTAGTCGATAATCTATATCACCCTCGATTTGGATAATTTCCGAGTGATGTTTAATCAGTTCAATGGCGGGCAGGAAGCGATCGCGCTGCAGGCCATTTTTATAGAGTTCATCGGGTTCCCGGTTGGATGTGGCCACCAGGGTGATACCTTCCTTGTACATAGCTTCGAGCAAACCATAGAGCAACATGGCGTGGGTAATATCGGTCACCTGGAATTCATCCAGGCAGAGGATGCGAAAACGTCGGGAAAAATTTCTGGCTACCAGTTTTAACGGATTTTGGTAGCCTTTGAGTAATTCCAGTTCATCTATCACCAGTTGCATGAACTGGTGGAAATGAATTCTGAATTTTTCAGTGATGGGCAGGTTTTCGAAGAACAGGTCCATTATCCAGGTTTTGCCACGACCGACACCTCCCCAGAGATAGATGCCTTTGATACCGGGTTTGCGTGTTAAGCCGAGCTTGATGGCCAGCCGCTCGAGGATGCCGGCAGGTTTCCGGTAGCTGTCGATAAATTCATAATGCAGTTGATCAAGCCTCTCTATGGCAAGGGCTTGAGCGGGGTCTGCCTGGTAGGCGCTGGCCCTGATCTGAAAATGATACTGTTCCCTGAGGGTCATGATTATTAGATTATTTTAATAAACAGTAACTAATGTAGTATGGCTAATGTATCATGTTATCGAGTTACTGGCTGTCCGCTTGACGCTTTTTTGTAGTGGCAGGATGTGCGATACATGCTCGGTATCATAAGCAGGGCAATCATTTTCAGCTTGCATTTATTGCAGGCTTCAATTGTGAATAATCTGAATTATTGCTAATATGGCAGCCAATTTTGTGCCCCTCGTCTCAACTCAATAACAGGCTAGATCACTCATCTATGACCCGATATATATTCATTACTGGCGGCGTTGTTTCATCCCTGGGTAAGGGGATCGCTGCTGCTTCACTGGGGGCGATTCTCGAGGCGCGTGGGCTTTCTGTGCGAATGCTGAAACTGGACCCCTATATTAATGTGGATCCCGGCACCATGAGTCCGTTTCAGCATGGAGAGGTGTTTGTCACCGAAGACGGCGCTGAAACCGATCTTGATTTAGGCCATTATGAGCGTTTTGTTCGCTCCAGAACCAGCCAGTCCAGCAACTTCACTTCCGGTCGTATTTACGAAACGGTCATTCGTAAAGAGCGACGCGGTGAATATCTGGGCGGGACGGTTCAGGTTATCCCCCATATTACCGATGAAATCAAGGCCAGCATCATCAAGGGGGCCGGTGATGCCGATATTGCCATGGTGGAAATCGGCGGTACGGTGGGTGACATCGAATCCCTGCCATTTTTGGAGGCGATTCGTCAAATGGGTGTTGAGCTGGGGCATGATCGTGCCATTTTCATTCACCTGACCCTGGTGCCCTATATAGCTACCGCCGGTGAAGTCAAAACCAAACCCACTCAGCACTCGGTAAAAGAATTACGTTCCATTGGTATCCAGCCGGATATTCTGTTGTGTCGTTCCGAGCAGTATTTACACTCGGATGATCGGCGCAAGATTTCCCTGTTCACCAATGTCGAAGAAAAAGCCGTTATCTCGGCGATGGATCTGGATCATATCTATAAAATCCCACAATGGTTGCATGATCAGGGTCTGGACGACATTGTGGTTAAAAAATTAAATCTGGATGTACCGCCGGCCGATCTTTCTGAGTGGCAGAAGGTGGTGGAATCACTGGAGCACCCAGAGTCCGAAGTCACCATTGCCATGGTCGGGAAATATGTGGATCTGACCGAATCCTATAAATCCCTGAATGAAGCCCTGAGTCATGCCGGTATTCACAATCGGGTGAAAGTAAACATTGAATACCTGGATTCTGAAGTCCTGGAGCAGGGCGATACCAGCCAGCTGGAAAAATTCGATGCCATTCTAGTACCGGGTGGTTTCGGTAAACGCGGAGTCGAAGGCAAGATCGAAGCGGTTCGTTATGCCCGCGAACAGAGTGTGCCCTATCTGGGTATCTGTCTGGGTATGCAGGTGGCGGTGATTGAGTTTGCTCGCAATGCCGCAGGCCTGAAGGGTGCTCATAGTACAGAATTTGCACTGGATACCGAGTATCCGGTGATTGGTCTGATTACAGAGTGGATGGCAAAAGACGGCA
>JBLYYN010000308.1:0-5938 GCA_048550535.1 Gammaproteobacteria bacterium
AATATCGGACTGTTTGCGTATGGCTTCGATGACCGGCACCACTCGGTTCACTTCCTCCGCCTCAGACACCCTATCAGCACCTGGACGGGTGGATTCACCCCCGATATCGATGATATCCGCCCCTTCGGCAATCATCTGATTCACACGCAGCATCGCCTGTTCGCGAGTGACATACTCTCCGCCATCGGAAAAAGAGTCAGGGGTGGTATTAAGTATACCCATCACCAGGGGTCGGTTCTCGGCAAGCAAGGTTTGTATTTTGTTCATCAACAAATAATTAATCATTTATGGTTAGAAGAAGTGCGAAGTGGGCAGTTTGCAGTGGTAAGTCTTCTGACTTAGGGCTTATAATTTTAAACTGCCCAATGCGTACTTCTTTTAAAAAAAAACCCCGCCTTCTCAGGCAGGGCTTTGATTACATCTAATTACAAACGGCCTAATGTGAACTAGCTGGGCCGCCAATCGAACCATTACCGGTATCGTCTTTGGCTTCTGCAGTTGCACCACCACTCGGCCTGGAAGAATCATCGCTACTATCCCAGTCTGCAGGCGGACTCGGCTCCTTGCCTTCCATAATCTGATCAATCTGTCCACTGTCGATGGTTTCATATTTAATCAGGGCATTGGCCATCAAGTGAAGAATATCCAGATGCTCATTGAGTACAGAGTTGGCTCGATCATAATTGCGGTCGATCACATCACGAATTTCTTCGTCAATAACACGGGCCGTATCATCAGCCAAATTCTTGTGCTGGGTAACGGAACGCCCAAGGAACACCTCTCCTTCATCTTCGGTATAGGTCAGAGGGCCCAGTTTTTCTGAAAGCCCCCACTTGGTCACCATATTACGAGCAATATCCGTGGCACGCTCAATATCATTGGATGCACCAGTGGTTACGGCATCTTTACCAAAAATCAGCTCTTCTGCGATTCGGCCACCAAACAGGCTGGAAATCTGGCTTTCCAGTCGACGTTTACTGTAGCTGTAGCGATCTTCCAGGGGCAGGAACATGGTCACACCCAGAGCACGACCTCGAGGAATAATACTTACTTTGTACACAGGGTCATGATCCGGCACCATACGCCCTACGATGGCATGACCGGCTTCATGATAGGCAGTCAGTTTTTTCTCATCATCGGACATCACCATGGACTTGCGCTCGGCACCCATCATGATCTTGTCCTTGGCCCGCTCGAAATCAGCCATTTCTACCAGCTTCTTGTTATCACGAGCGGCAAACAAAGCGGCTTCATTGACCAGGTTAGCCAGGTCGGCACCGGAGAAACCCGGTGTGCCACGGGCAATCAGGCCTGGCTTCACATTATCCGATGATGGCACCTTACGCATATGCACTTTCAGGATCTGCTCACGTCCACGTACATCGGGCAATGGCACGACAACCTGGCGATCGAAACGACCAGGACGCAACAGCGCAGGATCCAGTACATCCGGACGATTGGTGGCCGCAATGACAATGACACCTTCATTGCCTTCAAAACCATCCATTTCCACCAATAACTGATTCAAAGTCTGTTCCCGCTCATCGTGACCGCCACCCAGTCCAGCGCCACGATGACGTCCTACGGCATCAATCTCATCGATGAAAATAATACAGGGTGCATGTTTTTTAGCCTGCTCGAACATGTCTCGGACACGGGAAGCACCCACACCGACAAACATCTCTACGAAATCAGAACCAGAAATGGTAAAGAAAGGCACTTTCGCCTCACCGGCAATAGCTTTGGCCAGCAGAGTTTTACCGGTACCGGGTGAACCCACCATCAACACACCACGAGGAATCTTGCCGCCCAGTTTCTGGAATTTGCCGGGATCGCGCAGGAATTCTACCAACTCACCGACTTCCTCTTTGGCCTCTTCAACACCGGCGACATCATCAAAGGTGATTTTAATCTGGTCTTCACCCAGCATACGCGCCTTGCTCTTGCCAAAGGACATAGCGCCACGACCGCCACCGCCGCCCTGCATCTGGCGCATGAAGAAAATCCAGATACCGATCAACAACAGGAAGGGGAACCAGGAAATGAAAATATTCATCAATAACGAAGGCCGCTCAGGCGGCTGGGCTTCGATAACCACACCACTGGCCAGCAAATCGCCAATCATGGCACTGTTATTGGTTTCAGGACTGTAAGTCTTGAAAGACTGACGGCTGGTAGTTTCGCCGAGGATTTCGCGACCATCGATGGTGACCCGATCGATCATACCCTCTCTAACCTGGGCGATGAAATCGGAATAGCTGATGCTGTTACTAGTACCAGCATGCTGTGAAATATTACTGAATACTGACAACAGGATGATCGCAATCACCCCCCACAGAATCAGGTTTTTAACAAGATCGTTCAAAATGTGTCCTCGGTCAACATCTCAATAATAGAAGGTACTACACGGTTCGCACAAAAACCAGTGTAAACACTTTTTCTAGGGTTATTGCGCCAATCAGGTTTAGCTTTCATTTCGGGCCATACTCAGTCAATTCTAGACTATTTCTCTGCATCCATGGTTCTGTCTGCCATCTATACTTACTTCCTGCCATTTCGAGCTTTCCTCTGTCTTCCTGAATTTCTAGCTGTCATCTCGACCATCGGGAGAGATCTTACTACAACACCTAAAGATCTCTCCCGATGGTCGAGATGACAGGCAAAATCAGCACCCTTAATTAACAGCCATAAAGACAAACAATATCAGCACCCTAATGCAGCTCAGCCTTTAAACCCAGTGGCCAGGGCATAAATTTCCCGGCTTCGATTTCGCGAAGCCCTGGGTTTTCGCATCACTAATCGGGGGAAATACTGTTTCAGGGAATTTAAATAATCATCAAATCCTTCGCCCTGAAAAAGTTTGACCAGTAAACCGCCGCCAGGTTTCAACACCTGCTGCGCTAAATCCAGCGCCAGCTCAGCCATATACATGGCCCGCGGTATATCCACAGCCTGCATTCCACTCATATTGGGGGCCATATCGGAGATTACAAGGTCGGGACGATCATCACCCAGCTGCTCCAGCAATTGATTGAACACCGTCTCTTCCAGAAAATCCCCCTGAATAAACTCCACACCGTCCAGTGCTTCCATGGGCAATATATCCAGCGCCAGTATTCGCCCCTTACCCTTAAGCTTACGAGCCACATATTGCGACCAGCTGCCGGGGGCTGCACCCAGGTCAATTACCACCGAACCGGGCTTGATCAGTTTATCCTTGTCATCGATTTCCTTCAGCTTATACACCGCACGTGAGCGATAGCCTTCCTTCTGGGAAAGCTTGACGAATTCATCATCAAAATGTTCTCGCAGCCAGCTACCACTGCTTTTGCTTCTGGACATATTAATTAATACTGGATAATTAGCAGGAACCACTGGTTAATTCAAAAAATGTCATCCCGAACGAAGTGATGGGGCCTTAAACGTTTGATACTAGTGTGCTTTTTCAACATAAGATTTCTCGATAATTGAGTCTTTTCGGGCTATCCATGCCCTCACTAGACACTTGTTCTTACCCAAGGGCATAAATCCGTGAACATCGTCCAGGCATTATTCTCGGTCTCCGTTCCTCGGCTCTGGCTTCCTCGACAACTGCTCCTGCGTTGTTCTACCACACCACATCCATGTGGTTATGCTTCACTCTACCTCCTAAATGATCCACATGGATGCGGGAAATGCGGATAATGAAGGATCTATTATCTGTCCATTTAGTCGTGACTCGACTCTACCAATTCCTTCCCTGGAATCGTACCTTCGCCCATACCCACAGGGCATAAATCCATGGGCTCGTCTCGCCGGTCGAAATGACACACTAGTGCATCACTAAATTAGAAAATCAGGGACGCTATTTTACACGTTTAGCTGAAATAATAATCCGAAAAAAAACAGGGCCAACACATGTTGGCCCTGTTTCAGATAATTCTGAGACTAGATGCTTATTTTACTCAGGCATTTTGCTGCTTCATCTTGGCATTGGCCTTGGACAAAAATTCCAGACCAAAGGCGATAAATACCCCCAGGAACAGCCCCAGCATCAGTGAAGCCACAATAATGAGCTTTTTACTCGGCCCAGTGGGTTCCAATGACTGAATCGGATCGAATACCGGCCGAGTTTGCTTCAGGCTCTTCAGCTTGGCCTCAGCCCTGGTCACCGCCAGCATTTGCCGTTCAATGCCCCGGTCAGAATCCTGCTTGATTTTGGTAATTTTTTCATTCAGATTAGCCAGCACTGCCTGCTGCTGTTGTCGTCCCCGGGTCAGATCAATACTGACTTTTTCCAGGCGTTGGCTGGTATTCGCCAGCAGTTTCTGTTCATACTCTCGATTCAACTTATTGGCATTGAGTGCATTCTTGAGTTTTTCGCGGGCAGACTGCTGATGGATATAGAAACGCTCTTCCAGGGAAGCCAGCTTGTTACGATTGGCCTGTAACTGACTGTCCACCAGCAATAAAGTCATGGCCGAGGCTTCATTACTGACTTCTTTCAATGAAGCCTGGCGATTCACCAAAGCCCCCTGAATATTGGCATTCAAGGCATCAATCTGACGATTGAGCAATTTATCCATATCATCCAGACGTTTATAATCGGCTTTCAACTGTATGCGCTCATCTTCCAGCGTTTTCAGTTTATTCTCGTGCTTCTGTTTTTCAGTTTGTAATGACTGCATGGACACCGCAATCAGTCTGTTATCGTTCATCTCTTCCATTTTCAGCTGGGCTGCAGTGCGCTCAACTTCCAGGGCTTTTAACTGGGTCTGCAGTGTGGATGGCGCCTGCAGCTCAGCCAGTTTGATCTTCTGGTGATTAAGGCTGGAGGCATATTCACTGTCCATCATACGCATCGAAGGCTGGTGATCCTCCACCACCATATCTGCTACCGAATTGAGTACCGAGAGATAAATGGCTTCGTATTTCTGCTCGCCCTTGGTTTCCAGTACAATCAGGTTACTCTTTTTGGGTATCCTGGCCTTGATATCAGGCATAACGAGCGATTCGGGGTTCTCAATACTGTAACGATTCAACACATAGGGAATATAGGACTCGTTAATTTTTGCCAGCACCGTCTCCGGTTCTTCGATGAAAACAAAATGATTTCGGCCACTTTCCATTTCCACCACGGCGCCGATCTGAATACTGCTACTGTAGCCATATTGGGTCGGCATGGATAAGGCAAACAGGCTGCCGGCGAGCAAAATAATACAGGCAGCAATGGCAATAACCGCTTTATGCCGAACCAGTACCAGCCACAGATCGACCAGATCAATCTCATCATCAGCATAGGGTTCACGATAAACAGTGCCTCGAGGAATAGCACCGTAGACCACCGAGCCCATATCAGTCACTTGATTAGATTTGATTTGTTGAGTCATTTCTCATTCCTTTCATTCCATTTATAACGCATCCTAAAGCCCAATATCCTGGATACACTTTTTTATTCTAGAAACACTATATACCCAGAACTAACGAATTACCTCACCCAAATGGGGGATATTATTTATTCCATGGCATGAAATTTTTATTCAGCCTGCTGTCTAATTTTTTCCTGCACCCTGGATTTAAATTCCAGCCCAAAAACCAGAATTAAACCCGCAAACAAACCCAGTATAAGTCCCAGCACAATGATCAGCTTGCCGCTAACACCGGAAGACTGCATAGAACGAATAGGCTCAAACACCAGTCGGGTTGGTTTCAAACTGTCCAGACGCGAGCGTGCATTGTCGACCACTGAAGCCTGGTTTTCCAGCGCCAGCTTTGAATCCAGTTTTAGCTTGTTGATTTTCTGCTCCAGGTCTTCAATCAGGCTGGCCTGCTGACGGCGCTGATTACTCAAATCCACATCCAGCTTGAGCAACTGATCCTTAACATTTTCAATACTTTTCTGTTCCAGCTCACGATTCAACTGAATGCTATTTAACTGCTTGTTCAGTTCATCTCGTAA
>JBLYYN010000309.1:0-13208 GCA_048550535.1 Gammaproteobacteria bacterium
CAAGAGCATTATAACAAAAGATAATACCCATGATTTCCATAATTTACCCGAGCAGGATATTGTCAATATCTATAGCCTCGATACACACCGATATCTGAGCCCATGCCTGTAAAATCACTCAATCTGGTCATAGATCATCGCTTATCTGCCCGTCTGGACATACCAGTTGACAATAAGGTACTCGGCTATGCCATCATCAGCCATTGTTTCACCTGCAGCAAGGAAACACTGACCACTGCCCGAGTCAGCCGAGGACTGGCCAGGCTCGGATTTGCAGTGGTCCGCTTTGACTTCACCGGACTAGGTGAAAGTAATGGTGAATTTGCCGACTCGAATTTCACCAGTATGGTGCAAGACATTGAAAGCGTTGCACAATTTATGGAACATCACTATCAGCCACCGGACATGCTGATTGGACACAGCATGGGTGGCACTGCATCCCTGGTGGCCGCAGCAGAAATCCCATCCTGCAAAACCATAGTTACCATTGCCTCACCGAGCACACCACAACATGTGTTACATCACTTTGGCACAGCCCTGCCAGAACTGGATGCTGGTCGTACATCTAAAATCAAGGTCGCGGGCAACGACTACCCAATCAAGCCACAATTCATCCAGGATGTCCGAGGCTATCCAATCGAGAATATGCACAATCATCTATCCATTCCGATACTTGTTATACGTGCTGGCCAGGATGAACTGGTTAAGTCTGAAGATGCAGATGAAATTAGCGAATATACCCGGGATGTAAGCAAAATCATTGATTTCCCCGATGCCGACCACCTGTTCAGCAATCGTAATACCACCGAATCCATGATCAATCAGATTGCTGACTGGTATCAGCATCTAGATAACTGATCACGGGTCTGATTTTTTATCGGCTAAACAGACAGGCCTGATCCTGATATTTTTTACCACTGGCAGAAGAAACCATCATCACATGCTGTCTGGATCAAGCAATTTCAACAAAAAAAGCTAATGTGAACAGCACAATACATACAATCTGTAAGTAGGCATCAGCAGAGTATATTCAAGGATAAATACGGGAAGAATTGTGAATATAAAACTAAAACTATTTATGCAAGTTTAGTCTAATCTTTTGTCGAATATTTGTTAATCAGATACAGGTGTTCCGCTCGAACCCGCCTAAGTGAGATCGGGTTATCAAGAATTACAACTAGTGAGTTTTCTCTTTGATACAAAATATCACCACTACTATCCACTACACCACCATCTCTGAAGCGTATCTGAGCGTCTACCCGTCCATTACCCACTAAAGATGCTATGTTCTCAACTTCGAAACGTATCCCAGCCTCGCAGATATCCAGCACGTCATAGCTAATCTCATCCAGAAACAACATCGGACGTTCTTGCTCAGGAAATTCTACGCGATAAAACTCTCGTCTTTGTTCGGGCATTAAATTGTCACCTTTCCTTTCTAAACACCCTGAATTTTATAAGCGTGTGTCTGATTAATCCGGCTTGATCCCACACAAATCACCTGCTCGGAAAATGATTAAGCAAATAGAGATGCTCGGATCTGATTTTTTTTAATGGCAGAGGTTTGGATAGAACCATACTGGCAGCATGCCCATCCATGCGAACAACCTGGCCACTACAATCATATATATCCCCATCCGGAAACTGGATAATGGCAACCAGATTATCATTGACCGTAAAACGTTTATCTTTGTTTAATTTAAAACGTACGCCACACTCTGAAACATCTACTACGTCGAACTGCCCATCCTCCAGATGGATGACGGGATAGTATGTCCTGGGAAATTCAATCCTGAAAAAATCTCTATGGTGTTCCATTGTATTAACTATTACCGAACTCATGTTTTTACTATATAGCTAGCTGTTATCATCTAACTAAACATCCACCAATACCACGATAAGTAATGTGGTTAAGTACCTGGCCTATAAAAAATATAAATGAGTAGCTTGATAGTTACATCACCCGAACGGGTTATAATAAAACCCAGGCCATGAGAATTCACCGAAAACCCCCATTATTTCACATAAATATCAATAGCTTATAGACTTTCTTCTGATGAAGCCAAAAACTCGAAAGATATAAAAATCGGGAAATCCCCCCATTAGTATATATTGATATTCATATAATGAGTTTTACCCAACAAGCGTGGGGCTAAACGCTTTAGTTTTTTCTATAGCCAAATGAATCGGGCCATGACTGACCAAACAAGGATGATTTGACAGGAATAGACTGATGCTCTCTTGCATACAGTTTCAATCTTTTAATTCGCTCCACAGATTCAGGATGGGATCGAAGTAGAGATGGCTCAGAGACACGTTTATTTGGAAACAGGGCTCGCTCCAGCCACTGCCCTTGAAGATACTCAATTTTATTAAGCGCAGATGCCAGGCCCATGGGATCACTGGTTATTTCTGCCGCATCCAGGTCCGCGTTATATTCCCGAGTACGCGATAAAGCCAGTTGAAATAAGGCACTCAAGTTGGGAGCCATCACCATAACCAACAAGCCAAGCCAGGGCACCTGTTGCTGTGTAAATAACATGATGGGCAAGTAGAATATGAGTAACAGATACCCCGCCATAGCCATTAATCCGGTCAGGCGACTAATCACATCCGCAACCGTCATCACCCATAAATCACGATTTCGAATATGGCTGATTTCATGAGCCAGTACCCCGGCCATTTCACGCACAGTTAGATTACGTAACATGGCATCACTAACTGCGATGACAATATTATTTCCACTGCCCAGGGTGAATGCATTCATAGCCGGACCAGGGACATAATATAAACTCGGTGAGGTTTTTAATCCTGCCCGTTCAACAATCCATTGCAGAAGCGTATACAGGTCAGGAGCCTGTTCCGGCTGTATAACACTTGCCTTATAGTGCTTTAAAATCATCGGCACACTGAATGGTGGCCCCAGAAACAATAGCAGTAAGCCGGTGCTGATGGCCCACATCAAACCAGCCTCACCGGCCAACAACCAACCGACCAGACCCAGTAATACCGACATGGCTGAGAGTAAAAATACTGAATGCATCAGATTTCTGAATCGATACCCGCTTAAAGACGACATCCCCATTTATTCGGCCTGTTCCGGAAAGGGTATTAACAAATATCACATCGCTCGTTGTCTGGGGAGGTAATAACCATTATCGAATGAGGTAAAATAGTCGGCCACAGCCGGGTTGCTGATTTCGGACAAATCAGAGCTATCGCTCAGGTTCTGTTCTGCCACATAGGTTGAGTGCATGGCACCATCCACCAGAACGTGATACCAGGGCTTGTCCCTGGGTGGTCGACTCCTGGCCACCTGATCATACCATTCCTCAGTCAGAGAGAACTCGGGGTCAACTTCAAAAATGACGCCCCGGTAATCAAACAGTTTGTGGTGGATGATCTGACCTATTCTAAATCTGGCATGCTGTATCATGGTAGTACCAGTAACAGAAAATATTTATCAGTATAACAGGGAATTAATTATATCTGGCCAAAATTAAAGCCACACCATGTGTAGTGAAATCATCATGAAAAAAACAGGGAGAGGTGGATATGAATCAGGTCAGGACTAAACACCTGACCTAATTGTGTGTCAGGTAGACTTCCAGTTTTTAATAGCCCAGCTCAATACCATCATAGCGACACCAATAGCCAGCCAGAACTGATCATCATCTCTGTAGTAAATACCAAATTTATCGCCTTTAAATGCGAATACGCTATACGCGGTGATAGCAGAACCTACGGTAAACAAAGCGGTAAAGATAATTCGCTTAATTTGTTGCGGGTCTTTAATAAAAGTCATGAATGACATAGCCGGGAAATCCTTATGCAATTGAATTATAAGTTAATTTTATCTACTCAATATCGCATTATCTGTAGCCAGATGGAACCTCTGGCTACAAGAAGTGTTAAACAGATCAACTTATTACATTAATTGAAAGATAGACTAATATGAAACTTTTTGTAAAACCATCTCATTCTGCCTGTAGCCCTCCCTGGCTTTATCAGCAACTCATGATATAAACCTATCTTGACTGTAAGGCCGCAATACGTTTTTCCAGTGGCGGGTGGGTCATTAACAATTGGCTCAAACCGTGCTTCAATCCACCATTAATACCGAATGCAGCCATTTCAGCCGGCATTCCAGACTCTTTCCGTTGCAGGCTCTGTAAGCGTTGTAATGCAGCGATCATTTTCTGACGACCGGCCAGTGCGGCGCCACCGGCATCGGCCCTAAATTCACGACGACGAGAGAACCAGTTGGCAATAATGGCCGCAATGATACCCAGGATCAGTTCTGCAATAATGCTGACAATCCAGTAGCCAGGACCATAGCCGCGTTCATTTTTAAACACCACTCGATCAACCAGGGTACCGATTAAGCGGGAAAAGAAAATAACAAAGGTATTCAATACACCCTGCAGCAAACCCATGGTCACCATATCACCATTGGCTACATGACTCATTTCATGACCCAGTACGGCTTCCACTTCATCACTGGACATATGCTGCAATAATCCTGAACTCACGGCGACCAGGGCGTTGTTGCGATTCATTCCGGTGGCAAAGGCGTTGGGCGTAGCTGAATTGAACACACCCACTTCCGGCATTCCTATACCCGCCTGTTGAGCCTGGCGCTGTACAGTGGATAATAACCACTGTTCATGCTTATCCCGTGGCTGGGTGATGATTTCCACACCCATCGATCGCTTGGCCATCCATTTCGAAATGGCCAGAGATATGAAAGATCCGGTAAAACCAATGATGGAAGCCATAATCAGCAATCCAGTCATATGCATGCCCGTATCACTGGACGCCAGCATCTGATCGACGCCCAGCAGGCGCATGGATATGCTCAGCACAAACAGTACTGCCAGGTTAGTCATTAAGAAAAGGCCAATTCGTCCGAACATAATATCACCCAAGATAAAGTAATTTTCTTATGCCATAGATATGGGCTTTTAGTGAAGATTCAATACTAGAAAAAAGACAATTAAAGCTTTGCCACAGAGGCACAGAGTTCACAGAGATAGTTATTTCTGTTGGTAAGCCACCAATAATAATTACAACCACACTCTGATAATGTGCTCAAGTCGAAAAAGTTTATCAGAGTCTAATGTGGAAGTGTTTTAAATCAATAAACTCTGTGTTCTCCGTGCCTCTGTGGCAAAAAGTTTTAGTCCTAGTCGTTCTGAATCACCTCGATGCTATCCACTTTCTGATAACCCCTGGGTAACTTCAGGCCCCGTTTACCACGCTCATCCGCATGTTCATCGACTTCCTGGGCACTCATGGTTTTATGTTTCTTACCGGCATACACGGTGAGTTTTTCACCGTCCTGGATCAGATCAATGACAGCAATCCATTCATCATCAGCTTTCAATTTGGCTGGAGGCACATTGATAATTTTATTACCCTTACCCCTGGCCATTTGTGGCAGTTCATTGAGCGGTGTCACCAGCATATGCCCCTCCGAACTAATGGCCACGATCCAGTCTTCTTCCACACTGCGCACCGCTACCGGCGGCAACACTTTGGCACCGGGTTGCACCTTGAGGAATGCCTTACCGGCCTTATTTCGGGAA
The DNA here is from genome assembly GCA_048550535.1 of Gammaproteobacteria bacterium. Classification (GTDB taxonomy): domain Bacteria; phylum Pseudomonadota; class Gammaproteobacteria; order SZUA-229; family SZUA-229; genus CBDULX01. Next base: position 5,589 of record JBLYYN010000309.1, read on the forward strand.
TGCAGATCACCGAGCTTACAGACAAAACCATAACCATAGCTGGTAGTGAACAGGTACAGCTCGTCTGGCTGTCCGATTAAGGCCGACACAAAACTGGCGCCAGGGGGTGGATTAAAGCGTCCGGTGAGCGGCTCACCCTGTCCTCTGGCCGAAGGCAGGGTATGTGCCTGTAAGGTATAGGCACGGCCGCTACTGTCCAGGAACACGGCCAGTTGATTACTCTTACCCATTGCCGAAGACTGATATTCATCGCCGGCTTTATAGCTCAACTTATCGACATCAACATCATGGCCTTTAGCGGAACGCACCCAGCCTTTTTGCGACAATACAACAGTAATGGCCTCGCTGGGTATCAGTGCTGTTTCATCCATGGCCTGGGCTGCTTCACGAGCGACTATGGGTGAACGACGTTTGTCACCATAGGTTTCCGCATCGTCCAGAATTTCTTTCTTGATCAGTGTCTTCAGTCGCTGATCTGAACTCAGCAATTTTTCCAGTTGGGCTTTTTCCAGCGCCAGCTCTTCCTGTTCTTCCCTGATTTTCATTTCTTCAAGGCGAGCCAGTTGACGTAAGCGGGTATCGAGAATGTAATCGGTCTGCAGCTCGGTGAGCTTGAAGCGTTTCATCAACACCGGTTTAGGCTTGTCGTTTTCCCGAATAATCTTGATCACTTCATCGATATTCAGGAAGGCAATCAATAAACCTTCCAGCAGGTGCAGGCGGTTATTTACTTTATCCAGTCGCCAGTTAAGGCGATTGCGTACAGTCTGGGTACGATATTTCAACCATTCCTTGAGAATGTCACGAATATTTTTCACCGCAGGACGACCATCGATTCCAATCATGTTCATATTGACACGATAGGTACGTTCCAGATCAGTGGTGGCAAACAGGTGATTCATTAACTGCTCGCTATCCACCCGGTTTGAACGTGGCACTATGACCAGGCGGGTTGGATTTTCGTGGTCCGATTCATCACGAATATCCTCTACCATGGGCAATTTTTTCGTCGTCATCTGGAGCGCAATCTGTTCCAGAATCTTGTTACCGGAAACCTGATAGGGCAATGCGGTGATAATAATTTCACCATTATCTTTTTCATATCTTGCCCGCGCACGGATACTGCCATGCCCCGTGTGATACATGGCGAGTATTTCATCCCGTGGCGTGATAATCTCTGCCTCGGTGGGGTAATCCGGTCCCTGAATATGGGTGCAGAGTTGTTCCACCGTGGCCTTGGGCTCATCCAGCAGACGTATGCAGGCGGTGGCTACTTCTTTTAGATTATGGGGCGGAATATCGGTAGCCATACCCACCGCGATGCCAGTAGAACCGTTTAATATCACATTAGGCAATCGGGCCGGTAAAGATCTGGGTTCATCCATGGTGCCATCAAAATTAGGCACCCAGTCAACCGTACCCTGCCCCAGTTCCTGCAGTAATACTTCGGCATATTTCGCCAACCGTGATTCGGTATAACGCATGGCAGCAAAGGATTTAGGATCATCCGGGGAGCCCCAGTTACCCTGGCCATCCACCAGTGGATAACGGTAAGAAAAACTCTGTGCCATGAGTACCATGGCTTCATAACAGGCACTGTCACCATGGGGATGAAATTTACCCAGCACGTCACCCACGGTACGGGCCGACTTTTTATACTTGGCCGAAGCGTTCAGACCCAGTTCCGACATGGCATACACAATACGTCGTTGTACTGGCTTTAAACCATCGCCAATAAACGGCAGAGCACGATCCAGAATCACGTACATGGAATAATCCAGATACGCCTTCTCGGTAAAATCCGCCAGCGGTTGACGTTCTATGCCTTCGTAATTTAAATCGTCTTGTTCGGACATTCAATCAATACCGTTTTAATAATATTATTCTTGCCACAGAGACACAGAGTGCACAGAGTTTATAAATTTACATATTCTCTGTGTTCTCCGTGACTCTGCGGCTAGCATTTAAACTTCAGCCAGGTCGCCTTTCTTCTCCAGCCAGGTTTTGCGGTCGGAGGCGCGTTTTTTCGCCAGCAACATGTCCATCATCTTGTTGCTGTTATCGCCTGGCTCCACCACCAGCTGTACCAGGCGACGGGTATCCGGAGCAATCGAGGTTTCTCTCAACTGCAGAGGATTCATCTCACCCAGGCCTTTGAAGCGGGTGACCTGTACCTTGCCTTTTTTCTTCTCTGCAGAGATCCTATCCAGCACTCCCTGTTTTTCTGCTTCATCCAGGGCATAGAACACTTCCTTACCGACATCGATACGAAATAAAGGCGGCATGGCCACATAGACATGACCGGCTTCCGCCAGGGCTCGGAAATGTCGCAGGAACAAAGCACACAATAAAGTGGCAATGTGATATCCATCAGAGTCGGCATCGGCCAGGATACAGACTTTACCGTAGCGTAAACCTTGCAGATCCATACTACCTGGGTCTACGCCTATAGCGACCGAAATATCATGCACTTCCTGTGACGCCAGTACCTGTTCCGGATCGACTTCCCAGGTATTAAGGATTTTTCCACGCAAAGGCATAATCGCCTGAAATTGACGATCTCGGGCCTGTTTCGCAGAACCACCCGCTGAATCCCCTTCCACCAGAAACAACTCGGTGCGCTCCAGGTCACTGGCACTGCAATCCGCCAGTTTACCGGGCAAGGCCGGGCCGGAAGTGACTTTTTTACGTGCCACTTTTTTCCCCGCCCGCAGACGCTTCTGGGCATTATCTATGGCCAGTAAAGCGATACGTTCACCATCTTCGGTATGCTGATTCAACCATAAACTAAAGGCATCTTTAACCACACCGGAGACAAAAGGCGCACATTCCCGGGATGACAAACGCTCCTTGGTTTGACCTGAGAACTGTGGGTCTTCCATTTTTACTGACAGAATGTAACTCACACGATCCCATACGTCCTCAGGACTTATCTTTACTCCCCTGGGCAGCAGGTTACGGAATTCACAGAATTCACGCACTGCTTCAGTCAAACCGGTACGTAATCCATTGACATGGGTACCGCCCTGGGAAGTCGGAATCAGGTTAACATAGGATTCTGTGATGGCTTCACCAGCTTCCGGCAACCAGAGCAAGGCCCAGTCTACCGCTTCATGCTCACTGGCCAGGCTACCAATGAAAGGCTCTGCCGGTAATAACTCATAATCTTTTAATGATTCAATAAGGTAATCACAGAGACCATCTTCATAAAACCATTCATTACTTTCACCGCTGGCTTCATCGGTGAAAGCTACCTGCAAACCTGGACATAATACGGCCTTGGCTCTCAGCACATGGCGTAAACGAGCCAGGGAAAACTTGGCCGTCTCGAAATACCTGGCTTCCGGCCAAAAACGGAGATAGGTGCCGGTATTTTTTTTGCCCACCGTGCCAATTTCTTCCAGCTCACTCACCTTTTCACCATGGGCAAAGGCTATGGAATATTCCTTACCATTTCGTCGTATATTTGCTTCCAGCCGATCAGACAGGGCATTAACCACGGATACACCCACTCCGTGCAGCCCGCCGGAGAACTGGTAGTTTTTATTGGAAAATTTACCACCGGCATGTAACTTGGTCAGGATTACCTCGACCCCGGGAATACCCTGTTCCGGGTGAATATCCACCGGCATACCACGACCATCGTCCAGCACCGCCAGGGAACCGTCTTTAAACAGGGTAATTTCGATGCGGCTGGCATGGCCAGCCACGGCCTCATCGACACTGTTATCGATCACTTCCTGGGCCAGATGATTAGGCCGGGTGGTGTCGGTATACATGCCTGGACGTTTCTGTACCGGCTCCAGGCCGGTCAGGACTTCTATGGCTGAAGCGTCATATGAACTCATTCACACATCTCATTATTGTCACATTGCGCAGGAACTATACATGGCCTGTCAACAAAATAGAATCTTGGCGGTTCACAAAATACCCCTTATGCTATAGCAATGAGTCTAGAAGCCGCCAATCCCACCATCAATGCCAGCGTTGCCGCTTCAGCCGGCAGTGGCAAAACCTGGCTGCTGGTAACCCGAATACTGCGCCTGTTGCTGGAAGGCGTCGATCCAGGCGGCATTCTCGCCCTTACCTTCACTCGCAAAGCCGCCGGTGAAATGCAACAACGCCTGGCCGAGCGCTTGCGTGAACTGGCCATTGTAGAGCAGGAAAAACTCGATGCCATGCTTGCAGAACTTGGCCTGGATGCCAATGATGAGTTAAGACAAAAGGCTCGCCTGTTATACGAACAGCATCAATATTGTGATTATCCGGTGCGCAGCCAGACTTTCCATTCTTTCTGTCAGGACATATTATCTCGATTTCCCCTGGAAGCAGACGTACCACCGGGCTTTGATTTGCTGGAAAGTAGCAGTTTACTCATCGAACAGGCCAGAGATGCGCTGATGACCGAAGCCACTCTGAATATGGACGGTCAACTGGCCAGGGATTTACAGGCACTTTTGAATGCCTGCAATAGTTTGTCTAATATGCAAAAGGTGCTGTATGGTTTTCTGCATCAACGCAGCGACTGGTGGGCTTTTACCGAAACCGCCGATAATCCGCTTAGCTATGCGAGCGAAACCCTGGCACGACAACTGGACATCGAAGCCGATTCCAATCCCCTGGACAATTTTTTCAATCCCCAAATTCTTGAAGAATTAAAAGAATTTGCAGGACTGCTGGCCATAAATAATACCAAAACCAATATTGGCTTTGCTGATCAAATTGCCATGTCCCTTGCCAGTGAAAAACACAATGAAATTTCATTTCAACAAATTTATGAATGTTTTTTCACCAAAGACGATAAAGCTCGATCTCGAAAAGACGGCCCTACTTTGCGAAAAAAAATGGGTGATGACAAGGCCGATCGACTATTTGAATTGATCCATCGTTTAACTACACAATTAGAAGACACCATCGATCGCATCAACCGCCTGAAAACCTGTGAACTCAATCGACTCTGGTATATCTGTGGTCAGACCTTTGTCGATCACTACCAGCGCCTGAAACGCCAGCAACGCTTACTGGATTTCACTGATCTGGAATGGCGCAGTTATCAACTGCTGCAACATTCGGAAAATGCACTCTGGGTACAGTACAAACTCGATCAAGCTATCGAACATCTTCTGGTGGATGAATTCCAGGACACCAACCCTACTCAATGGCAACTGATACTACCCTTACTGGAAGAAATAGCGGCCAGCTCAGAGACCGAGCCACGTAGTATTTTCCTGGTGGGTGACGAAAAACAATCCATCTACAGTTTCCGTCGCGCCAAACCGGAATTACTAAGCCAGGCGGCTCACTGGCTGCAGCAACATCTAGACGCCAGGGCCTTCCCCATGAACAAATCCTGGCGCTCATCCCCGGCGATTATTCAATGCGTCAATCAGGTGTTCGAACAGGAATCCTTCAAAACCACTTTACCCGGCTTCAAACCCCACGACACTCACCGTCCAGAATTGCCGGGTAAAGTATGTTTGTTAGCTATTAATCGTCAACCTGAAAAAAATGATAAGGCCAAACCGGTCGAATTCCGCAACCCCCTGCAACAGCCCAGGCCGGACAAAATCAGTCTTTACCTGAGCGAAGGTAAACAGATTGCCGACCAAATACAGCAACTGGTCAGGGACCAACTGGCAATCGATGATGGCAATAACGCCCACGCCATCGATTACAACGATATATTTATACTGGTTCGTAAACGCAGCCATGTGGCCCAATATGAACGGGCTTTAAGATATGCTGGCATACCCTATCTCGGAGCCAACAAAGGCAGCTTCCTTGATTGCCTTGAAATACAGGACATGGAAGCCCTGCTGGACACACTACTTACCCCTTTCAATAATCTGGCTCTGGCACAGGTATTAAAATCACCCTTGTTCTCAGCTAGTGATGATCATTTAATGCTGCTGGCGGAACATAATGTCAGCCCGCTATGGCTGGAACGCATTAATAATTTGCACTCTGAATTAGATATTGAGCATCCATTACACCGGGCCAGTTTATGTCTCAATCGCTGGCAAAGTCTGGCCGATAAAATTCCGGTGCATGACCTGCTGGATCGTATTTACTCAGAAGCCGATGTACTGAATCGCTACATGCAGGCTACCCCTGATGTACTTAAACCCCGGGTAAGGGCCAACCTCAATCGATTCATAGAACTGGCACTGGATCTGGACAGCGGACGCTACCCCAGCCTGATGCATTTTCTACAACACCTGAGAAGTTTGAAACGCCTGGCCGATGATGCGCCGGATGAAGCACCGGTGGAAACAGCGGAATCCCGGGTTCGTATTATGACCATCCATGGCAGTAAAGGGCTGGAAGCCCCTGTGATCTTTCTGGCTGACACACAAATATCTGCTAAAGACACATCGGCATTAACACCTCTGATCGACTGGCCAGTAGAACAGGCACGACCGCAGGTGTTTCAACTACTACCAGCCAAATCGCAGAACAACAGGATCAGTCAGGGCTTGCTGGAAAAGCAAATAGCCAGCCAGAATAAAGAAGATGCCAACCTGCTGTATGTGGCACTGACCCGGGCCAAGCAAATGCTGTTTATCAGTGCCACAGAACCTGGCGATAAAGGCCAGAGGAAAGACTGGTATGGCATCATTAAAACAGGCCTGGAAAATCTTGCCATAGAACAGGCCGATGGTTCACTGGAATATTCATTCGGGAAATTTGAAACGGCGAAAACAAGTTTACAGCCGGTGCAAACTCGGACTCTCGATATCGATCCCCGTTTACGCACAAAACCAGAGCATTTACCTGCCAGCACCAGCATCATTGCACCCAGCAATACCGTGCAAACCAGCGATGGACTCTCAGGCGATGAAGATGGTTTAACTCGAGGCATTGCCATTCATCGCTGTCTCGAATTAATGACTCACGACCCCATATGCCCTGACAACAGTATTAAACAAATTCTGGCATCCGAATTATCGCTGCCCCTTCAGGATCCGTTGATTTTACAGGTCATGGATGAAGCCAGAACGGTTATTGAAAATGACACGCTGAAAGCCATATTCAAACCGAAAGCGTCAATCCTATGTTATAACGAACTGCCTGTGCATTATCAACGAAACCATAAAACGGTTTACGGCATTGTCGACCGACTGCTGGTTGCTGATAACGAAGTCACTCTGATTGATTACAAGAGCCATCAGCAAGTTACCCTCGACACACTGCAAGCACTGGCAGACACTTATCAGCAACAATTACAACTGTATGCGGATGGACTCAAACAGATCTGGCCGGATAAAACCATACGTGCTGCCCTTTTATTCACCCACATTTCCTGTTTACACTATGTGCAAATTAAATAAAGGTACGAGAATAGAATGAGTGACTCCCCCTACATCTTTGATGCCACCACTGATAATTTCCAGCAGGGTGTGATTGATAATTCCCACCAGGTCCCGGTCGTGGTGGACTTCTGGGCAGACTGGTGCCAGCCCTGCAAAATACTCATGCCCTTACTGGAAAAGCTGGTGACTGAATATAACGGCGGATTTGTTCTGGCCAAAGTAAATACAGAACAACAGCAACAACTGGCCGCTGAACATGCCGTTCGCAGCATTCCAACAGTCAAAATCTATCGCCATGGCAAGGTGG
>JBLYYN010000310.1:0-8202 GCA_048550535.1 Gammaproteobacteria bacterium
ACCGCCACTTTCATGATCATGGGTGAAATCTGCACTAGGCGTTGCCCTTTTTGCGATGTCGGCCATGGGCGGCCTTTGCCCCTGGACCAGGCTGAGCCGGATAATCTGTCGCAAACCATTCAGGCTATGGGCCTAAAATATGTGGTGATCACCTCGGTGGACCGGGATGATTTACGCGACGGCGGTGCCGCCCATTTTGCCGAATGCATTTCCAAAACCCGCGAGTTGAATCCGCAAATTCAGGTAGAAGTACTGGTGCCGGATTTCCGTGGTCGGGTCGAAGTGGCGATGGATATACTCAAAACCACACCACCGGATGTATTCAATCACAATCTGGAAACCGTACCCAGGCTGTATCTCGAAGCCAGGCCCGGAGCCGACTACCAGGGTTCACTGGATTTATTGTCGACCTACAAACAAACCTGTCCGGATATACTCACCAAATCCGGTCTGATGTTGGGTCTGGGTGAGGAACTGGAAGAAGTGGAACAGGTGCTGGCGGATTTGCGCAAACACCAGGTGGACATGCTCACCCTCGGTCAGTATCTGCAGCCCAGCCAGCATCATTTGCCTGTGAAACGTTATGTGACCCCGAAGGAATTTGATCAGCTGGCAGAAACGGCGACCAAAATGGGTTTCAGCCATGTAGCCAGTGGGCCCATGGTGCGTTCGTCTTACCATGCCGACTTGCAGGCGAAGGGTGAGTTTTAGATAAGAATTAAAGCTTAGCGCACATGGTCGCAATCGTATCTATGTAATTGCTCGGTATTTGCGTCTTAGTCCTGAAAGTTGTATTCAGTAGCACACCTGCACACAATCTCGCCCCGACATTTTGGCGGTCAACAGGGCATTGTCCGCCAGTTCGATAGTGTCATGGACATTAATCTCGGCTTCCATGGCGGCCACGCCAATGGAGACAGTGACGTGAATAGTGTCGCCGTCCATCTCGATCGGCAGCTGCTTGATATTGCTGCGCAACCGTTCCAGTATTTCGGTGGCCTCATCAAGCTCGGTATTAGGTAATAAAAACAGAAATTCTTCACCGCCGTAGCGGAAAATGACATCGTATTGGCGGATTTGATGGCTCAGGTGATTCATTACAACTTTAAGCACCTTATCGCCGGCAATGTGTCCGAAGCGGTCATTAATATTTTTGAAATGATCGAAGTCCATTATAGCGATAACACAGTGTTCACCATTACGACGTACCCGCTCATGTTCCTGGTTGAGTCGGTGAGACATGGCGTAGCGGTTCCAGACGCCGGTTAAATGATCGACGGCACAAACTTTACTGACCAGAGTCAACTGCAGGTCCTGCAGTGCCATTCGAAATCCCTGTACTGTATCGATGAAATCGTCATAAGCTTCCGCAGTTATGTCTTTGTGCTCTCGTCGGAGTTTGAGAAGTTGCGCTGCTTTTTTATGCAGGTCGATATGTAATTCACCCATGGTACTGAATAGATCATTACTTTTTAGTGCAGTGTGTGAAGTTTGATTGTAGCAGAGGCCAAATTGACATTTAGTGTGAGCATCTTCTGAGAGGTTATCCTGATTGGGTACGGTGCCGCAAACCAGTGCTCTATGTATCACTTTTGACCAGATCATGTGGTGAGTCAGTATCGGGTTAAAGTCTGTAGAGATTATTTTGAATCTGTAGCATTATATCTGCCAATTCATGATTAAGATAACGAGAGCAGCATGCCTTTGATACGCCCATTTGCAGGTTTAAGACCCACGCCAGAACATGCCGAAGATGTCGTCGCACCGCCTTATGATGTGTTAAATCGAGAAGAAGCCAAACAACGGGCAGCGGGCAAGCCATTGAGCTTCTTACATATATCCAAGGCGGAAATAGATTTGGCCGATGAGGTGGATGTCTATGATGCAGCGGTGTATGCCAAAGCGGCAGAAAATTTACAGCGTTTGATTCAGCAAAATGTACTGATTCGTGATCCTGCGCCCAGATACTATGTTTACCGGCTCACCATGGGAGAACACCAGCAGGTCGGCCTGGTAGCCGCGGCATCGGTAAAACATTACGATACTAACCGTATTCGTAAGCATGAGTTCACCCGGCCTGCCAAGGAAGATGATCGGGTCAGGCAAATCGAAGCATTAAACGCCCAAACCGGCCCGGTGTTACTGGCCTATAAGTCACAGCCAGAGCTGGATGCCATTCTGCAGCAGGTGACTGAACAAACACCCGTATATAATTTAACCGCCGATGATGGCATCGGCCATACAGTCTGGGTGGTGGATGATCAGAACATTATCCACCAGCTCAGTGCCGGCTTTGATGCTATGGAGGCGATTTACATTGCCGATGGTCATCATCGTTCTGCTTCCGCGTCACGGGTAGCCAGGTCCAAAGGGGAATCCGAGAGCCACATGAGTCAGTATTTTCTGTCGGTGATTTTTCCCCACAAGCAGATGCAGATCTTTGATTACAACCGAGTGGTCACCGATTTGAATGGATTGAGTAAACAGCAGTTACTGGAAAAAATACAAAATACATTCAGTTGTGTAAAAGAAAATGCAGCGGTGAAACCGGGCAAGCCCGCTGAGTTTGGTATGTACATCGATGCTGAATGGTATCGCCTGAACATTAAGCCGGAACTCATACCCAATGATCCGGTAGCCAAACTGGATGTGAGTTTACTGGCCAATAATTTACTGCAACCCATACTGGGAATATCCGATCCCCGTACCGATACCCGCATTGATTTCGTCGGTGGTATTCGTGGCCTGGAAGGACTGGAAAAACGAGTTAATAGCGGCGAGATGGCGGTGGCTTTTTCCATGTATCCGACCAGTATGGAGGATTTAATGGCAGTGGCCGATGCCAATGAAGTCATGCCGCCCAAGTCAACCTGGTTTGAACCCAAACTGGCGGATGGCCTGGTGTCCCATGTGCTGGATTGATGGGGCTTATTTTGTCCGCAAATAAACGCAAATTAACGCTAATATTTAATGCGGGAATTGTTAATGTGTGCCGCAGGCACACATAAAAACATAGCGTTCATTTGCGGACTAATGTTTTTATGAATTATTTAATTGCTTGATGCATTGAGCAAAATAACTTCAATTTCTTCAATAATTTCTTCCTGACGCAATGCATTGATTTTTCTTGATAGTTCTTCGTTTTTGCTATCGATATGCTGCAGGGCGTTTTCCAGGTGCTGGATTCTACGCTGGTTTTCTATCATCAAGGAGATATAAAAGATCCGGTGCAGGGCGCTAAACAGGTAATGGTCGATCAGCTCCATGAAGAAGGTTTTGGGTTCCATATTCAGTAAGGGCGGGGACTGGTGTTTGGTGCTGGGATAGCTGGTGTCTTGAAAAGGAGGCAGCAGTCTTTCGGATATCAATTGATTGTGTAGATGATTATGATGTAGCACATATAGTGATGCCGGTTGTGGATAACGGGCAAGTTTCTGGGAAAGATTTTCAACAACGAGAAAAATTTCTTCGGCAATATCGGCGCCCGATAATGTGACGAGATTACTGAACTGGTCCGATAAAAGTGGGTGTAATTTATTTCCAATGCTAATTAATATAGGTTGTCTGTCTGTGTCTTCATCAAGTTGCAGAAGAAATGTTTTAACCAGTTGCTGATTAAAGTCGCCACAAAAACCGTGTTCGGAGCCAATCAGGCAAAAAATATCAGTGCCTGGGCTGGCCGGTGGAATGACATTGTGATTAAACTGAAGAAAATCAGAGGCGATAAGGTCAATGTTTTTAGCCATGTTTTCATGGGCAGAGATAAACCGATCCAGCTTGTGGGTTTCCATAATCGCCAGCGTCTTCATTGAAGACATGATGTTGCGAATTTCGCTGAGTTTGTGTTGATGGTTATTAAGCTCGTGACGGCGTGTCATAATGTTGATCCTGATGGCTCCTTAACCATTCATGAAGTGATGCTAGCCAGTGTTCTCGAGGACTGTCGAGTGTCAGTGAGGATAAGCCGATTCTTGAACAAAGCAGGTCCAGTAACTGGCTTATATCCGCATCCTGTTCATCGAATAACCCATCATTAAACGCGATCAGCCAGGCTAGCTGAAATTCTATACTGTGGGGTGATAGACGATTTTGTTTCAGTATTTCACGTAAAATATGTCCACGTTTAATCGCCAGTTCCATTGTGGATTCCAGACGTGCACCAAACCTGGTGAATACTTCAAGTTCCAGGAACTGTAAATAATCCAGTTTCATGCGGCCAGCTTCCTGTTTTATGCGGGGATGTTGTGCCCGTCCTCCGATGCGGGAAACTGATCGGGCAATATCGATGGCCGGCCTGAAACCGGAAACAAAAAGATCATGATCCAGGTAAATTTGACCATCGGTAATGGATATCAGGTTGGTGGGGATATAAGCGGCTATTTCACCCTGCTGTGTTTCGATAATGGGTAAAGCCGTCATACTGCCACCTCCATGGATGGCATTCAGGCAGGTGGCTCGTTCCAGCAATCGGGCATGAACATAAAATATATCACCCGGATAAGCCTCTCTACCGGGTGGACGACGAAGTAATAAAGACAGCTCGCGGTAGGTCTTGGCATGTGTGGATAAATCATCATATACAATCAATGTATCTCGACCCTGGTGCATCCAGAATTCTGCAATCGCGCAACCGGAAAATGGAGCCAGGTGTTGCAGGCCGGGCAGGGAGCTGGCTTCTGCGACGACTATGGTGGTATAGCTCATTGCACCATGTTTATTTAATAACTCGATGGTGTTAACCACTGTGGATCTTTTCTGGCCAATTAACACATAAACGCAATATACATTTTTATCTTTCTGGTTAATGACGGTATCCAGTGCCAGTGTGCTCCTGCCAAGGCCTTCGTCACCAATAATTAATTGTCTTTGTCCTTTGCCAATAGGAATCAGGCTGTCGATCACTTTACTGCCCGTGTAAAGTGGCTGGTTAACATCATCACGGGCAATAATAGGGGGAGACAGGTTTTCCAGGGCTTGTCTTGCTGTGCTGGTTACTGCTGCTTGCCCATCCAGTGGCAAACCAAGGGGGTCAATGATGCGCCCCAGCAGGTTGTCCCCAACAGGAATGTCTATACAATGTTTTGTATGATATACATTGCTACCTGCGGTAAGCGTCGATGATTGATGTAAAAGAACCACTCCAATCAAATCTGCGGTGAGTTCGAAAACAACCCCATGACTGCCATCATCAAATAGCATGATTTCATCCATGCTGGCTGTAGGTAATCCCGATACCCAGGCGATGCCATCGCCAACAGAGACCACGCTGCCAAGTTCAGACAGCTGAATGCCTGGCTGATAATGATCCAGCCAGTCATCAATGCTGTCTGAAAAACCTGAGGTCGAATCAGCCAATAGGGTTTTCATGGTTCAGTTCCGAAAAGCTACTGAGTTCATCCAGTAGATTGAATCGCAATACCCAGTCACCTATGTATATGCGTAGGCCAGCCAGGAGTTCTGTATCCTGTGAAAAAGCACAATTTAGTTTTTTTTCACACAAGGTATTGAGTTTATTTGAGACGAGTTGCTGCTGACTACTTGTTAGTGCATAGGCGCTGCTGATGGAGATTTGTTCGAGGGTTTCGCAGGCCGTTTTTAAGGACTTGCATGAATCCTCTGTGAGATGGTCCATACTGGATATAAATAATTCAAATAAACGGTTTTCGAGTTCAGGTGAAGCAATAGATGTGAGCAGGCGTGAAGCAAATCTGGCACCCTGGTTATGTGCATTTTGCTGATAGTGTTTAATGGTTTCTGCATGCTGGCGCTGTGCTATGACGGCTGATTTTTCACGCTCATTGCTGATTTCCTGTTCAAGCTGATTTATTTTTTTTGATCGTTCTATTTGAATATCCTGTTGCAATTTATCAAGTGCGTGTTGTTTTTCCAGTTCCCAGTCCTTGAGTCGGGACTGGTACTTTTGTTCAAGTTCTGTGGCCTGTTGCCGCAGGTTTTTTGCCTCAGCGAGAGAATTGTCGATGGTTTTTTGTCGATCAGCCAATGCTTTGAGTACTGGTCGATATAGAAATATCTTGAGTATCCATAGCAGTACCAAAAAGTTGATTATCTCGAATGCAAAAGTTGTCCAGCTCAGTTCCAAAGTCTTCTCCCATAAACCAGCCAGGTTAATTAATAACGTATTCCAGTAGTGGGTTACGGAGCAGGATAATCAAAACAATAACCAGTACATATATGGCCAGTGATTCGATCATTGCCAGGCCTATAAACAGAGTTCTCATAATGGCGCGTTCTGCTTCAGGTTGCCGGGATAAGGCATCCATTGCACGGCTTATGGCCCAGCCCATAGCGATAGCTGGAAACATCACGCCCAGTGAAATACCCAGTATGGCAGCAACGGTTGATGCCGTAACAAATGTGGAAAGATCAGTCATGAATTACTCCTCATTATTATTCTGTTGAACTTGATGAGACTGTATACCGCTGGCCACATACACCAGGGCCAGCATGCCAAAGATATAGGCCTGTACCAGGGCCTCGATGATGTGCAACATGAGTATGGGTACAGGTGCCAGAAAACTGGCTACCAGTAATATAAGTAATGCCGCCATCTCCAGGCTCATGATGTTGCCAAACAAACGAACGGCCAACGCCACGGTGCGAGTGATTTCGCTGATCAGATAAAAAGGTAGCAGGATAGGGCTGGGACTAAGGTAATGAAGTAAATATTTTTTAAAGCCCTGAATACGAATGCCATACCAATGAACAGATAGAAATACAATAATGGCCAGGGCTGCGGTGGCAGAAAGATCACGGGTTGGTGAATGTACGCCAGGAATAAGTCCACTCAGGTTGGCAATGACCAGGAAAATCCATAAGCTGCCAATAAATGGCGTTAATTGTCTGGCCTGTTGTGGTGCCACTGAGGCCACGGAGTTTTGAATGATGGTGATTATAGCTTCTAACATGGTTTGTATGGCACCTGGACTCTGTGACAGATGTCGAGTGCTGAACCATGAGAACAGGCCGAGTACTAGCATAATCGCCCAGGTGGTGGTGACTGTGCTAGTAATCTCTAGTGGTCCCAGTAGGAATGCGGTATTGATGTCCAGACCTGAGTCGTTCATCACTGTTATTCCCTTATATATAAATAGACATTGATGGCGCCGATAATTACTCCAACAATGATCAAAAGGGCGGTCCAGAATGCAGAAAAACCACTTGCCTGTCTGTCCAGCCATTGTCCAAGATAGGCACCGACAATTACCGGCAATACAAATAACAGGCCTAACATGCCGACATACATCGTTTGTGCCGTTAGTGTATCGCGTTCGTGCTCGGCTTTTTTCATGCGATGAGCCTGGCGATCGATTTGTGCTTTTAATTTGTCTCTGTCTGTCATCATGGCCTCAGCTCTGGTTGCGGCTCAACTCCCATAAGCGTTTTAGTACTTCTTCCTCCATTCGCCTCAGGCTTTTTTTCTGTGCAGATAAACGAATTTCTTCATCCAGTAGTTGTTGCTCGAGTGCATCACTGATGCGCATATAGTCCGTGTCTATTAAGAAATGACGAGTCAGTAGCAAAAGTTGATTATTATGGAAATACACTATGGCGCCAGGTGTGGCAATATATTGCCAGTCATTATTGCCCATGCGAAAGCGGGACAGTCCCATCACCAGTGAGGTCATAAACCGGTCATGATTCGCCAGCACGCCGAAGCTGCCACTGCTGTCTTCACCCACAAAAGAACTGATGTTGTTGAAGTTCTCAGCATGGGTAGCATCCTGTAATACAAGATCAAATGAGTGCATGGTTAATTCATGCCTCCCCGCATGTAACATTTTTCTTCAGGGAGCTCATCATACTGGCCCTGTAAAAAGGCTTCACAATCGTCCAGTGTCTGACTTAAGTTTACCGAAGTACCCGTTATGCCTGTATGAGCTGCAGTTACCGATAATGGCTGGGTCAAGTATCGCTGCAGTCTGCGGGCACGCATGACGATTAGTTTGTCTTTTGGGGACAGTTCTTCTATACCCAGCATGGCAATGATATCTTCAAGTTCATGATAACGTGCCAGGTGCTCACGAACACCTTCGGCAATGGTGTAATGTCGCGAACCCAGGGTGTAGGCATCCATCATCTTACTACTGGATTGCAGCGGATCGACGGCAGGATAAATGCCTTTACCTGCCTGGTTGCGAGTGAGGATAACCGTAGTGTCCAGATGGCTTATTATGGCATTGA
>JBLYYN010000311.1:0-4393 GCA_048550535.1 Gammaproteobacteria bacterium
AAAGGCGGTTATGTTTCCGGTGCCGGTGCCTATACTTCAGGGCCTTTGTCCTTCATGGATATCTACGACAAGATGTGTTTCACCGTGTCTTCAGCCGGTGGCCGTCGTGGCGCACAGATGGCCACCTTCGATGTCGGCCATCCCGATGTATTCGATTTCATCCGGGCCAAACGGGAAGACGGTCGTTTACGTCAGTTTAATCTGTCATTGCTGATCACCACCGATTTTGTGGAAGCGGTCAAAGCCGATAAAGACTGGCCCCTGGCCTTCCCTGTTACTAACAGGGAATGTGCACAGGAAAATCTGGATCTGAACGATTCCAGCAAGGTGATCTGGCGTGACTGGCCGGTGAAAGGCGATTACATCAGCAACGATGCAGGCCACACCGCCTGTCGTATCAGCCGTACTGTGCCTGCCCGTCGTCTGTGGGACAGCATTATGGCTTCCACTTACGATTATGCCGAACCGGGTTTCATCCTCATCGACAAGGTCAATGAGATGAACAACAACTGGTTCTGCGAAACCATTCGTGCCACCAACCCCTGCGGTGAACAACCCTTACCCCCTTACGGCAGCTGTCTGCTGGGTTCGGTCAACCTGACCCGTTTCGTGCTCAATCCATTCACCAGTAAAGCCAGCTTCGACTGGGAAAACTACCGTAAAACCGTATCCATTTTCACCCGTATGCTGGACAACGTGGTGGAAATCAATGGCCTACCACTGGAACAACAGCGCAAGGAAATTACCAGCAAACGCCGCCATGGCATGGGCTATCTGGGCCTGGGTTCTACCCTCACCATGCTGGGCATTAAATACGGCTCAGAAAAATCCCTGGCATTCACCGATCAGGTGAGCAAAGAACTGGCACTGGAAGGCTGGCGCACCGGTCTCGAACTGGCCAAAGAAAAAGGAACCGCACCGGCCCTTGAGCAGGACTATAGCGTGACCCCGGCGATGCTCTATAAACGTCCGGAAATGATAGACGATGGCTATAAAGCTGGCGACAGCATCAGCGGTAAAATACTGCACGCACGCTACAGCCGATATATGCAACAAATTGCACAGGAAGACCCGGAACTGATTGAACAACTGGTTGAGCATGGCTGTCGCTTTACTCACCACAGCTCGATTGCCCCCACCGGCACTATTTCCCTGTCACTGGCCAATAACGCCAGTAACGGCATCGAACCCAGCTTTGCCCACCACTATTCACGTAATGTGATCCGTGAAGGTAAGAAAAGCAAAGAAAAAATAGACGTTTACTCGTTTGAACTGCTGGCCTACCGCGCCATGATTAATGCCGATGCCCTGCCCTTCAGTGACGATGAAAGCACCCAACTGCCGGATTATTTCATTGCCTCTGACGAGGTGTCACCTAAGCAGCATGTGGATATACAGTCAGCGGCCCAGAAATGGATCGACTCCTCTATTTCGAAAACAGCGAATGTGCCTACCGACTATCCGTTCGAAGACTTCAAGCATATTTACGAATACGCCTATGACATGAACCTGAAAGGTTGCACCACCTTCCGCTTCAACCCCGAGGTGTTCCAGGGGGTACTGGTGAAAGAGCAGGATCTGGCGAATACCACCTACCAGTTCACCCTGGAAGATGGCAGCCTGGTTGAACTCAAGGGTAATGAAGACATTGAATATGACGGTGAAATCCATACCGCCGCCAATCTGTTCGATGCCCTGAAAGAAGGCTACTACGGTAAATTTTAAAGACACATTAAAAGATCGCCACGGAGGCACTGAGAACACAGAGGGATCTGTAATGATTGGTAAAACGGTTAATATTAACAATATGAAAAGACGCAGCAATATAAACACTATAGAAGGCTTTTAACTAAGAAATTCTCTGTGTACTCTGCGTCTCGGTGGCAAACATAATCAGTGGCAAATACAAACATGAATACAGCAAAACAGGATAAACCCATGGCTACCAAGATTGACAAAAAAATCGTCGCGTTTAAGGTTGTCAAAGACGAAGAAGAAAACAAGGTAATTGATGCACCCGTGATACCCGAACGTGAACACATGCACGAAAATGTAGAGCGTCCGGAAATGCTGCTGGGTTCGACCTATAAAATCAAAACCCCATTATCGGATCACGCCCTCTATGTCACCATTAATGACGTGGTATTGAACGTGGGTACCGATCACGAGGTCCGCCAGCCCTACGAAGTATTCATCAACTCGAAAAACATGGACCACTTCCAATGGGTGGTTGCCCTCACCCGAGTTATCTCCGCGGTATTCCGTAAAGGTGGCGACGTCTGCTTTCTGGTGGAAGAACTTAAATCCGTGTTTGATCCACAGGGTGGCTACTTCAAGAAAGGTGGCAAGTTCATGCCCTCGTTGGTGGCTGAAATCGGAGATGCCATAGAGTCACACATGATAATGACCGGCTTCCTGAAAAAGCAGGAACTCGATGAACACCAGCAGAAACTGGTCGATGCGAAACGTGCCGAATTTGAAGCCAATAATAAACTCGAAAACTGCGACGATGACACCAGCGGCAGCTTCCCGGACGGTGCCCAGTTATGCGGTAAATGCCACACCAAAGCATCGATTATGATGGATGGGTGTATGACGTGTTTGAATTGTGGTGATAGTAAGTGTGGGTGACGCATAAGTTACAAACTGAAACACACAAACTACAAATATTTTGTCCATAAGTCGCAAAATAAAAAAACGAGCATTTAGATTGCCTTTTTATATACCAGGGAGTTGCATCTGAAATCAACGAACACATTTTTGGAAACAATGGCCAGTAGATGATAGTGGATACGGAATTAAACACAGGCAATCCATTCCATATCCTCGCGCTCTCAGGCGGAGGATATAAGGGGCTCTATACTGCTCAAGTTATCGCACAAATCGAAGAACGAACAGGAAAGCCCTTCGGTTCTCATTTCGATCTAATCTGTGGAACAAGTGTTGGTGGTCTTATAGCTCTTGCTTTAGCAACTAGGGAAATTCCAGCGCTTAACATTGTAAAGACGTTACAGGATGCAGGCCCCCGAATCTTTAGCCCTATTGAATTGCCTAAACGGAAGCTGCTGGCTACCCCAAAAACGATGGCGAGAGTAGAAGCAGATAGGTTGATATACAAAAAGTCGGGATTTACCTTGAATCGAGGTGTTACTGCAGCAAAACACAACAGTGCACCATTAAAAGATGCTTTAGTAACAATCTTTGGTGACCGGAAAATTGAGGACCTGAAAACCCGTGTATTAATTCCATCTGCTAACTGGACCAAAGGTGGCCCTCAATTTTTCAAGACCCCTCATAATCCAATGTTCACTCTGGATAAGAAGCGTACTTTGGTAGATGTAGCCATGGCTACAAGTGCAGCGCCAATATATCTCCCAAACTATGAGTTTGAACATCAAGTGTATATCGATGGTGGCATTGTAGGCAATGCTCCAGGCATCTTTGGTGTTCATGAAGCAGAACATGCCATTGATGCTGATGTAGAAAAAGATATACGTCTACTTTCAATCGGTGCACTATCTTCCAAAACGACTGCAAACCAGAGCGAAACTCTAGATAAAGGTCTAGCTCAATGGAATTCTCGTATTTTTGATTTCATGATGGCTTGTCAAGAACAGACTGCAAATTTCATGATGAAGCAAAAAATGGGCAATCATTACTATATGATTGATATCTCCACCAGTGCTGATCAAGATAAGGTCGTTGCTTTAGATAAGGCTGATGTAAGC
Source organism: Gammaproteobacteria bacterium (assembly GCA_048550535.1). Taxonomy (GTDB): domain Bacteria; phylum Pseudomonadota; class Gammaproteobacteria; order SZUA-229; family SZUA-229; genus CBDULX01. Next base: position 3,729 of record JBLYYN010000311.1, read on the forward strand.
GCCACAAATACACTACTGGGTCTTGCTAAAATTTCGTTTCAAGATGAAATTGCAAAAGAGCCACTTAATACTCACTTGGATCACCAAGCACCAGATCTATGTTTCAAATCACAGAAGGAGTTGTAAATCGATGTATAACACTAGCCCGTTACTTAATAAGCAATTACACAACGATCGTTTTATCAATAATATATCGATAACTGATCAACAAAATGACCTACTCCTAACGGCTCGAAAAAAGATTCGCAAAGTAATCAGAGCAGCATTTAGTGAAGCGAGGGAATACCTCAAGAGTGAAGAAGGAGTTCAAGAACGAGATATTGAATGGATTTCTAAAATCAAACCAAAATTTATGACCCAAGGGTCATACGCCTACAAAACAATCAACTTGCCATGCTACTCATCACAAGAGATTGACTTAGATGACGGAGTTTATTTACCAATGACTATCATGCGTTCCAGACCAGAAGCAAACAAGAACTGGTTCTTTGCGATAGTAGATGGATCTCTAAAAAAATTAGCCCTCCAGGAAGGCTGGAAATTTACGGATAAAAAAGATACTTGTGCCCGATTAATCATTCCCAACCGTCAAGCGCATATAGATGTACCTCTGTATGCTATCCCGGATTCTCGTCATGAGAACATGAAAGAAGCGTTATCAGCAC
>JBLYYN010000312.1:0-15157 GCA_048550535.1 Gammaproteobacteria bacterium
CACACCATAAGCGGCGGTAATGCCGATGGCCGGTGCGCCACGCACCACCATATTCCGTATCGCATCGGCCACCTGCGTGGGGCTGGTTAATTCCAGTTCCTGGTAGCTGGCCGGTAAAATACGCTGGTCTAATAAAAACAGGCTACCCCCCTGCCAGCGGATAGCCCGTATCGAATCGTAGGGTTTTGACATATCTTACTTAATTGACCCCTGTGGCAAATGTAATAATTGAATCCTTGAGTTCCTGGTTCAGCGTTTTACTCACCTGGGTCATTAACCGACTTTCGGCATCACTACGCTGCTGGGCAGATACTTTCAATGGCCATTGCTGACGACCTCGAATCTTGCCACTGGCTTCCACCAGCTTAATAGAAAGTTTAGCTCTTAACCAGTACCAGCCATCAAGCACACCCAGGTCCTGCACATCGAGATTAGCGACCAGAGTATACGCAGTTGACCCATTGACCGCCGGAAAACCCGCATTGCCCATGGCCGACCGTATGGCCTGATCCAGGCTGCCCAGGGGATCATTATCCACCGAGCTTGCAATGTGCAGTGATTGTAACTGGCTTTCAAGCTGGCCTCGTAAATCCGCCAGGTTCCACTGTGCCGGTTTACCTCGGCCACGGGTATCGATTACCTTCAGCGATTGCTGCATGGCCAGTCGCTGGTTCTGCAGCTCCAGGGCATTATTCAAGGCCGCCATGCTTAATAAAGGATCGGATTGTGTACGGCTTCGTGTGAGCTCGGTTTCCGTTTCCTGATCCAGTCTGGCCATTTCACCTTGAATATTAACACCTGCCTGTTTGCGATCCAGCACAGCCAGTGCATGATAGGTTTGAACCGGTTTATCAAACCAGGTTTCGGCAACCCTGGCCCCCTGCACCACTTTATCGGTGCGTAAATTAATCTGCTGATCCAGGCGCTGGTCTTTGCTATAACTCTCGTTACCATCGCGTATCGATACTTTGGTATCCGAGCGGGTGGTGGTATTTTCCCGCACCTCTACCTCAAACGTTTTTACCAGATTCGCCAGTGCACGATCTTTGGCCAGTTCGGCTTTGGATGCAGAACCCGTCGCAGACAGATAGTGACTGTTAGGATAGAAACCGGCATCACCATTAACCCAGTCAGGTTTTGCACCACTACTGCCTTTTACATTTTTATCACCGGATCCTATGCAGGCAGTCTGTAATAGCAAAACTGAGATAACAGAAAGCCAGATCAGCACGGTATTTCGATTTAAAGTCACTTGGGTATCCTTGTATGTATTCATAATTTAGTGGCTTAGCGTATTTTGTACAGTTTTAGGGTTTTTCTCACCTTTTATAGTCATTCTGGGTGCTGTCCAGTGCCTGGATAAAACCTTAGTCTGGCCGGCACGAATCGATACCGGCACCACATAGGAATCCCGCAAAACACCTCCGGGACCTAAAATATCCAGTTTTAGCTGATGCTCACCCTGCGGTAAGTAAATACGAGCCAGCTGTATGGCCTGCGGTAAAGTATTCCAGCACCGGGTATCGGCGATCTCGGTGGCCTGATTCACTGCAAACATCGCCAGCTGTCCCAGCAACCCGTGTTCACCGACTTCTTTTTCAGATCTTTTCTTCACCACGGCACGAGCCAGGGCTCGAGCGGTAATGGCCGGCATATCTTCCAGCAAGGCAGCGCGTGCCATACCATCGATATTAGACACGGTTTCCAGCATAGAACGCTGCCCCGCCACGGTAAGCCGCACCTGATTCAGGTAACGGGGCGGTTGAGTATAAGCAGGCAGAGCAATTCTCACACTCAGTGACAACTGATTCGACCAGGTATGAATCACCTGTTGGGTTCGCTGCGGGACCAGGCCATTATGCATAATCACTATCAGCTCACCCTTACCACGACTATCCGGAGCCGACCAGTTAGGCATGCTAAATTCGCGCTGGTATTGCTTGAATTCATTCCACAAGCGGGCACTGGACAGCAGTCGCAACAGGTCATTTTTCAATTGCCTGGGGACATTTAATCCATGTTTGCTTCGGGTAACTTTGTAGGCATCCACCGCTTGTCTATAGGACACCAGCGCTCCATCCTGTTCACCCAGTATTTCGAATATAATGCCTGATACATAACGCAAAAACGGTGCTTCATCTTTTGGCTCATTCCATTCATTCATTTTAACGTGGGATTGCAACATTTCCACACGTGCTGAATCAGGCATTCCCATGTCCAGGTAATTAGAAGCCTTGTACAGATGTATCATGATTTGTTCATGTGAGTCACCATCGAAATCCATGGTCTCATCGTTTATGATTACCGTACCGGCTGCCTGGGTAAGACTGGTAGTATAAAGTTCTTCAATACGTTTTTTCGCCCGCTCGAATGCCTCATTACTGCCTGCATAATCCCCATTAAGGCGACGCAAAATACCCAGATTCATATTGAACATTACATAATCGTCATCACCATTTTTTTCAACCTCGATCAGGGCTAATTCAGGATGCCCCTGTTCCAGAAATTGTCGCATGGATGCTGACTTTTGCGCTGATGTAGCACAGCCCTGCAGCAGCAGGGTTAGCAATGCCAGCAGCATAATCGTTAAGCGAGTAGCTTGAACAAATCCCATTAGAAAATCCTCAGCAAGTGATTCATTATAATATTTTATAGTTGAACACTAGCAAGACAGTCCGGGACTGCCACACCATTAGCCAATGATTCGGATTAGAGTCTAAAACTGCTACGTTCAATGGTTTTCTTGATTTTCTTCTGGCCAACCCAGACTTTACGATTACTCTCCAGATCGATCAGGTTCAGGTCTATTTGATAGAATCGGGCCTGTTCACCTTTGATAGCATCGATCAGAGTATTGATCGAGCCCTGCAGCATGAAATCGGCACCGGTTTCATTGCCCATCGCTTTGCGCGTGGATTCACTGGCATGCAGATCCTGATCCTTTCTTTCGGATCGAATTTCTGAGCGTTCAGCCGCAGATGCCACAAATTCAATATCACCTGAATTGATGAGTTCACGTTCCAGATCATTTACAAAGGTCCGGGTGTTGATATGCTCATGACTCAGATTGCGCACGGTACCGACTATCACTGTAGGTGTCCGACCTGTTTTCTGATTGAATCGGCTTAACCAGGAACGGGACAATACATCCTGCACCATTTCCTGTGATACCAGTCGGGAATCGGTATCATTCCATTTGCCGCTAAGGTCGGTGACCGAATCAGCACTGACACGACTGACTTTAGGATTACAGGCAGTCAAAGTGAGCGCCAAAAAAGCACATAGTGCAAAAACAGGTAAAGTGGCTCGGAATTTATTCGCAATCATGCAAGACTCTCCATTAATTTAATTATCGTATTATTGCTTTGTTATACCATTATTTATTCATAAAAACAGTCGCATAGAGATATTTTCTGGCTAATGTAGCTTGCAGCCGGCCTCAGCTCAGGGTATCTTGCCCGCCATGGACGTCATAGACACACTGATACATGCGCGTTGGGTTATTCCGGTGACCGAGGGTGACCCCATTCTGGAAAACCACAGCCTTGCCCTGGATGATGGTCGCATCATCGATCTCCTGCCCACAGATAAGGCCAGGGCCAGATATCAGGCCCATGTAGAAAATAACTATAGCAGACATGTACTGATTCCGGGTCTGATTAATGCCCATACGCATTCGCCCATGAGCCTGTTCAAAGGTATGGCTGATGACCTGCCCCTGATGGACTGGTTACATAACCATATCTGGCCAGCGGAAACCCACTGGGTCAGCGAAGAATTTGTCCACGATGGCAGCGAACTGGCCATCGCCGAAATGTTACGCTCCGGCACAACCTGCTTCAATGATATGTACTTCTTCCCGGAAACCACTGCCCGAGTAGCCAGGGACATTGGCATACGAGCCTGTGTCGGGCTGATCGTGGTTGATTTCCCAACGGTGTGGGCCAGTAATGCCGACGAGTACATTGAAAAAGGTCTGGATTTGCGCGACAAGTACCGCAGCGATGCCCTGATTCACACTCCGTTTGCACCCCATGCCCCGTTCACCGTATCCGATTCCCCACTGCAAAGACTGAGAGTACTGGCCGATGAAATGGATTTACCCATACACATCCACGTCCATGAAACAGCCCACGAAATAGAACAGTCACTACAGGACCATGGTCAACGTCCCCTGGCCAGGCTAAATGAACTGGGCCTGGTATCACCCAATCTGCTGGCAGTGCACATGACCCAGCTTAACGATGATGAAATTCAGTTACTGGCCGACTCCGGCTCCCATGTGGTGCACTGCCCGGAATCGAACCTGAAACTGGCCAGTGGTTTCTGCCAGGTACAAAAACTGCTGGACGCAGGTATCAACGTGGCCCTGGGCAGCGATGGCTCAGCCAGTAACAATGACCTCAACATGCTCGGTGAAATGCATACCGCCGCCCTGCTGGGCAAGGGTGTGGCCGGTGATGCCGCCGCCGTGAGTGCCAGCCAGACTCTGCGCATGGCCACTATTAATGGCGCCCGTGCTCTGGGGCTGGACAGTAAAACCGGTTCCTTAGAAGTGGGCAAATACGCCGATATTGTGGCGGTGGATTTCAACAGCCTGGAACTGACCCCGGTGTATAATCCTGTCTCCCATCTGGTGTACAGCTGTGGCCGGGAACAGGTAACTGATGTCTGGGTGGCCGGTAAACATTTACTTAAAGAACGGGCGCTTACCACTCTGGACGAACAGAAAATAATCCTCAAAGCCGAGGCCTGGAATGCTAAAATAGCCCGTAAAAATTGAGTACAGATTCATACCATGACCACATTAAACTTTGACCCCAGTGAAATCGCCAAATTTGAAGAACTGGCCAGCCGTTGGTGGGATACCGAAGGCGAGTTCAAACCCCTGCACGATATCAACCCGCTACGCCTGCACTATATCGATCAACGCATCAGCCTGAATGGCAAACGCGTACTGGATGTCGGCTGTGGCGGCGGTATATTATCGGAAAGCATGACCCGCTGTGGTGCCAGCGTCACCGCCATCGACATGGGCAAGGCCCCCCTATCCGTGGCCAACCTGCATGCCATGGAATCGGAACTGGACATAGATTATCAACAAATCACCGTTGAAGAGCTGGCTCAAAAAATGCCCGGTGAATTCGATGCCGTCACCTGCATGGAAATGCTGGAACATGTGCCCGATCCCAGCTCGGTGATCAATGCCTGCAAGACCCTGGTAAAACCCGGCCACCCGGTGTTTATGTCCACCATCAATCGCAATCCCAAATCCTATTTGTTTGCCATAGTCGGTGCCGAATATCTGCTCAGGATGCTGCCCAGAGGCACCCACGATTACGATAAATTCATCAAACCTTCCGAGCTCGATGAATGGTCCCGAGCCTGTGACCTGGAACTGAAAGACATCACCGGTATGAGCTACAACCCCATCACCAAAACCTACAAACTGGGTCCGGATGTGGCAGTCAATTACATGGCCCACTATATCCGTAATCCGGAGTAAGTTCAGTTGACGGATTACACTACGGTTCTGTTCGACCTGGATGGAACCCTGATCGATACCGCGCCGGATATGGCCCATTCCCTGAATCTGCTACTGCTGGAACAAGGCCAGGCAGAACTTCCCTACCCAAGCATACGCCCGGTCGTCTCCAATGGCAGTGTGGCTCTGGTAAAGCTCGGCTTTGGTGAGATCGACGACCCCGAGCGTATGGCGTATCTGAAACAACGTTATCTGGATATCTACCAGGCACACCTGTGCCAGCATTCACAGTTGTTTGAAGGCATGGACGAATTACTCACACACATAGAATCCCGATACATGAACTGGGGCGTGGTGACCAATAAACCGGGCTGGCTCACCAACCCGTTGATGGAACAGATAGGTCTGTTCGAACGGGCCGCCTGTATTGTCAGTGGTGACACCACGCAAAATCGCAAACCTCATCCGGAACCCATGTTCCACGCCTGTCTGGCCGCCGGTAGTGAAGCGCAACAATGCATCTATGTCGGTGATGCACGGCGAGATATTGAAGCGGGAAATAATGCGGGCATGAAAACCCTGGTGGCCATGTATGGTTATATTGGGGACTGGGAAAATACCGACGACTGGGGCGCAAATGGGAAGATCACACAGCCGCAGGAAATTGCTCAGTATTTTTAGTATTATGGGGCCGCTGATGTGGTGTCATTTCGATTAAAGAGGCAACATAAATTCATACCCGGTGGACAGGATTGAAACTACACAATTCCATACCCACCGAGCTTAAATCCATCTAAACAAACTAGCGTATTAAAAATAGAAACGTACACCAAATGACACTATATCGATATTGTCTTCTGTTCTAAATTTAAATATGCCGGCTATGTCTTTTTTGAAACTGTATAGCGCGTTAAAAGCAAGAAACACTTCAGTGTCATCATTGTCATAATCGGTGAGACCAATTGCACCATCCAGTTCAAGCTTGTTGTCTATCTGGTGGCGAACTGCGGCGCTGAGTGTCCAGCTATCAATGCTTGTTGAATCTATATCCAGGTCACCAAAGCTAAACTCAAAAACGGCATCTGTTTTATTATTAACCGGCGTGTGATAACCCGCACCGAATTGCAAATAGTCCACATCAACACCAAAGTCCATATCCCACATACTGATACTACCTTTAACATAGACCACCGGAGTGACTTCATAGGCTCCAGAAAACGTTAAACCGTCGCCGTCGATATTGCGCAATCCGGATATATCCAGGCTAACATCATCGTAGCTGACCTGCCCCCAGGTGTAATTAAAATCAGCGGCCAGCGTGTTTACTGAAACCAGCATTATGCTAATACCTAATAAACTGCTCTTGATATATTTTTTCATTAGACAATACCTTTCGTCGTTAAAATAATTCGATGAATTTTTTCAAATTGATCACTTTAGTCTATCAACAAAAAGAGGATATATTGTCTACTTGTTCAATAAATTGATAAAAACCGATGTATTTTCACCGAGTCCCCTTATCGATAATAGCTCATTGCGGCAAGCCCATGAACGCATAATGAATATGCAAACATTAGCCCGGGCATCCGCGGCAATTAAGATTTAAGGCTTGTAAAATGAGTTTAGGTGACAGCAGTAGTTTTAGCTTATTGATAACAAAAAAAAAGGGCAAGACCTGGTGGTCTTGCCCTTTTTTCACATCCCTTGCGGATTGTGTTCATGTCTTGCATTGAATTCAATGCAGGACATCAGCGATCAATAAATTAGAGCGCTACGATATTCTCAGCCTGAGGACCTTTAGGGCCCTGAGTAACCGTGAATTCAACCTTTTGGCCTTCATTCAGCGTTTTAAAACCTGAGCTGGAAATAGCGCTGAAATGGGCAAATACGTCTGGACCAGATTCTTGCTCGATAAAGCCAAAACCTTTAGATTCGTTGAACCATTTTACGGTGCCGGTAGTAGTAGACATAGTTATATCCTATTAAATTTAAGAGTAATTGAAGCTTTTTTTATAAAGCTATTTGGCTAGAATGTGTTGCTATTAAATATGAAAAACAGGACGAGGAACTAAAGACGTGACATCGAAATGGTGTGCATAAATATAAGTAGTACTTTCAAGCTGTGTGCATTTTACATCGTTAAACCCCATTGTCAATGAAAAACTCAGTCAAATAGTGCATAATAGTCTGACATGATCCTACTCCGACTATTGTCCTCAAACTTATATCTGCCATATCTGTTTGTTAAATTTTACTTACTCCGTTCCATCCAGCCTCCAGCTAAGGTATAACAGCGCCATGAAAATACCCAAACGTATCCAGCCCCTGGTTGATGACGGCCTGGTGGATGAAGTCATTTGCCAGTTGATGAGCGGCAAAGAAGCCACTGTGTATATAGTGCGCTGTGGTCCCGAGATCCGTTGTGCCAAGGTATACAAGGAAGCGAGCCAACGTAGCTTCAAACAGGCCGTGCAATACCAGGAAGGCCGCAAAGTGCGTAATAGCCGCCGCGCTCGTGCTATGGAGAAAGGCTCCAGGTTTGGCCGTAATGAACAGGAACAATCCTGGCAAAATGCAGAAGTGGATGCGCTCTATCGTCTGGCCGAGGCCGGTGTGCGAGTCCCTCAGCCTTATTGTTGTGTTGACGGTGTCCTGCTCATGGAATTGATTACCGATGAACATGGTCAGGTAGCACCACGGCTTAACGATGTGTCCATGACCATAGAACAGGCGCTGGAAGATCATGCTGTGGTTATGCAATACGTGATGCGCATGCTCTGTGCTGGCCTGGTTCACGGCGACCTGTCAGAATTTAATGTACTGGTGGATGACTACGGCCCAGTGATCATCGACCTGCCTCAGGCGGTGGATGCTTCGGCCAATAACCACGCCCAGATGATGCTGGAACGGGACGTAAACACCGTAACCAGCTACTACGCCCAGTACGCCCCCGAATTACAGGATAGCCAGTATGCCAAAGAAATCTGGGCTCTGTACGAGAACGGTGAACTCCATCCTGAGGCCCAGTTAACGGACCAGTTTGAGGAAAGCGTGCATGCTGCCGATGTGGATGCGGTGCTGGAAGAAATCAAAGCCGCCTGGGCTGAAGAGCAAGCACGCCAGGAACGACTGCGCGACGAGGAAGTACTGGTCGAACAAAACATTTAAAAACTTCAATATCCGTAATTCAGCCCACATCTTTATACACACTTTAAAATATTTAAATTTTTGCCACAGAGTCACCGAGTGCACAGAGAAAAATATATTATTAAACACTCTGTGACTCTGTGGCAAATCTTTTGATTTTAAATTAGCGGACGTCAGCTCAAGTCGCGATGACTACATATAAATAATGGCCAGCCATAGATTATCGATTATCGTATTCGTCTATAGAAACATGATCTTGCCATTCAACTCCTTTGAGACCAAAGCCATAACCCACATTAAATAGCTTTAACATCTTCACAGGATTAAACTCTGTCGATATATCGACATGGTTAACATCCTTTGGCACCGCCGCCATACGGAACTTGATCCCTTTTTGAATACAGCTGTCATAGAGCCGGTACATACTCCTATCAAACAGTAAATCCACTTCCGTCTCCAGCAGTGCGGCAATAACACTTGAAGGTGACTGCTCTACGGGGTCATACATGGTTCTATTACGATACTTTCGGTTGGCAATAGTATACAGCGTAGTATCAAAATTAAGATTGGCATCTCCTCTAAATTTTAAAACCTCTTCCCAATTGACAAATAGCCCTATCATAAACACATGCGAATAAATTCCACCATCGACATGCATCTGATAATATTTTTCATTTCCAATATCTACACTTATATATTGGGGTGGCAAGAAGATCGGCAGAGCACTGGAGGCATAGATAATGTCAGAAAATCTTTGATATTTATCACTCCTGTTGCTTGATGCAATAGCACCCATATCCCACACTACTTGTTGCCCCGTATCTATGTTAGTGGTCCCAATATAAAGGCGCCGACCCTTTGCATGTTCAGCAGCAACTCTTTTTAAGAGTGCTTCATTAAAGTTATTTGAAAACAGCTTTTTCAAAGGCGCTGGATTCATCAGATACGCTTCACCAATAAAACTGAGCCAGCTACGCGTATAGATATCTTTTGTATACATTTTTGTATAAAATGCCTTTACTTTTTCCAGCTCAACGCCGCCAAGAAAAACAAACGTCGCCATCACCGCACCGGTGGAGACCCCGGTCACTATATCAAACTCAGGTATATCTCCGCGATCCGTCCATCCAGATAACAAACCAGCACCGAACGCACCTCTTGTGCCTCCACCCGATAGCGTCAGTATATTAAAGGGTACAGTCTCATTACTATTGCTATGATCATTGGCTTTTTTGATCAGCGCACCTCCAAGACTGGCCTTTATTGTAGATGCACCACTCTTTCTTATATCTAAATCAATAGCACCCCAGGGAAGTTTATCAGCATGGGCTTCAGGCAATGCCGGAGGTCTTGTTGCACAGCCAGATAACATTGAAAGCCAGAACAGTAAAAGTAAGTTCAGCAGAAGTTTTTTATGTATTGAAAGTGTCATTTTAAAGTTCTTTACTATAGGGTATATATTAAGTATAGCATTTATAATATCAGCCAATAACAGACTGGTATATGTTAATCATTTTACCGCCTAGCTCAATTAATTTCTCTGATTACAAAGAGAAATAGGCATTACTTTATACAGCCATGATTAAAAGACATTCATGTCAAATGCAAGACCTGATACCAAAAATGCCTTATTTAAAAATAATGTGTAAGAACAGCTTCCCAATAGTCCTTATTCAGGGCATTTAGTTTTCGGTTTTCGTAATTTAGAAATAAAGCAACATCATTATTAATATAAATGCTCTGGGTTATCGATATATGAAGGTACGGATCATCTGACTTTAATTGATTACTTACATGATTAACTTTTAAAATGGTTTTCATGTCAAATATTTCATTAACCATTAACCCAATTTCTGGCTCAGCATAAATATAGTGAGTACTGTCTGAAAACCCATACCCCAGTCCAAACAGGCCATACCCTAAAATATCATCCGTTAATTGATAGCTTAAACCTAATGAACCGCTTATATTAAAAGCATTATGATCTTGGAGTAAATTATTATAGTGTTGTTCTATGCCAACACTCCAGGCGCCAGAAATACCTCCAGTAAAATCATCCCTGGTATTTAAAGCAATGATTGAGTAAATCTGGAATTCATCTAAGTCTATTGAATTACTGTCTGGTTGATAAGTTATTCTGACATCACCCAGGAGAAGTTGATTTTCTGATAGATACTGTCGATTATCGTCGCGAAGCCTGTGGGATGTTGGCAAATAAGTAAATGAAAAATAATTTCTGTTATCCATTGAACCAAATCCAATAGATAATTGTGAGTCATTTGGTGTTTTAAGTGGTGATTTGTAATAACTAATATCCAGGCCTGGCCAGGTAGAATAACTGGATTTATATTTTTTAATAGTCGCGAGTATTTCGCTGTATTTAGATTGCTCTATTCGTCCTTCTGCATACAAGAACTGACTATATGCATCTAATAGTTCAACAGACAAAACCTGTTGTTCATAATCAAGAGAATATAAAATATTTATATCCGCTGTTCCGGAAAGAATATCTAGAATTATTTGCTGATAAGAATCTTCCAGGCTTTCTGAAAGCATCTTTATTTTCCATCTGCTCGATGGAATCAATACAGAGCTTGGTAGCAGGCCCGAAGTATTTGCATATTTCACCACATCAGTAGGTGTAAGCCAGTTGTATTCTATATTTAGTAGTTCAGGTTTTCCTGCTGCAAGAATAAAATAAGTTACCGTAGCGCAATTGTACTTAGTAAAGAAATACCTTGAATCAATGTTTTTTAATTCCCATATATGATGGTGAATTAACTGCCTTTCATAGTCACTGATCTGTAAATCGTATTCCCATAAATTCCTTTTTTCAGAATTAAGATATTTTTGTTTTAAGGTAGCATAAGGATTTAAAGCAAACAGTCCTTTTTTTCCTGTTACCAGACTATCATAGAACACCTTGGGTAGATTAATAGAATTTATAAGCGTGTAATAAGAAACAGCATGTTCTACTGTTTTATCAGAATCATTCAAGCCAGATATTTTTAGAAATGAATGCCCCATCATACTAGACGGAGATGTTACATTTTCTGAAGCAAAAACAAGTTGTATCTTATCTGCAGGCGCTTTCAACAAGTATTCGTCGAATCCAGTGCATGTTGTTTTTGGAAATAAAGACCTGGACAAGTTGAGCTCTTGCGTTATCCACAAAAAACGGGCTGGAAATTTACAAATTGCATGCTGCTCATCTGAGAAATCTTCATAAAATGCCTGTATGGTTGAAACTAATTCATTTTTCAGGCTGAAGTTTTTAGAGCTTAAAATAAAACGTTGATCAGTTATATGTTGTACATCATTACCAATATGCAATAACGCACTCCACCTCAGTTTATTATGCAACCCTTGCTGAAGTGCAAGTTCGATGACATTCTGAGTTGATGGGAATACAGAAAAGCTTAAGAAAAATAAAAAAAGGAAGGCTAAAGCCTTCCTTTCTGGTACCGCTCTACTCATGTACTAAACTACAGGCAGTTTATCTGAATAGTATTGTCATATTTCCACATCTCTTCACTAGCGTAATCAGTAGTTGAACCGAATGCACCGCCAGATAAAATATTCACAAAAAATACAGTATCGACTGAAGAAGGGGCAACTGTCTTACCTTTACAGGTAGAAGTATCAGCTGTAATAATAGCGTCATCCTGTGAGCGCACGAGTCGTGCTATACCCGGCGCTTCATACTCTCTGCCGTTGACTGATACTATAGTTTTCTTGCCATTTGATGTGGTAAGGTTAACACTCTGGGTGTCATCATTAAGAATTGTTGCACAACCAGACATCATTATAGTTGTAGCGGCAATCATTGCCATTGTTATATTTTTCATTAAGCCACCTTATTCTCTAGTTATTGTGTTAGAGATGCGCTCCCGCACCCTTTGTAAATATTACAGGCAATAGCTCATTTGTCCACAGCGATCACCCCATAAATTTACTTATCATTGCATAAGTTTAATCACTTTATTATTTGTCCGCTAGTATTCTGCAAAAGATCTAGAAGTGCTTGTTTATTCCAAGATATGTCAAAAATATGATTATGCCCCCCCTTAATATCTACAAGTTGCTTTGGTTCTCTGGCTTTCTGAAATAATTGTTCTGCGTTGTAGTAGGGTATTGATTGATCATCTGGGCTATGCATTATAATTACTGGTAAGGGGGATAAATTCTGAATGTGATCCAGTGGTCGATATTTATCTGTCACAGTATAGGAAAGTGGCCACTGCAAAGCCCAGGTTAACCAGTGCCTTGAGAGGACTTCCCTGGCAATTACCTGATAGTCCGCAAATCCAGAAATTAGAATAACTGACGAAATATGCTGTTTATACTGACTGTTAGACAAGGCATATATCGCCATGCTTGCACCCAGGCTATGCCCTATAACAAAATATTCAGTATTTTTGTTTGATTTTTCAATTATGAATGCGATAGCACTGTCAATATCCCGAATAATATTATCGAGAGTGGCCTCCCCCTGAGAATGGCCGTAACCTCGATAGTCAAAAATAAAAACATTAAAACCATGCTCAGTTAGCCAGTAGATATTTCCTGCCTGAAGGCTGATATTTCCTGCATTACCGTGTAAAAATATTATGGTCTTATTCGAGGGCTGTTTAGATGGAAAGATCCAGCCATTAAGTAAAATATTATCGTGACTGGTAAAGCTTACTATTTCATGCTTAATAGAGAAGTCCTCAGGATCAAAGAAATGTGTTTTTATCGGATAAAAAAACATATTCGTACAGCCTGATACTAGCGAGAAGAACACGAAGATAATAAAAAGTCTATACATAAGATGCGGCATTTAGAGTCGTTATAACGATATTAACCGATATCAATCACAATATTAAAGGCGTCGGTGACGAATTCTATTGCACAGTATTCTCAGTTTTCACGAACCCTTTCTTGAATTACCTCGTCCTGATCAACACCTCTGAAGCAGAAAACGAAGCCTGGTCTGAATAGCGATTAGTTAAGCAAAAACATGATATCTAAAAACCAGAAGATTAACGTCAAAACGCAAATGGCCGCTAATTAACGCAATACTTCATAACTGACTTAACAGGTAATATTTTATTTATTTTCATAAGCCTAACATTGGCAGATGCTTTATAGAGTGGCAAGTTAATGCTAATTCTATACAGCGCTTTAGTTCATCAACGGGTATGTTTTCAGTCACATCGAATATTATGGCTCTATTACCTTCAAACTTAAAAGTTTCACCATAACGTTCTTTGAACGTATCGACCAGCTTTGTTTTGCAATTAAAATACATGGCGTATTGATTGGGGCTATTTTCTTTCCAATCGATTCTGATAGTGCTTCCATTTTTTGTTAGATAACTTGGCTCACCCCATTTTAGGGTTTCTTCAATTTTATTTAAATCATAAATTTCTGAAGCTGTTTGTATAATTAGACTTCGAAGAAACAATAGTTTTTCTCTGACATCGTCTGGGTAATGATTGAATTTGATAGCAACATCAGGGTTTTCAGTTATTTCCATATCGTAGATTTTTCCTTTTACATTGATCTTATCCAAAAAAGTGGACACCAAATTATGCACATTGTGTTGTGCAAGATGCAAGCCCCATGACAGTCTTCTTTTTTCTCGTCCAAGTTATGCGATTTTTGCACAGCGATTTAAGCATGCTGTTATACGATTGCTTCATTTCTTCGCCAAAATGCATGCGTAATTTTGTGCCGGAGTTGGATGTTCGATTTCTTCTTCGAAGATCGACAAGCAGTTGGAGTTTAAAAACCCAACATTACTTAGTAATTTCAGGTGCCTGCCCACATAAAAGCGCCCGCCTTCGAATTCCTGTTTAGCCCCCACGGGTTTTATGAAATCACCATTTATCAGGATGCCACCACCATCTAAAGCGCTGTACGAACGCAGGTAAACAGTGTTGATGTTTTTCTGGCTCCCTAGATCATGTAGAGCCCAGGTAGAAACGATTGCATGAACAGGTTTAGATAGATTAACCTCCCATGCCTCTTTCACCAAATCAGCTAGTATGTAGGTAACTCGCGAAGAATATCTTATTAGACGATTTTGGGCGATTTCGAGCATAGGCTGAGAAAAATCAATACCGCAGTATGAAATACCCGGCATTCGTTCCAACAGGTGGTTCGCTAAATAGCCCGGTCCCATCCCTAGTTCAATGATGTTTCCATTTTCAGGAACATATTTCTTTAGCTCAGAGAAGATTAGATCGAACAATCGAACCCGCTCGGAAGTAGGTTCAAACCTCTCTGCCCATCCGAGTGCAAATTCCTTGCTATGAAACTCATGTTCAGCGCCGACGAGATCTGTTGTCACCTGGACTAACCTTTTTGCGTATAACGTTTAGGGTAAGACACGCGACGCTTTTCGTCGCGTCGTACTTGACCCGATTGTTATGTTCTTATTATTTAATTTGTATAAACATCTAAACCTATTGCAAAATGTGAAAATAGATGTCAAGGAGCAATTCACAAAAATATTAAAAGCAATTGTACTCTGGCCCC
>JBLYYN010000313.1:0-5305 GCA_048550535.1 Gammaproteobacteria bacterium
ACTTACAACTTACAACTTACAACCTACGACTTAAAACTCACCTCTAAACAATCGGCGGCTCAAAATCACTGGTCATATTCACTTCATCTTCCGGAGAATAATGGGTCTGAAAAGACTCAACCTGACCCGCCACCCCTTTTACATCCTCGAAACGAGCGACATGAAACAGGGCTTCACCTTCGTGAACCAGGGGTATTTCTGTGCAACCGATGATAATCCCATTCACGGTTGACACCACCTCCATCTCTTCGCCACTAAAAGGATCGTCGATTAAACCCAGCACTTCACCTCGCTTGACCCTGGCCCCCAAGCTACTGACTTTCCTGAACAGGCCACTGGCTGAGGCACGCATCCAGGAACTGGAACGTGCAACAAAAGGCTCCAGTTTTTTTCTTCTCCGGGATTTAACAGCAGGTAACATATCCAGCGCACGCATCACATTGATTACACCCTTAACACCTGCCCGTATGCAAATTTCATTGAAGCGTAAAGCTTCTCCTGCTTCATAGAGTAACATCGGGATACCATATCCTGCGGCAGATTCCCGTAACGAGCCGTCCCGTATATTGGCATTGATCAGAACAGGTACACCAAACGACTGTGCCAGCATTGAAGTTTCAACATCATCAAGATTGGCCCGTATTTGAGGCAAGTTTGAGCGATGAATGGCACCGGTGTGCAAATCGATACCATGGGTGCAATTGCTAACAATCTCTTTCATGAATAGATGTGCCAGTCGCGCTGCCAGTGATCCCTTTTCAGAACCGGGAAATGACCGATTCAGATCACGACGGTCAGGTAAATAGCGAGAATGGTTAATTACACCGTACACATTGACAATGGGCACCGCCACCAGTGTTCCCCGCAGTCGCTTCAATGCAGGTAATTTTAATAAGCGACGAATAATCTCCGTGCCATTGAGTTCATCGCCATGAATAGCGGCACTGACAAACAGCTTGGGGCCATCTTTTTTACCTCGAATCACATGCACGGGCATTTTCATTGGTGCATGGGTATATAGTGGGGGTAATGGCACCTCTATTAATGCACGTGAATTTCGCTTTATGGCATGACCGCCTATTAATAATTCGTCACTCATACTCTGTAACTTTGCCCCATTTAAAATCGGTTATATTTATCTCAACTGAATCGACTTAAAAAGCTATACAAATGTCGGTTTACTTTTCCAGCCATGCGTTTAAATCTAGCACCTTATTAATTTAATGTCGCTTTTTATTTAAATAATAGTGTCCACTTGTCGCTGGCTAAGCTACATTATGGCCTGGCAATAAAACAAGGCCATATCAAACAGAAACAGGTTGAGAATTATTATGGAATACTGGTCTGAATACACCCGGTTTTTTACTGCCCTGTTCGTCATACTCGACCCTTTCGCTGCTATTCCTATATTCCTCAGCCTGACTCATGACTATTCAGTACAGGAACGACACCGTGCCATTAATATGGCGGCCATTACCGTTCTGCTCGTGCTCATGATCAGTGCTTTATTTGGTGATGCCATACTGACCGGCCTCGGCACCAGCCTGCCTTCCTTCAGGGTGGGAGGAGGCATAGTGCTGTTAATCATGGCACTGGCCATGCTTCGTTCGGATACGGGTAAAATTCTCAGAGCAGAGCAGGCTACTCTGGTCAACGACATACGAGAAAATATTGCCATAGTCCCCATTGCCATACCCTTACTCGCTGGCCCCGGATCCATAAGTACCGTTATCATTCAAGTTCATCGCCCTGGCCCTGAACTTCATTTACTCTGGGTACTACTGGTAATTTTCCTGATGTGTCTGTCGTTGTGGCTAATACTTCGGCTCGCCACCCCCATAGGTCGAGCATTGGGCCCCATGGGCCTGAATATACTGAATCGCTTGCTTGGATTAATTCTCTGCGCCATTGCCGTAGAAATCATGGCCAATGGCTTAAGGGATCTGTTTCCTGGACTTGCAGCATAGCACTTACATACTCAACAGAATTAGAAGTTACGCCAAATATAAGTATTGACAGTTGTTCCGGTTTATCACCTAATTTGTGTTCGGGATTTACTGGATCAATGTTATGGATTTAAAATTACTACTGACCATTTTCAGTGTAGTATTTATTGCAGAACTCGGTGATAAAACCCAGCTTGCCACTATGTTGTTCGCGGCAGATAAGGAAGTCAGTAAGTGGACAGTATTTTTTGGTGCATCCCTGGCATTAATACTGGCCTCGGCTCTAGGCGTGCTGGCTGGTGGAATTATTTCCCAGTATATTAGCGAAAAGCATTTACATTATATTGCTGGCCTGGGTTTCATACTGATTGGACTGTGGACGCTAGTTAAAGCCTGAATTACTCTACTGACAAGTGATCACTAACATCTTTACTAGAACATGCAATTGCAATCAAACCATCGGCCGGCAAACGATTGATCGCATCCTCCATAGCTCCAGGCCAGTTGCCTTTCTAATGTCCTCATTTTTCAACTATTATCAGAAAACCGTCAGTCTAGTAGTTTTAATACCATCGCATTCCCAAGTTAACATCAACTTTTTATGGACACTATTGATTCTAGCTCAGCATTTTCTCCTCTATGAGCATGTATAATTTATAACTAATTGAAATAACAAAAAATAAAATACCGGCCCGAACTAGAATATAAATTCTATAGAACGGTCATTCTATAACTGGTAAATCAGTATGCACATTTCAATCACTAGAAAGAACGCTCATTTTGATCAAGTAACGATCTACTTTTATTTTTGTTACCCCACTACAGACCAGCCGCAACGGTCATGACTACATAAGCTTTTCAGGAGGTTTTTTTGAACAGGATCAAACATCACAAACACTCAGCCACCAGCATCTGTGCATTTCCTTAACTTATATTTATAAAAGCACTACAATGCCTGACCCATGTACTGAATCCGTCTCAGTGCCATTTTACAATAACAACTAGAGAGACCCTATGGCATCTGTATTGCAAAAGCTATACGACCAATATGTACTTGGCAGCCCCAGGCTTGTCATTACTCTCACTTTTCTCGTGACCGCTTTTTTTGGCTACTACTCACTGAATTTCAAACTGGATGCTTCTGCGGATTCCCTGGTACTTGAAAATGACCAGGCGCTGGAATTTTACCGGGCCATTAAAGCTCGTTACGGTTCTGATGACTTTTTAATCATTACCTATTCACCCCACCAGGAACTGTTTTCCGAACCAGTACTGGCTGATCTGCATAAACTAAGAGATGCCACTGCCAAACTGAGTCGTATTGGTTCAGTCATCAGCCTGTTCGATGTGCCCTTGATCCAGAGCCCCCCGGTTACCCTGTCTGAACTCAGCGAAGAAGTGCGCACCCTGGACACTACCGGCATGGATATACAAATGGCACGCCGGGAGTTTCTGTCCAGCCCATTGTATAAAAATTTATTGATCAGTGAGGATGGTAAAACTACCGCACTGCAACTGAACTTCAAGCGCGACGAAACCTATCACAAGTTATTAAATCAGCGTAATCAGTTACGTACCAAAAAACTGGAAAGCCAGCTAACTGAGCAGGAAAAACTGACGCTAGCCAGGGTATCCAGGGAATTCAAGGATTACAGTTACAGCTTACAGGACCAGGACAGCAAACTCATTGAGACAGTACGCCACATAATGGACCAGCACCGTGCCAATGCCACCCTGTTTCTGGGGGGCGTACCGATGATAGCCGCTGACTCCATCACCTTTATTCAGCGCGACCTGAACAAGTTCGGTGTGGGTGTCATTTTATTCATCATTGCCATACTGGCCATCGCCTTTCATAAACCAAGATGGATTATTCTGCCCATGGTTACCTGTTTGCTGGCCGGTATTATCATGGTTGGCTATCTGGGTTTTGTAGAATGGCGAGTGACCGTGGTGTCATCGAACTTCATTTCACTGTTACTGATCATTACCCTGTCCCTGTCCATTCATTTGATCGTGCGCTATCGCGAACTGCATCAGCTGAAACCCAAACGCAGCCAGTTTAGCCTGGTTGAGGAAACCATTCGTTCCAAATTTTTGCCGTCTTTTTATACCGCCATTACTACCATGGTGGCCTTTGGATCGCTTATTGTCAGTGGTATTCGTCCGGTGATAGATTTCGGCTGGATGATGGTGATCGGTATCGCCATTGCTTTTATTCTCACTTTTACCTTCTTCCCCGCCGTGCTGCTATTACTCAAACCGGGTAAACCCACTGAAATGCGTGATATCACCGCGGCTATTACCGGCATGCTGGCCAACATTGTTCATCACTATCGCATCACGACCTTAATCGCTTTTGCCTTATTCGTAGCGGCAAGCGCAATAGGCATTTCATCCCTTACGGTGGAAAACCGATTTATCGATTATTACAAGGACACTACAGAGATTTATCAGGGTATGGAACTTATCGATAAAAAGCTGGGCGGCACCACGCCCATGGATGTCATCATCGATGCCCCCCCCTCATTCTTCACATCAAAGTCAGCTGTCAATATCTTTGAAGATGAACTGGCCGCAGAACTGGAACTTGAACTGACTGATGATGAAGCGGGCATTACCGCCACTAGCTACTGGTTTAACACCAACATGCTGGAACAGGTTAAACAAATACACGACTATCTGGACAGCCTGTCTGAAACCGGAAAAATTCTATCCATTCACACCACCCTGGCCCTGCTGGAACAGCTCAATGACAAAGATGAGATGGATGATTTTTTCCTGGCCATTCTTTATAAACGCATCCCTGATGACATTCGTTCATCTTTGATATCACCCTATATGTCAAAAGATGGCAATCAGATTCGATTCAGCATCCGTGTTTACGAATCGGATAAAAACCTGCAGCGTGAACAGCTTATTCAGAAGATTCACGGCCATCTTAGAGACAATATCGGTCTTGAAGAAAGTCAGATTCATATCTCTGGCATGGTGGTGCTGTATAACAACATGCTGCAAAGCCTGTTTAAATCACAGATCCTTACCATTGGCGTGGTGTTCCTCGCCATCCTGATCATGTTTGCCATTTTATTCCAGTCTATACCCCTGGCAGTGATTGCTATTATTCCCAATATGATAGCCGCGGGAATGGTACTGGGGCTTATGGGATTAACTGGCGTGCCGCTGGATATTATGACCATCACCATTGCCGCCATCTGCATAGGTATAGCCGTGGATGACACCATCCACTATGTACATCGCTATAAGGAAGAATTTCCCCATGACCGTGATTACTGGCATACGATCCAGCGCTGCCATGCCAGTATCGGCAAGGCCATGTATTACACCTCGGTGACCAT
>JBLYYN010000314.1:0-11316 GCA_048550535.1 Gammaproteobacteria bacterium
AAAAGAGCATCCGCAGGACGCCTACAGGGATTTATATCCTTTGGGTAAGTAGGTGGTAGAGCCGAGTCGGGAACGGAGGCCGAGCGGCGTGCTCAAGATCACCACCATATTCAATAGAGCAACGCAGGACGATGTTCACGGATTTATGCCCTGTGGGTAAGAACAAGTGTTTCATAAGGGCAGGGATAGCCCGAAGAGACTCGGTTGCCGAGTAATTATCGGCCACAAACAATAAAACGCATTGTTTGTTCAGACATCCCCGCAGAAATCTCCATACAAATCACTCCCTCTTCGGCTTGATCAAAAGGGGGGATCGTAAAAAAACAGGTGATCCCAGGTATTTACAGATCACTTTTTTCATAAAGCTGGGTCTGAAAGAAGGAATACAAACCCTGAATCACAAACACCTCACAAAATTAAAATCGTGAATAATGCTACTATTCCGGGCCTGAATACTCTTCACACCCAATAATCAAGCCACGACTCAACATGATTTCAAAAACCACCCTGCAAAAAGCGGCAGAACAGAATATTATCGAACCCCGACAGGTTGAACCGCTGTATCAGTTTATTCAGGATCAACATACAGAAGCTCCATCCGATAACAGGGAAGAGCCACTCAAATTCATCCGCAGCTTTGGTGATGTGTTTATTGCACTGGGTGTCATTTTATTAGCCATTGGCATTAATATGTCAAATCTGCCTGGCTACTATAATTTAATCCCGGCAGTTGCTTTCGTTGCGGTGGCAGAATGGCTGGTGCGCGTGCGACGGTTGGCACTACCCGGAATTACCATCCTGCTGGCAATTCTCTTTTTCGTGAATAAAGCCGTGACTTTCAATCATGAACAGGCCACTCTTTTTGGTTTGGTTATCCTGAGCCTGGCCAGTTTGTTGTTTTATCTGAGATACCGAATGCCCTTCAGCTTGCTGCCGCTGGCAGCCGGGCTGGTGGCTATGGTCATCAACCAGATTGGTATAGATGTGCTTGAGCATCCCATTATCTTTATGGGCCTGGGCCTGATGGTATTTGTGGTGGCAATGTGGTTTGACTCACAGGATACAAAAAGACGGTCCCATCTGAGCGATAGTGCATTCTGGTTACATCTACTGGCGGCACCGCTGATCGTGCATGGTGCCATGGTGTCCATGTTGTTAAGTGATCAGGCATGGCTGAATTCCATAAATAAAGAAGTGTTAATCGTGGTGTTTTTTACCGGCTTCTTTTTAGTCGCCCTGTTGATCGATCGCAGAGCCATGCTGATATCAACCCAACTGTACGCGATTTATGCACTCACGCAATTGTTGCAGGGCCAGCTCAGCAGTGCCCAGAATATAATGATTTATGTATTAATGGTTCTGGGCCTGTTCGTGATATTTTTTGGTACCTACTGGTATAAAACACGTCGGTTTGTGTTTGGTTTTCTATCACATAGCGTAATCAGTCATTATATTCCTGATTTAAGCATTGAAGATATAAAGCGATAAATGGAAAAATAGACTTAGAGATCAATTGTTTACTAGTGTTAGAGTCTATTGATAGTTGTCTCGAATAACATTGAAATTTCAAAGGCTTATTTCTCTAATCAGGACATCAGATAGAAATCCCATGATTAAAGTATTTTACTCTTCCGGCCCTGGGCCCGCTTAAAGAAAATTCATTATCTTCAATATAATCAATAATTTAATAAGGCTCTGCGAGAGCTTTATTGTTGACCCATTGTCATAACCACCGTTTGGTGAAAACTATTTTCATAATAAATGGAATAAACAGACGATGGCTCCGTCTATGTTTAAAGACCGAAAATGAGATTGCTCACCCCCATAACTACCTAACAAATTTATCGTACCTGCCAGGAGATCAAAGATGAAACGATTGTTATTACCCTTAGTTACTTTATTGCTCGCACTCCCCCTGATGAACTGCAGCACACATGCCACCATTGATGACGCATATTCGGGCTATGGCAAGCAGAAAGTGGTTTACCATATCAATTATGACAACCCTAAACAGCAGGAGGGGGCATTACGTAATATCCAGAATCACATCAATGCGGTTGGCGCGGAAAACCTTGAAGTAAAAGTGGTGTTACATGGGAATGGCCTTTCCTTGCTCGCCTATCCTGATTCGCTGAAAAAAACCAAGCTGAAAAAAGCTAATTCCACTGAGCAGATGCAGGTTAAGGTCGATACGCTAAAAAATCAGGACGTGGCATTTAATGTGTGTGCCAATACCTTGAAGGGTAAAAAGATTGATGCGGAAGAAGATCTTTATAATGTGGACAACAGCGATATAGTTCCCAGCGGTGTTGCCCATTTATCCCACTTGCAGGGGCAGGGTTACACTTATATCAAACCTTAGCATTTTATGAAGTCCATATAAAAATGGCTCGCACAGTGCGAGCCATTTTTTATTATCATCTGAAAAAACCGAAAGGCCGGCTCGGAGGTGAATGGTACTTACTTAAGAGAGTCTGCGCCCAATTGGTCATTCCAGTATGCTTTTAGCTGGAATCCATAGTTTAATTACCTGGATACCGGCTAAATACATGCCGGCATGACGGAGTTTTGATCCATGCTTTCCTTAAGCAAGTGCCATTCGGATCAGAGGTGCTTGAGCATCGGTCTCGTTATCACCAGCATGATCCCTGATGCTCCAAACCACCTGCCTTGAGATTATGGTCGAGTACGCAGAAATGCTTCAAATTCATCTGCGGGTAAAGGTTTGCTAATGAGATAGCCCTGAATTTCATCACAGTTTTTATTGCGCAGAAAATCGAGTTGTTGGCTGGTTTCAACGCCTTCAGCAATAGTCTGCAATTTCAAGCTCTTAGCAAGGCTGATAACCGCATCGACGATTGCCTCATCTTCAGGATCAGTGATGATGTTTCGTATGAAGCTCTGGTCAATTTTAAGTTTATGAATTTTGAATCGCTTGAGATATGAAAGTGATGAATAACCTGTGCCAAAATCGTCAATAGATAACCTGATCCCCTGTTTGTGTAAGCGTTCGATCACTTCAATAGCCGCAAGTGGGTCTTCCATGGTGATACTTTCTGTCAGTTCCAGTTCCAGATAATGTGGTTCTAACTTGTATTCCTGTAGAACCTGGTTGACTAATACCGTTAATCCAAGCTGGCGGAATTGTGCTGCTGATATATTAACGGCCATGACCAGGGGTTTAAAACCGGCTTGTTGCCATGCAAGGTTTTGTTTTACTGCTGTACGTAATACCCATTCACCAATAGGCAGGATTTGTCCGCTGTCTTCTGCAATGGGAATGAATTCTGCGGGGGAGATAAGACCGAGCTCCGGGTGATTCCATCTTAATAGAGCTTCGCATCCAATGATTTCCTGGCTGTTAATATCGATCTGTGGTTGATAGTGTAATAGCAGTTCATTGCGTTCAAGTGCGCGCCTTAGTGCGTTTTCCAGTTGTAGCGTGCGGCTGGCAAGTTTGTGCATCTCTGAAGTGAAAAAGCAGTAGGTGTTACGGCCACTGTGTTTTGCGCGGTACATCGCCGAATCTGCGCATTGCAGCAATGCTTCGGTATTTTCCCCATCATTAGGATATATGGCAATGCCTATGGATGGTGTTATGCCAAGTTCATGGTGATCAATCATGAAAGGTTTGGAAAGAGACTGGATGATATTAGTGGCAACATGGGCAGCCCCATCAGCATTGGTAGTGGTAAGTAATAAAATAAATTCATCACCTCCCAGGCGAGAAACGGTATCGTTTTTGCGTACTACCAGTTTCAGGCGTTTGGCAACTTCAATCAGTAATTGATCGCCGATCTGATGGCCGAGAGAGTCATTGACATTTTTGAAGCGATCCAGGTCAATAAATAATAAAGCAATCGGTTGCTGATTGCGCTGTGCAATGCTAATCGAATATTCAATGCGATCATTAAGTAAGGTGCGGTTGGGTAATTCGGTCAGGGCATCATAATGGACTAAATGGCGAATATCTTCTTCCGCCTGTTTGTGTTGTGTAATGTCATTAATGGCGGCAAATATAGCCGGTTCATGTTCAAACTCAACGATAGATGCGGATAATAATGACCAGAAAGGCTGGCCATGAACATCCAGCATACGGATTTCCTGGTCGTACACACTGCCGTCCTGGGTCAAATGCTCAAGAAATCGTTGACGTTCATTGGAGTCCTGATAGAAGCGGCTGGCGGGAAGACCAATACCCTGGTCCCTTTTCAATCCAAAGAGAATTTCTGCCCGCTGGTTTCCATAACGCAGGGTGCCATCGCTCATGCGTGTTAGAACCACCGGGAAGGGTGCATTTTCCAGCAGAGATCGATAACGTTCTTCGCTTTCAATCAAGGCTTGTCTTGCATGATATTGCTGGGTGACGTCACGCACAATGGCAACGCATTGCGTGCTGTCAGCCAGTTTGCTCATGCGTGCTTCAAATCGGTGTTCTCCATCGGGCAGTGTCATGTTGTATTCGTAGGTAATCAGTTGATCTTGCTGGTACAGGATGTTCATTTTTTCAGTAAAAAGTTTACCGATTTCATCGGGTACAACATCCTGTATGCATTTTCCTAGAAAACTTTCGGGCGCTACATAAAGTGAAGATTCTTGCTGCGCACGATAGTCAAGTATGGTGCCGTTGTTATCCATCAGGAAAAACAGATCAGGAATGGCCAGAATTACAGAATCAAGCATATGTTTACGTTGAGTGGCTTTGGTCTCTGCCTGTTTGTGTTTGGTAATATCCTGAATGGCGCCCTCGATACGAACAACCTTGCCATCCTCAACCACCGGGATGCCAATGGTATGAACCCATTTGTGAGCACCGTTTGCGCTAATTATTTCCAGTTCAAGATCATAGGGTTTTGCCTGTTCTATTGCTGCTTGAATCGCCTGGTTTATAGTGCTACGGGCTGGGTCATGCATAAAATTGAGGCCCTCGGCCACAGTTGCTTCCAGGCTATTGGGGTCAAGGTCATGGATACGTGCCGTTTCTGCTGTCCAGCTACCCTTCATTGTTGCGACGTCAAATTGCCAGCCACCTACCTGGGCAAGACGGCCGGTACGTTCCAGTAATTCTTTTTGCTCGAGTAGTTCATACTCAGCCTGTTTGCGATCAGTAATATCTCTGGCGATACCCAACACACCAATAATGTGACCCTGGGGGCTAATAAGCGGGGTCTTGATGGTTTCAGCCAGTTCCTTGTGGCCATCTGATGCATATGTCAGCCACTCTTCGTTCATAGTGGGTACGCCGGCGTCGATGGCTGCCTGGTCATTTTTACGAAAGAAATCAGCTATATCGGTTGGAAAAAAATCGTAATCGGTCTTGTTGATGATTTCTGATTCCGGGCTACCCACGAATTGTTCGAAGCGTGTATTACAAGCCAGAAAAACGCCATGGGGATCTTTGAGCCATACCAGATCAGGTATGGTATCGAGCAGGGCATTTAACTTGGTATTGGTCTGAGCGAGAGTAAAGCGGCTACGAAAAATCTGATAGGTCGCTATCATAGCTGCGATGGCAATTAAAAGACCTATGATACGAATTAACCAGTGCATGTGTGGTGACTGCCCCCAGCCAGTAACTGGGACGGCTGCCATATGCCAGGTTCCTCCGGGCAGGGTAACTTCAGTGGTAACAGGATTGTTGCCAAACAGGGCTTCATTACCATAGAACACCGGCCCACTGACACCACTACCATCGGTACCACGTATAACCAGTTCAATATCGGTATTGGTATTATCAAGCTCTGCCAGGTGATACAGTTTATTTGCGTCGATTACAGAAGAAACCAGACCCCAGAAACGAGGTTCTTCACCCAGGTCATCGGCGGGTAAAAAAACGGGTTCTCTGACTATAATGCCTATGCCTCCCTGAACCAGAGGCAGGGGGCCGGCAAGCACAGGGTGATCGCTTTCCATGGCCCGGATGGCCGTGTCACTTTGGGTAGGGTGGCTTCGATAATCCAGGCCAATGGCCGCTTCGTTACCGGCAACGGGATAAATCATGGAAATAATCATGTCCGGAGCCCCGGCAATGTTACGTAATGCGCTGTTTTTGCCTAATAAGCCACGAGCAATTTGTACGAAGCCATCCTGATTGATGTCAGGGTTAGCGGCGATGACGGCGCTGAGTCCATGCCCCATAAGCAGGTGAGAATTGATGACACCCTCTAGACGTGCACGAATCGTGGATAAGTAATTTATCACCTTGACTCGTTCCGATTCGATGGCAGAACGATGTTCATAGTTTTCAACGATTTGTTCGGCCAGAAATACCAGCAGGAAGGCCATAAAAGCTAAGATCCATGGTCTGTAATAGCCGCGATTTCTATGTTTGGACAGTTGCCTTTTGGTACTACCCAGAGTCAAATGATATTCCTCCTAAATTAAGCTTGAGTTTCGCCATCGCTGCCGAGGTATTAAGTGAAACCAGGGCTACACTCAGGTTTAATCAATGTACTGAGTAATGTCAGGTCGAGCATTTAAAACATTTCATTTGCATGAGTTTAGTGTATTTTGGGGAGTTTCGAGCTGGCACTGATGTTTTATTGTGTTTACGATAAATCGGACTTGTCTGTGTTGGAGTCTGGCAGGTTACGTGGGTAGTATCCTGCATCCTGCATCCTGTAGAAGCGCTGACCCGGGGCTTGTTTTGTGGATATAACTTTAAACGCACAAATGATATGCTCGATTCGCATATGACCAGGGTCGGTTTAGATAATAAGGCAAAGGCGAGACTGGGTTCTGGGAGTGCTTAGTTGCCATTTTTATAAGTTGCCAGGTATCAGAATTTGTATTCAGGATCTGTTAGCTGAATTTAATTTAAAAACAAATAGCAGGCTAGTTGTGTCATTTGAATTGCCATTGCTTTTTATAGCGGGATTACTTGGAGGCATGCTTAATTCCATCGCAGGAGGGGGTACTTTCATCACTTTTCCTGCACTGCTATTTGTTGGGGTGCCGCCTATCAGCGCCAATGCAACCAACACCTTTGCTTCCTGTTCAGGCTATATCAGTGGCGCTTATGCTTTCCGAGAGGAACTACAGGCACACAAAAACGAGTTACCCAAATTTATTCTGATCAGTTTTTTCGGTGGTATTGCAGGCGCATGGCTACTGCTAAAAACACCAGAATCATTGTTTCGTGAAGCAATTCCATGGCTACTTTTGTTTGCGACGCTTCTGTTTGTTTTCGGAGAAAAACTGAATGCTACACTAAGGCAGCTTGCGTCCTGGCATCAGTTGGCACCTGCTATTGGTCGCTCACTGTTGTTGTTAGCGCTATTTGGCGTTTGCCTATACGGAGGTTTCTTCAATGCCGGCTTAGGTATTATTATTCTGAGTTATTTAGGCTTGGCTGGTTACACCAATATCAACGCCATGAACGGCCTGAAATTACTAATCTCTTCTTGCGTGTCCCTGGTCGCCATAAGCATGTTTATCTATAGTGGTGTAATCGTCTGGACAGAAGGTATTATCGTACTGTTCGGGACACTAGTGGGTGGCTATATTGCGGCGCATATTTCCCGTCAAGTCTCACAAACGTACGTAAGAGGTTTTGTGATTTTCGCGAGTGTCATCATTACCCTGTATTTCTTTTATGATACTTATATTGTGTAGGGAAATTACTGATACGGATTATTATTGTTTTTTTCTGGGCTATTACGATAATATCATGTTGAAAATAATAACTTGATTTAAGGAAAAACAGCGTGAAAAAAATTAGCAGTGTATTTAGTATTATAATGTTTTTGATGGCTCTATCGATGACAGTTAACCAGGCCAGCGCCGCCGATTGGTTGGTGGGCGCTGGTTTGACTATCGGGGGCGATGAACTTGGCGGCACGTCTGTTGATACTGTGGATGCGGGCGAACTGATCCGTGTCTATGGAGGTGTGCAGCTTCCAGTTGGTGACTCTCCACTCAAAGTGCAGTTGACGATGGGTTATCACTTTGATTCGGTAGAGTCTGAACAGGGGACTGGTTCATTTGATCGATTAGAGTTTGAGCTTATTCCGTATTATTATCTGGATAAGTTTCGTTTGGGCTTAGGTGTGACGCAGCATGTAAGTGTTGCATTTGACCAGCCAACAGGCTTTCCCGATTATGATTTTGACGACGCGACGGGGATTGTTTTTGAGGTTGCTCATGTATTAGGGCGCCATGAAAGAGCCTGGCTACATCTCAGGTTGGTGGATATAGAATAGACGTCGCCATCTTTTGGAACGGTGGACGGGGGCTATATTGGATTTGGCGGAACCTTTTTTATATTCTAGTAGCTAAAAATTAGTAGGCGACAAATGTCGCCCCAGATCACAAGCCCTTCATAAAAGCTATGAAGGGCACCCTCACTGGATCTGATTCATTCCATCATGCGACCTGCTTGATTTTTACCTGTGCGCGATTCAAAGCAGACAAAACAGCCTTCAGCGATGCGCTGATGGTATCGTGATCAAACGCAGCACCCGCAAAGCGTTGCCCGTCCACATTGAGTTGCACATAGGCCACGGCTTCGGCATCGGTGCCTTCACCCATGGCATGTTCGCTGTAATCCACCACATGTACCCGTTGGCCGCTGTGCCGCATCCAGGCATCGACAAAGGCAGAGATCGCGCCTTCGCCTTCGCCATGCAAAACCTGCTCACGCTGGTCATCGATGATTCGGGCCTCGATCACATCATGACCATTTTTATCGATACGATAACCCTGTAAGGCAATCGGTGTTTGATCGCATACGCAATATTCCTGGAACAGTTTATATATAGTGGCGCTGTCCACCTCACCGGTTTGCTGTTCACTGAACTGCTGCACGATGAGCGCTAACTCGGTTTGCAACCAGCGCGGCAGGCTCAGGCCGTAATCACGCTCCAGCACAAAGGCAACACCGCCTTTGCCGGACTGACTGTTGACCCGAATCACCGCCTGATAATCCCGCCCCAGGTCTTTGGGATCGATGGGCAAGTAGGCTACCTGCCAGGGTTCGTCCGCCTGTTGCTGATGCAGGCACTTACGAATCGCATCCTGATGACTGCCGGAAAATGCGGTGTATACCAGATCTCCGATCCACGGGTGACGCGGGTTCAGCGGCATGCTGGTGCATTCTGTCACCACCTGAATGATCTCATCCGGGTTCGACAGATCCAGTTGCGGATCAACGCCCTGACTATAAAGATTCATTGCCATGGTAATGATGTCCATATTCCCGGTGCGCTCGCCATTGCCGAGCAAGGTGCCTTCCACACGGTCGGCACCGGCCATCACCGCCAGTTCCGCCGCTGCCACCGCACAACCGCGATCATTATGGGTATGTACAGAAAGAATAATGCTGTCACGCCGGCTGATATGGGTAGCAAAATACTCCACCTGATCGGCAAACACATTGGGTGTGGCAACTTCAACCGTGGAGGGTAAATTGATAATGCAGGGCCGCTCCGGTGTCGGCTGCCATACATCCAGCACGGCATCGCAAACCTCCACCGCATAATCCATTTCGGTACTGGTGAAGCTCTCCGGTGAATACTCGAAACTCCAGTCAGTATCCGGATACCTGAATGATTCACGTTGCACCCATTCGGCCCCGCGACGAGCTATGGTGGTGATGCCGTTCCGATCCAGGCCAAACACCCGTTCGCGCTGCACCGTAGACGTGGAATTATAGACATGGACAATGGCGCGGCGGATACCGATTAAGGACTCAAAGGTGCGAGTGATTAATGCTTCACGGGCCTGCACCAGCACCTGTACCGTGACATCTTCGGGTATTTGATTCTCTTCGATCAACCAGCGCACAAAATCATAATCGTGCTGGCTGGCAGAAGGGAAGCCCACCTCGATTTCCTTGAAACCCAGCTTGACCAACAGGGCCCACATGCGGCGTTTTTGTGCCACCGACATGGGCTCAAGCAGCGCCTGATTGCCATCACGTAAATCGACACTGGCCCAGCGTGGGGCCTGCTCGATACTGCGGCTCGGCCACTGGCGATGTGGCAGGTTCACCGCCGCTGCAGGGCGATATTTGTTGTGATCAAAGACTTTCATATCGGGTTCCTAATGGTCTGCTTGCATAATGGTGACCCTGGTCGACCGTCACCTCCGGTATCGGTGTTGGCCTCACCAGCCCTCGTGAGGCAGGTTTAGTTCAGGTCTATGTGGCTACCGGATCAAGCCCGGGCCACGTTTTGGCTCCCTTGTGGGGATAGGTGAAAGATTACTGCAAGTTGGCTGGCATTTTATTGCGAATTCATGCCTAATTTTCAAATATCTAACAATATAATTGCTTAATTTATTGATAATGTGACAGAATGTGCCTATGTAACCAGATTGGGCGCAAAACATGACCCTCGACCGCTATGATCGCCAAATTCTCGAGATTCTGCAGCAGGACGGCCGCATCAGTAACCAGGACCTGGCCGACAAAATTGGCCTGTCTGCCTCCCCCTGTTTGCGCCGGGTGCGCGCTCTGGAAGACAGCGGCCTGATCATCGGTTACCGCGCCCAGCTCGACGCGAAAAAACTCGGCCTGACGCTTCTGGCCCTGATCCATATTTCCATGGATCGCCATACCCCTGAACGCTTCGCCCACTTCGAACAAATCGTCAGCGAGCTCCCGGAAGTGCTCGAATGCCTGCTCATCACCGGCCAGGCCGCCGACTATCAGCTAAAGGTGGTGGTTAAAGACATGGATGCTTTTCAAGTATTGCTGTTAAACAAAATTACCCGCATCGAAGGTGTCAGCGGCGTACAGTCCAGCTTTGTCATGCGCCGGGTCATGGACAAAACGGCGTTGCCTGTGGGTTGATGGGGTTTGAAACTACATGGTAGTTTCAAAAACATAAGGGCTGTGATTCTGAGGTATCCCTTCGGCTCCTGTTGTGATTGAAATCAGGATAATTACGTATCAAGATTGGTTTCGCCTCCTGGCGACCTACTTATTTTTCTGCAGCAAAAAATAAGTAGGCAACAAAATGCCGCCCCAACTCACAAGCCCTTCATAAAAGTCATGAAGGGTGCCCTCGTCGCCACATGCTGAATGTGCCTGCTGCGCAACTCCTCGCAAACAACGCTCGTCAAACATGCTCGCAGAAAACCTGCACATTAATCATGCGTTCCTCGGCTTGATCAATGGGGGATACGAAAAGCACAGATAAAAGCCTAGAGAGCAATTATTCATAATATTACTCGTTGCTAGGAGGATGTTTTCAATCAGTGACTTAACCTAAAAAGAGCTCTGACCCCAATGCCAGTAAGTTAAGGTATAAGTCATTGATTATGTTATAGTAACGTTAATGAAAAAGCCAATAATTAACTCAAAAAGAGACTCAT
>JBLYYN010000315.1:0-8287 GCA_048550535.1 Gammaproteobacteria bacterium
AAGATAAATTGAAAATAAAAATCACAAAAAAACAGAAATGCTCCCGCTAAGCCCACTTAGCCCTCAACCGCGAAACAAAAAACAACACCACCGACATCACCACCACCGATGGTCCGGCCGGTGTATCCCAGTACATGGACATCGCCAGTCCCAGAACCACCGCCAGCATACCCATGACGACAGAAAGCACCGCCATGGTTTCAGGTGAACGGGCGAACAATCGAGCGGTAGCGGCCGGTATTATTAATAAAGCAGTAATCAATAGTATACCCACCAGTTTCATAGCCACCGCTACCACCAGCGCCATCAACAACATAAATGACAATCGTACCGCAGTCACCGGCACCCCTTCACTGATCGCCAGTTCCTCATGCACCGATAACGCCAGTAACGAACGCCACAAATACCCCATGCAAATCAGCACCAGAACCACGCCGGCCAGCATCCATAGCAGGTCAGTCCAGCTCACTGCCAGAATATCCCCAAACAGATAAGCCATCAGGTCCACCCGCATACCCTGGTTCTGCATTGAGGCAAACACCACCAGACCGGTGGCCAGACTGCCATGGGCCAGAATCCCCAGCAAGGTATCTGCCGACAGTTTCACATTTCGCTGCAACACCAGTAACAGCACACTGAGTACCAGCCCCAGTATCACCACACCCACCACCGGCGACATATCGAACAGCAATGCCAGTGCAGTACCCAATAAAGCGGAATGGGCCAGGGTGTCGCCGAAATAGGCCATGCGCCGCCACACCACCACACAACCCAGTGGTCCGGTGACCAGCACAATCATCAGACCCGCCAGCAAGGCCCGCAGAATAAAATCATCCATGCGGGCTACCCTTATCATCCACCACATCACCGTGTAAATCGTGGGAATGATCATGGTGATGGGTATAAACCGCAATACCCTCCAGGGAACTGCCAAACAGTTTCAGATATTCCGGGTGTTTGCTCACCGCTTCCGGGTGGCCGGTACAGCAGATATGAGTATTCAGGCACAACACATGGTCGGTGGCTTCCATCACCAGATGCAGGTCATGGGAAATCATTAACACCCCACAGCCGTATTGGTCCCTGATATCGGCGATCAACTGATACAGCTGTTGCTGGCCATTAATGTCCACACCCTGGGCCGGCTCGTCCAGCACCAGTATATCCGGTTGTCTCAACAGCGCTCGGGCCAGCAATACACGCTGCATTTCACCGCCGGATACACTCTGGATGGGACTATCCAGCAAACTCTGGACACCCACCTGTTCCACCACAGTTTGCAATTGAGCGCGCTCGACACCACCCGCCATTTGAATGAATCGTCGCACCGTTAATGGCAGAACATTATCGACCTGGAGTCTTTGCGGCATATAACCCACACGCAAACCCGGACGGGTGTATAACACACCCTGATCGGCCTGTAATATACCCAGTAATAGTCGTACAAAGGTAGTTTTTCCCGAGCCATTGGGACCGATTAAGGTAACGATTTCACCGGACTTGACACGGATATCGACATGATCCAGAACCTGACGTCCGCTTAACTGCAAACTTATCCCTGTTGCTTCGATGAGTATTTCTGGATCGTGGTATTGATTCGGCATTTTGCAGTCAATCTGCCCTGAAAAAAATAAAAGTGCTGTGAAAACAGCCCAATGAAACGTAAAATCCGCCTAAAGATAACACAATAAACCACATGCGCCAGAGATACTTTGCAACCCTATTATTCCAGATTCTGTTAGCTGGCCTCTGCCTGCTGTCCAGCGCACAGGCTAAAACACCCGATGTTCTGGCCACCATCAAACCCATCCATTCGCTAGCCCAGGCCATTACCGAAGGCATTAGTGACACACAGTTGCTGATCGAAGGATTCCAGTCACCCCACGATTATTATCTAAAACCCTCGGATCGTCGAAAAATACACCAGGCAGACGTGATTATTTTTGCCAGTGAAAATATCGAAAGTTTTCTGCCAGCCATTAGCCAACAAAACAAAACTCATCAGCGAATCATCAACCTCAGCAAAATCAAAGATATTGAGCTACTGCCGGCAAGGTCTCAGCACTCGGAACATGATCATCATCACTCGATGGATGGGCATATCTGGTTATCGGTCAGCAATGCAAAAATCATAGTGAAATATCTGGTGGATATTTTTAGCCAGATGGACCCGGATCATGCAACTCACTATAGAGCCAATGGAACACAACTGCTGTCCAGGCTAAGTCAACTGAAAATACAGATTCAAAACCGGCTGAAGTATCAACACACCCCCCGATATTTAATGTTCCATGATGCATTTCAGTATTTTGAACATGAATTCCAGCTCAACCCGGCACGATATGTCACCACCAGCCCTGAACATATCAGCGGTGTGCGCAATGTCCAGTCGTTAAAACAGCATATAGAGCAGAATGATATCCAGTGCATTTTCTATGAGCCACCGGAAGTTCCCTCTATTGTAAGTACACTGGTTGATGATCGGGCAATCAAAATACTTCCCCTCGACCCAGTCGGCTCCCAGCTGGATGCCGGCCCTCAGCTGTACTTCACTCTTATTGAAGGGATTGCCAGCAACCTGTATCAATGCATGGAAGATAGGTCAGAGAACCCCTGAAAGAGTCTGCTTGATGGGATCAGTGTATAAAACTTATAACGAAGCCGAAGCTTGAATGAACTTCACTAGCTAGGGGTGAAAGAAAAAAGGCCTTTTTTAAAAAAAAGGCCTTTTCACAGGGATAAAAAGAGCGATGCTATTCCATGCATCGTCTTTGCGTGCAGACGACGGCATGGACGCCGTCGGTAGAGCAACGCAGGAGCAGTTGCCGAGAGGGCACGTAAGTCATGGGTGCGTTAGCACTCGAATTAAAAAAAGATGAATATCATCTTCTCTAGAATAAAAAGAGCGATGCTATTCCATGCATCTAAGCATCAGCGTGGTGTCTTTGCGTGCAGAGATGGCACGCAAATCACGTGTGCGTCAGCACTCAGATTAAAGAAGGAGATTACCCTCCCCCCTCGGTGTAAAAAGAGCGATGCTATTCCATGCATCTAAGCATCAGCGTGGTTGCTTTAGTAAAATCGTATGTCCGGTTACTGCTCTGTAAAACTTGATCATATTAAATGCAGCTGCTGTGCCAACAAATTTAATCCAAACAAATACAACAACTTAACCCTATCGACCTGTATAGCAGAGCCCCTGATGTTGCAAATTGCACTAGTTTTGCAAGCTGCAATATTGCAGTCTGCAATAGCTGGTCTAGCTGCTCGGCAACTGCTCAAGTGATCTTGAGCACGCCGCTCCTTGCCATCCATGGCACCGCGGCATACGACCGCCATGGATTCATGCCCTGTGGGTATGGCGGAAATGTCGTTTTTGCAGGACGAAGTACAAGGAAGTGCAAGTGTCTCGAGAGGGCATGGACAGCCCGAAGAGACTCAAAAAACGACCGTACATCCTCGGCAACTGCTCCATGCGTTGCTCTACCTCCTGCATCCATGCAGTCGTGTACATAAAAAAAGCCCTGCGACGAATCGCAGGGCTTCTTATTTAATAGCGTTTTGAGCGCTGGGCTTACATCATGCCGCCCATACCACCCATGCCGCCCATGTCACCGCCACCCATAGGTGCAGCTTCATCTTTTGGCAATTCAGCCACCATACACTCAGTGGTGATCAACAGACCGGCCACAGACGCTGCATTCTGCAGCGCGGTACGAGTTACCTTGGTTGGATCCAGAATACCCATATCTATCATGTCGCCGTACTCTTCTGATGCCGCGTTGTAACCGAAGTTATCTGTACCTTCAGCTACTCGGTTCAGGATAACAGAAGGCTCTTCGCCGGCATTGGAGACGATCTGACGCAGAGGTTCTTCCATGGCGCGCTTGGCAATGGCTATACCCACATCCTGATCATGATTGTCACCGATTAAACCTACAATGGCTGTGCAGGCACGGATCAGCGCAACACCACCACCGGGTACAACACCTTCTTCAACCGCTGCACGAGTGGCATGCAGTGCATCATCAACACGATCTTTTTTCTCTTTCATTTCAACTTCAGTGGCCGCGCCTACTTTGATCACGGCAACACCGCCAGCCAGTTTAGCCAGACGCTCCTGCAGCTTTTCTTTATCGTAGTCGGATGTGGCTTCTTCCGCCTGTCCCCGGATCTGCTCGACACGGGCGTTAATATCTTCGGCTTTACCCGCACCATCCACTATGGTGGTGGTCTCTTTGGTAATGGATACTTTCTTGGCAGAACCCAGATCTTCCAGAGTCGTTTTCTCCAGTGACAGGCCGACT
The DNA here is from genome assembly GCA_048550535.1 of Gammaproteobacteria bacterium. Lineage (GTDB taxonomy): Bacteria > Pseudomonadota > Gammaproteobacteria > SZUA-229 > SZUA-229 > CBDULX01. Next base: position 4,308 of record JBLYYN010000315.1, read on the forward strand.
TCTTCAGAAATCACCTGACCACCGGTGAGGATCGCGATATCCTGCAACATGGCTTTACGACGATCACCGAAACCGGGAGCCTTAACCGCAGCCACCTTAACGATGCCGCGCATGGTATTAACTACCAGTGTAGCCAGGGCTTCGCCTTCAACATCTTCGGCGATAATCAGCAATGGTTTGCCAGCTTTGGCAACACCTTCCAGAACGGGTAACAGCTCACGGATGTTAGCGATTTTCTTGTCGAACAACAGGATATATGGATCTTCCAGCTCCGCACTCATGCTTTGCTGGTTGTTGACGAAGTAGGGTGACAGGTAACCACGATCGAACTGCATCCCTTCAACTATATCCAGTTCATTTTCCAGTGAGGTACCTTCTTCAACGGTGATAACACCTTCGTTACCCACTTTGTCCATGGCTTTGGCAATGATGTCACCCACATCTTTATCGGAGTTAGCCGAGATAGTACCTACCTGGGCAATAGCATTGTTGTCTGAACAGGGTTTGGAGATTTTTTTCAGCTCTTCTACCGCAGCAATAACGGCTTTATCGATACCGCGTTTCAGATCCATTGGGTTCATACCGGCGGACACGGACTTCATACCTTCACGAACAATGGCCTGGGCCAGAACCGTAGCTGTAGTGGTACCGTCACCGGCCACATCAGAGGTCTGAGAAGACACTTCTTTCACCATCTGTGCACCCATGTTCTCGAACTTGTCTTCCAGTTCGATTTCCTTGGCCACGGATACACCATCTTTGGTCACAGTTGGTGAACCAAAGGCTTTTTCCAGAACCACGTTACGGCCTTTAGGCCCCAGGGTTACCTTTACCGCATTGGCCAGGATATTCACACCTTTGACCATACGGCTGCGAGCGTCGTCGCTAAAACGTACTTCTTTTGCAGACATTGTCTATTGCCCTCTTTAAATTATTACTCCGGTCATACACCGGGATTTCATTCATTCGTCGAAACGGGATTAAGCTTCAATCACACCCATGATGTCGTCTTCACGCATAATCAGCACTTCTTCACCTTCGACCTTGACTTCGGTACCGGCAAATTTGCCAAACAGCACTACATCACCCACTTTTACATCCAGGGCACGGACTTCGCCGTTATCAGACACCTTGCCATTACCCACGGCAATAATCTCGCCACGGGAAGGTTTTTCGGTTGCTGAATCGGGAATCACGATACCACCGGCACTGGTGCGCTCTTCTTCCATACGTTTTACGACCACTCGATCGTGCAATGGACGAATATTCATATTATTTCTATCCTCTTGGGCTTAAATTAGCACTCTCATGCGATGAGTGCCAATGATAGTCACGTTCCACCTTGAGTCAAGAGTATTGCCCTATTTAGAAACACAAAAGCATTATATTTCTAGCGAGCAACCCTTAGAGGCACCGCCCCAAAAGACCTAATCGTTTATAGATCAATCCTCCCGGGTATAGTCGCCTTCAATCGTTCTCGAGCCCTGGTGGCGTTGCTTTTCTCTGTCAACGCTATATGAGGCCTGGATGGTGGAATTCAAGAGTAAATATCGAATTAATCCGCGGCGTGTAATCGGAATCAGGCAGAAAAATCCCAGAGCATCAGTGAAAAAACCGGGGGTGATGAGCAGTGCACCGCCTACGGCCAGCACCAGGCCTTCCAGCATCTCCATGGCCGGGATCTGGCCCTGGGACATCAGCCGATTAGCCCGCATCAAGGTACTCAGACCCTGCTGGCGTAACAGACTCACGCCAATTACCGCGGTTAACACCACCAGCAAGATAGTCCAGCCGGCACCAATCACCGACCCAACCTGAATCAGAAAATACACCTCAATTAAGGGGATAATAAAGAATAAAACCGGCCAAAAACGCATCATTTAGAAATATCTCTTTAATTTAAGCAAACACTAAGTGTTTGCAGGAATACTATACAGGGTACTTGCCATGACACCACCAAAAGCATTATGTTCCATTCTCACTGAAGAACTTAACCATGGGTGTCAGGTTCTAAATGATAGTCCTTTAACATCTATTTCGACCAACGAGAGTGACTGATTAATGAGTAAACCCGCCATTATCTGGGCAAAAGCCGTATTGATACTTTGTCTAACCTTCGCTGGCCATAGTGCCTGGGCCAGTGATCCCTTCAGTGCCATCGGCCCCATGGGTGGTGGCTTTGGCGGTGGTGCCGATGACATTCTCGAACCCGACCAGGCCTTCATACTCAGCACCCGTTCCGAAGCCGGTCAGGTGGTTGCCCACTGGGAAATCGCCGAAGGTCACTATTTATACCGAGACAAGATTAAAATCATTGCCGATGATAACAGCCGGGTCAGCACCGGCGAACTCCAGATAGAGGAAGGCGAACTTAAACACGATGAATATTTTGGTGATATCTATGTATTCCACCATGAAGTCCAGGCCAGCCTGCCGATTACTGCTATTAAAAATGAGGCTGAATCGGTCAATTTCAAGGTTAAATATCAGGGTTGCTCAGAGATTTCCGGCATCTGTTATCCTCCCATCACCAAGGACATCAGCCTCAAGCTTAGCCCCATAGGCAGTGCTGCTGCAGCTACAACGATAAAGCAATCCGGGCCACCGGTTTCCGAACAGGACAGAATCGCAGAGTCCCTTAAATCCGGTAGCAGCTGGTTAACCATTCTCAGCTTCTTCGGCTTTGGACTGCTACTGGCATTCACCCCCTGCGTATTCCCGATGATTCCCATATTATCGGGCATCATCATCGGCCAGGGTGACAAGATCAGCACTCGCAGCGCCTTTACCCTGTCGGTGATCTATGTACTGGCGATGGCTGCCACCTACACCGCCGCCGGCGTGGTTGCCGGTGTATTTGGTGAAAACCTGCAGGCTGCTTTCCAGAACCCCTGGATCCTGGGCAGCTTTGCCGCCGTGTTCGTACTGCTATCACTATCCATGTTCGGCTTCTACGAATTACAAATGCCAAACGCTATCCAGAGCCGACTGACGGAATACAGCAACAAACAACAGGGCGGCACCTATGTGGGCGTGGCTATTATGGGATTCCTGTCAGCCTTGATTGTGGGCCCCTGTGTCGCTGCTCCCCTGGCCGGAGCACTGATTTATATCGGCCAGACCGGCGATGCCGTACTCGGCGGCCTGGCTCTGTTTGCGCTGAGTATGGGTATGGGCGCCCCCCTGGTTGTCATTGGCACTTCCGCCGGCAAGCTATTACCCAGAGCTGGCGCATGGATGGATGCCATCAAAGCCATTTTCGGAGTCATGTTACTGGGTGTAGCCATCTGGATGCTGGAACGCATCATTCCTGCCACCACGGCTATACTACTCTGGGCCATTCTGTTTATTGTGTCATCGATTTACATGGGCGCCCTGGAAGGCCTGAAAGCTGAAAGCACCGGCTGGACCCGACTCTGGAAAGGCCTGGGACTGATCCTGTTTGCCTATGGCATGCTGTTGCTGATTGGGGCTTCCGCAGGTAGCAAAGACATGTTGCAACCGCTGAAAGGCCTGGCCATGGCCAGTAGCCCATCCGCTCAAAACCAACAACACCTGAAATTCAAACAAATCAAGGGCCTGGCTGGCTTAAACCAGCAACTGGCGATAGCCCAACAACAACAAAAACCCGTCATGCTGGATTTTTATGCCGACTGGTGTGTGTCCTGCAAGGAAATGGAAAAATATACCTTCAATGACCCCGCAGTTCAGGCCGAGCTGAAAAATACTCTATTACTACAGGCTGATGTCACGGAAAATGATAAACAGGATAAACAGCTGTACCAGCATTTTGGTATCATCGGCCCACCGGCGATTATCTTTTATGACCCCCAGGGCAAGGAACAGAGAAACTATCGAGTCGTTGGCTATATGCCCGCTGAAACATTTGGCCCTCATATCAAACAGGCTTTGAATTAATCTATGAAAAACACCCTCCAGTTACTCGCACTCATTATCATCGCGGGCGCCGCAGGATTTGG